>CP136571.1:1346944-1663055 GCA_035192965.1 Fuscovulum sp. | reverse complement strand
GCACATTCTTCAAGGGAGCCGCCCATGACCCGCCTCGCCACCCCCAACATCTGCACCATGACCGAGTTGCGCGAACCGCAAAAGGTGTTCGATCGCGCCAACGGCCAACCCGTGGCCATTCTGAAAAACTCTGCCCTTGTCGGCTACCTCGTCCCGGTCGAGGCGGTTGAGAAAGCCGAGCACCGGGTGGCAACCCTTGAAGAGGTGATGGAAGTTCTTGAACGCTCGCGCGAGCGCGTGCAACCGGTTCTCGATTACCTGCGTGACAAATGACCTTCATCCTCCTGAGTGCCGAGTTGGTCGAGCGTATCCACGACCATGTCCTGAACCCCGGCGAATTGCCCGGGCGCGCCCGTGACAAATCCCTCGAAGGGGCGCTTGCCCGTGTCGACAACCGCCTGACCTATGGCATGATCGCGGATGCCTTCGATCTGGCCGCCGCCTATGCCATCGCCATTGCCCAAGGCCATTGCTTCAACGATGCCAACAAGCGCACTGCGTTTCGTTCGATGCATGCCGTGCTTGCCTTGCACGGCCTGAACATCCAGCTTGATACCGAAGACATCGGCCAAACCATCATCCGCGCCGCCCAGCGCCTGATGGATGAAGGCGAACTCGCAGAATGGCTGCGCCAGCGCGCCATCCCGCGCTGACCACCCCACATCTTGCGCCCATCCCCCCCGGGATGCTCTAATCCCGCCCCACAGCCGCATAACCAAGAATCGAGCATCCCATGGCCAATGACCTCCTCTCCTCCGGGGACCAGTCCTACAACGCCTCCTCCATCGAGGTGCTCGAAGGGTTGGAACCCGTCCGCAAACGCCCCGGCATGTATATCGGCGGCACGGATGAACGCGCGCTGCACCACCTTGTCGCCGAAATCCTCGACAACTCCATGGACGAGGCCGTGGCCGGTCACGCGACCCGGATCGAGGTGGAGCTTCACGCCGATTACGCCGTCACCATCCGTGACAACGGGCGCGGCATCCCGATCGACCCGCACCCGAAATTCCCCGGCAAATCCGCGCTGGAGGTGATCCTCTGCACCCTGCATGCGGGCGGCAAGTTCGGCGGCGACGCCTATGCCACCTCGGGCGGCCTGCATGGCGTGGGGGCATCCGTCGTCAACGCGCTGTCCGATCACATGCGGGTTGAGGTGGCGCGCAACCGCGAGCTTTTCGTTCAGGAATTCTCGCGCGGCATCCCGCAGGGCCCCGTCACCAAGATTGGCCCCGCCCCCAACCGGCGCGGCACATCCGTCACCTTCCATGCCGACCATGAAATCTTCGGCTCTCAAACCTTCAAACCCGCGCGCCTTCTAAAGATGGTCCGCTCCAAGGCCTATCTTTTCTCGGGCGTCGAAATCCGCTGGAAATCGGCCATCAACGACGGTGAAACCCCGTTAGAGGCGGTGTTCCACTTCCCCGGTGGCCTTGCCGATTACCTGTCCGACCAACTCACCAAAACCTCCACCTATGCCGACCGCCCCTTCGCCGGAAAGGTCAGCTTTACCGAGAAGTACAACGTCCCCGGCTCTGTCGAATGGGCCATCAACTGGACGCCCGCCCGCGACGGCTTCATCCAATCCTATTGCAACACCGTGCCCACCCCCGAAGGCGGCACGCATGAGGGCGGGTTCTGGGCCGCCATCCTCAAGGGCATCCGCGCCTATGGCGAGTTGGTAAAGAACCGCAAGGCCGAGCTAATCACCCGCGATGACCTGCTCACCGGGGGCTGCGCGCTGGTCTCCTGCTTCATCCGCGAACCGCAATTCGTGGGCCAGACCAAGGACCGCCTCGCCACGGAAGAGGCCGCAAAATGGGTCGAAGGCGCGGTTCGCGACCATTTCGACAACTGGCTGGCGAATGACACCAAATCCGCCGGTGCCATCCTCGATTTCCTCGTCCTGCGCGCCGAAGAACGCCTCCGCCGCCGCATGGAAAAGGAAACCGCCCGCAAGACGGCGACCAAGAAGCTGCGCCTTCCCGGCAAACTCACCGACTGCACCTCGAAAACCCGCGAAGGGACCGAGCTTTTCATCGTCGAAGGCGACTCCGCCGGTGGCTCCGCCAAAGGCGCACGGTCCCGCGAAACGCAGGCCCTGTTGCCGTTGAAGGGGAAAATCCTCAACGTCCTCGGCGCGGCCTCCGCCAAACTGCACGACAACTCTGAGATCCGCGACATCTGCGAAGCGCTCGGCGTGCAGATGGGCACCAAGTTCAAGGTCGACGATCTGCGCTACGAAAAGATCATCATCATGACCGACGCCGATGTCGACGGCGCGCATATCGCCAGCCTGCTGATGACCTTCTTCTTCACCCAGATGCGCCCCCTGATCGACAAAGGCCACCTCTACCTCGCCTGCCCCCCCCTCTACCGCCTGACCCAAGGTGCCAAGCGGCTCTACGTCGCCTCGGACGCGGAAAAAGAGGAATGGATGGCCAAAGGCCTCGGCGGCAAGGGCAAGATCGACGTGCAACGCTTCAAGGGTCTGGGCGAGATGGACGCCAAAGACCTCAAAGACACCACGATGGACCCGGCCAGCCGCAAACTGATCCGCGTGAGCATCGATGAGGACGAACCCGGCATGACCGGCGATCTGGTGGAACGCCTGATGGGCAAGAAGCCGGAACTGCGCTTCCAGTATATCCAGGAAAACGCGCGGTTTGTGGAGGAGTTGGATGTGTGATGGTTAGGCAATACATGCCTTGGCGAAACGTGCACCAAAAACACTCAGCGTAACATGGCCTTTGGCAACTGCCAGGTCATAACCCTCAGATTCACCCTCTTTCAAAACATCTACCATGGAGGGAAGCTCGAATACCCGATCATACTCGTCCTTTTTTTCCACCATGAACGAGTCGTCGTCATACTCACAAATCTGAAGCCGCCTTAGATTGTCCAAGTATAACTGGAAGTCCTCAGGAAACGTGCAATCAGCATCAAAGGGAAGACAAGACAACCTGCTTCGATAAGTTTTGCTGCGTGACTTTTTATGGTCGATCAGCATTGGAAGAACAATAGCTGCAGGCCCTGATTTGAAGATGTGTGCTATTAACTTTGCTTCATCTTGGGTAAGCTGTCCTATTAGGTGCACAAAGCCAGGATGAGCGTTTCTTCGTTCATCCTTAATCATTGAAGTGGCCAAAAGCTTTGCATACATTTCAGTTAGTGTAGTGTCCTCAGCAACATACTTCATGGCGTTAACTAGCGGACCGGCTATAGCAAGGTCTGGGCTGCCTATCTGGGACGAATCTACGTTCGAGAAATGAGGCTCCACTTTCGAAACGAGCCAAGACTCGAATATTTCATAACTCCAAACGACACCCCGGAGAGGGGCCAAAGCCAAGTTGGTCGTTTTCCCAATAACGGTCAGTGCTCGCCCGACTTCTTTGACGCCCGGTTGCAAAAGATCATTATAAATTGGCACCGCAAGTTCGGCTAGGATACGCTTACTGTTGGAGTTTTCCGATTCATCAGCCATACGTTTACCTAAGAAAATCATGCACATGAGCAAAGATGCTAGCGCAAAGTTTCCTAGACACCAAGTAATATAAAAAGCGCACCTCGCGCTTTCTCAACTAGCAGCCAAAATGCGCGCTGCGAGTATAAACGCTCCTCCTACAGCAACGGGGTCTCCCTTAACCCCACCTTAACCCTGCCCAACCCACACTCCCCTTGCCCGGCAACTTAATGTATGCATATAAATGTGGGACTGGGACGAAGCCAAACGCCAGACGAACCGCGATAAGCACGGCATCGACTTCGCCGCGCTTGCGCAGTTCGATTGGACGACAGCGCAGATCGAGCCGGACAACCGGCGCGACTATGGCGAAGATCGGTTCATCGCTGTCGGTTACATCAAGGATCGGCTGCACAAGTTGATCTTCACAAAACGGAACGGGCGGGTGCGCGTCATCTCATTCCGAAAGGCCAACAGACGGGAGCAACGCAAATGGGCAAGCCGAAACATCTGAAGCTCGCACCGATTTCTGATAAGGAAGAGGAAGCCATCAACCATGGCATCGCCCTTGATCCGGACAATCCGGAACTGACGGACGAAGACTTCGCTCGCCTCCGCCCCGTCTGGGATTTCCCCGAACTCGTTGAAATCCTCCAAGCCCACGGCAAACTCGGCCGCCCGCCCCTGCCCGCCTCGGAACGCAAGCAACGCGTCACCCTGCACCTTGATCCCGATGTCCTGACGGCGCTCAAGGCCGATGGCCGCGGCTGGCAGACCCGCGCGAATGCGGCCCTACGCCGGGCCCTGAATCTTCCCTGACCGAAATGTGATCCCCTCCCCAGCCGCATCCGCCCTATCCTCCCTCTCATGCGGCATTGGCTCCTCCCCCTCGCCTTCCTCGCCACCCCCCTCCACGCGCAGGAGGTGGACCTTGAGCTTGTCCTCCTCGCCGATGCCTCCGGCTCCATCGATCAGGCCGAGATCGAGTTTCAGCGTCAGGGATATGCGCAGGCGATCACCCACCCCGATGTGCTTTATGCCATCTCCTCCACCCTCACCGGATCCATCGCCGTGACCTATGTGGAATGGGCGGCCAATCAGGCCGTGGTGGTGGATTGGACCGTGATCGCCACGCCCGAGGATGCCGAAACCTTCGCCGCCAACCTGCTGACGCCGCCCCGCCTCGCCTCCGGCCGCAACGCCATTGGCGCCGCGCTTCTGGAAGGCAAACGCCTCATCGACGAAAACCAGATCACCGGTCTGCGCCGCGTGATCGATTTCTCGGGTGACAGCGCGAACAACTGGTCAGGCCCCAGCATCGCGGATGCGCGGGCCGAGGTGCTGGCCGCCGACATCACCATCAACGCCCTGCCCATCCTGCGCCCCGACAGCCCCCAGCGCGCGGGCGGCAATCTGGAAGAAATCTACGCCACCCAGATCATCGGCGGGCCCGGCGCCTTTCTCGTGACCGCCGACACAGGCGACAGCTTCACCGCCGCCGTGCGCCGCAAACTGATCCTGGAAATTGCGGGCAGCCAGCCCGAGGTGATCCCCACCTCGGCCCCCTAGGACGTGGGCGTCACCCGTTACCAACCCCGGAACGCACAGCCCGCTGCGTGCATACGCCCGTCTGCACCGCCATCTGCACCGCCTGCTGCACTACTTTTGCAGCGTCTTCAGATGCTCGGCCAGTTCCACCAACCGGATCGGCGTAGGCGAGGCAATGCCGTCGCCGCCATCATAGGGCACCAGCGCCCCATCCAGCAACGCGCTGAACTGCGGCATCACCCGCCCGCCATCCCGGCCCCCGGTATAGCCCCAGATCTGCGCCATTACCCGCGTCGTCGGGAACGTGCCTTCATTGCGCGCTGTCAGCCCTGTCAGGTCCGCAGGCCGCTTCGCCAGCCCTGCCGCCATCTCGCCATCGCCTTTACCGCTTGGCCCATGGCAGGCGGCGCAGAAGGCCGCATAGTCGCCCGCCCCGGTGGTCTGCTCAGGCGCATCCGCCCCCGGCAGGACACAGGCCGCCAATCCGAAAACCGCAATCATGCCAATGGGATATAGGAATACGCGCTGCATCTCGGCCTCCGTTCATACTGGTTACCCAGTCAAACACGAAGTAGGGCACACATCAACGCCCGCCGTGAGTCAGGCCACCGGATCGGCCTGCACGACCCGCCCTTGATCCAGCCGCACCACCCGGTCCATCCGCGCGGCAAGCTCCATGTTATGCGTGGCGATCAGCGCCGAAAGCCCCGTTTCCCGCACCAGTTCCATCAGCGCGCCAAACACCTGATCCGATGTTGCGGGGTCCAGATTGCCCGTCGGCTCATCCGCCAGCAGCAGTTTCGGCCCGTTCGCCAAAGCCCGGCAGAACGCAACGCGCTGTTGTTCCCCACCCGAAAGCTGCGCCGGCCGATGCCCCGCCCGCGCCCCCACCCCGACCCGGGCAAGCAGTTCCTGCGCCCGCACCTCGGCGTCGCGCCGCGAAACGCCATTGGCCAGTTGCGGCAAGACGATGTTTTCCAAGGCAGAAAACTCCGGCAGCAGGTGGTGGAACTGATAGATGAACCCCACATCCGCCCGCCGCGCATCGGTGCGGGCCCGGTCGGACAGCCCGGTCATGTCCCGTCCGGCATGGCGGACCTGCCCGCGATCCGCCGTATCCAGCAGCCCCGCGATATGCAGAAGGGTCGATTTCCCCGCCCCGCTGGGCGCGACCAAAGCCACCACCTCGCCCCGCGCCACTTCCAGCGTCGCGCCGCGCAGCACGATCACCTCGGACGGCTTGCCGCGGTTGTAGCCTTTTTCGATCCCCTCCAGAACCAGCGCCGGATCACTCATACCGCAGGGCCTCCACCGGGTTCATCCGCGCCGCGCGCCGCGCCGGAAAGATCGTGACGACAAAAGACAGAAACAGCGACAACCCCACCGCCGACAGCACGTCATTGATCTGCAATTTCGCGGGCAAAGCATAGATCCCCCGGATCGACGGATCCCAGACCCCGCCCCCCGCCATGTAGTTCACAAAGGAAAAGATCGGGTCGATATAAAGCGCGAACAGACAGCCCAGCAGCACGCCCAGCGCCGTGCCGACCAATCCGGTTGACGCTCCGCAGATGAAGAACACCCGCAGCACCGCCCCTTCCGTCAGCCCCATGGTGCGCAGGATGCCGATGTCGCGGCCTTTGTTCTTCACCAGCATGATCAGGCCGGAAATGATGTTCATCGACGCGATCAGCACCAGAATGGACAGGATGACGAACATGATGTTGTCCTCTACGTCCAGCGCGCGCAAAAAGGCCCCCGAACTGTCGCGCCACGTCCAGAGCATCCCCTCCGCCCCAGCAGCGGCCAGCAGCGCAGGTGCAAGGTCATCCACTTTTTCCGGTTCGGTCACCATGACCTCGATCTCGTCAGCCATGCCTTCCTTGTTGAAATAGGACTGCGCCTCGTCGAACGGCATGTAAATCCGTGTCCGATCAATGTCATAGCGCCCGGCGGTAAAGATATAGACCACCTCATAGGCATTCACCCGCGGGCTGGTGCCAAAGGCCGTCTTCACCCCGGATGGCGCGATCACGCGCACCCGGTCGCCTAACCCGACGCCAAGCTCGCGCGCGATGCCGGACCCGATGGCAATGCCTTCGGCAAAGCGGGCAACGTCGCCTTCGGCATTGGCGCCGACGCCCACGCGCGGAATTGCCTCAAGGTCGGCGGGGCGAATGCCATAGACTTCGGCCCCGGTCGATCCCTCGCCCGCCGTGACCATGACCTGACCCTTGATCAGCGGCGCAGTCCGCGTCACCCCCGGCACCTCGGCCAGCCGTCCGGCCAGCGCGTCATACTCGGCAAAGCCGCGCTGCAATGCCCCCGTCTCGCTGACACGCCCCGCGGAATAGACGGTGACATGGGCATTGGCCCCCAGGATCGTGTCCACGAATTCGGCCCGGAACCCCGCCCGCACCGACAGCGTGGCGATCAGCGCAAAGACCGCCAGCGTGATCCCCACAAGGCTGATCCAGGTCATGACCGACACGCCACCTTCGGCCCGCTTGGCGCGCAAATAGCGCCAGGCGATCATCCATTCAAAGCCTGCAAAAGGGGGGGTACTCGCCATGATCTGCCCGTGTTTTCGCCGTTCCCGGCCGTGGCGCGGACAGTGTCGGCAAGACCGGGCAAGGTCAAGCCGCGCGCCATCACAGCGCCGTCAAAGCGGGGGTAGGCGCAGAAAACCGGGCGTCAGCTGGCCACGGCCACCGCCACGGCGGCGAAATGCAACGCCGCTGCAATGGCCACACACAGATGCCAGATCGCATTGTGAAACCGCAGCGCGTGCCAGCGATAAAAGGCCACGCCCGCCACATAGGTGACGCCCCCCAGCACCAACAGCACCAGCGATGGCCCGGGCAGCGCCTCACGCGCGGGGCCGATGGCGGCAAGCCCCACCATGCCCAGCGCGATATAGGCCAGCACCGCCAGCCCATCCAACCGCCCCGGCAGCGCGATCTTGACCACCGCGCCCAGAATGGCCCCGGTCCACACGATCCCGGCAAGGATGGCGGCAAAGACGACATTGTCGAAATGCACCACAATCGCGGTGTAAGTCCCCGCAATCATCACATAAATCGCCGAATGATCGAACCGCCGCAGCACCCATTTCAGCGGCGATGGCGGCACCATGTTATAGGCCAGCGAAAAGCCGAACATCGCGAAATATCCCGCCGCATAGACCGCCAGCGCGGCGAATTTCCCCACATCGCCCGCCCCCAGCACATACCCAAGCAAAAGCGAAAAGGCGATCAACCCCGCCACCAGCGCCACCGCATGCACGATCCCGTCGGCCAGCAATTCGCCGGTGGAAAAGGGGCGCTTGGTCAATCGGGGGTGGTTGGCGGGCAGCGACATGAGTCTCTCCAGAACGACAGGCAAAAGGATGCAAGCCGTCGACGCCAAGTCAATCCATCCACAAGTCGCATGACGCCGCGTCAGCCCACCGCGCGATTTCATCCCCTGCACGACGGCGCAGTACAGGCTTGGCTTCTTCCCGACATTCCCCGCCGCCGCCCTCTGCCATGCCTGCCGCCACATCCCGGACCAGTCACCAAGACCCCCTCCGCTTGACAGCACGGGTCGCGCCAAGCCATCCTTGGGCCTGTGTCGGAGGTGCAGATGTTAAAGATTTACCAGGAAAGTTTCCGCTTCTTCCGCAACAGCTTTCCCGCGCTCTTGACGCTCGCGGCGGTCATCGAAATCCTGATCTGGGCGTTCGAGCCAAAGGCAGAATCCACAGCGGTCGGCGTGGCCGTGATCTTCCTAGCCTATTATTTCCACCGTCACTTCTTGTTTGGTGAGTCATTCGCCTTGCGCGGCAACACCCCCGCCGAAGGCGCGCCGCCCCTCAAATTCGGCTGGTTTCTCCTCATCAGCCTCGCGCTGATCCTCGTGCCCACGGCGATCGTGCTGACCCTCATCCTCGCCATGTGGAACATCAACAACAGCTTTCTGGCCATGCTGTCCTTGATCTTCCCGATTTACCTGCTCTCCCTCAGCCTTTTCGGCACCGCGCTGCCAGCCACCGTAGCGCGCGACGGCACCTACAGGCTGGCACAGGGCGTGCGCGCCACCTTCGCAACAATGTGGCGCCTCATCCTTGGTCCCGGTGTCGTGGGGACTGTTCTGCTCATCGGGGCCATCGCCGCAAGCCATGTCATGGACAACCTCGGCATCGCCGCGGACAGCCCGGCTGCACTGGCCTTCAACATCATGCTCCGCGCGCTGGGCTTCCTGACCACGATCTTCGCCGTCGCCGTCCTGTGCGAGATGTATCGCAGAACACGGCCGGAACCCCACGCAACGCAGGGTTCCGACCCAGCCGGTCACCGCCCGGCGTAGATCTGCGCGATCCGGTCCACCGCCGCTTCCGGCGACATCTCTTCGCTTTCGCCCGTCCGGCGCGAGGTGAGTTCCACCACCCCGTTTGCCAAACCGCGCGGCCCCACGGTGATGCGCCAGGGCAGGCCGATCAGGTCCATCGTGGCGAATTTCGCCCCCGCCCGTTCGTCACGGTCATCATAAAGCGCTTCCAGCCCCTTGGTCGCCAGCGCTTTGTAAAGGCCTTCACAGGCCGCATCCGCTGCACCATCGCCCTGCTTCAGGTTCACGATCCCCACCGGGAAAGGCGTCACGCCCTCGGGCCAGATGATCCCCTTGTCGTCATGGCTCGCCTCGATGATCGCGCCCAGCAGGCGGCTCACGCCGATGCCGTGCGACCCCATCTCCACCGGCACGCGGCCGCCATCGGGGGTAACCACCGTCGCCCCCATCGCCTCGGAATATTTGGTCCCGAAATAGAAGATCTGCCCCACCTCGATCCCGCGCGCCACTTTGCGGCGCTCTTCAGGGATGGCGTCGAACAGGGCGGCGTCATGCGTCTCATCGGTGCGGGCATAAAGCGTGGTGAACTCTTCGCAGACCTTCGCCACGGCGGCGCGGTCATCGTAATCAACCTCGCGGTTGCCCAGCTTCAGCTCGGTCACGGCGCTGTCGAAGAACACCTCCGACTCGCCCGTGCTGGCCAGCACCAGAAACTCATGCGTGTTGTCGCCACCGATGGGGCCAGAGGCCGCCCGCATCGGAATCGCGGTCAGACCCATGCGTTCATAGGTCCGCAGATAGCTGACCATGTGGCGGTTATAGGCGTGGATCGCGGCATCACGGTCGACGTCGAAATTGTATCCGTCCTTCATCAGGAACTCGCGCCCCCGCATCACGCCAAAGCGCGGCCGCATCTCGTCGCGGAACTTCCATTGGATGTGATACAGCGTCAGCGGCAGGTCCTTGTAGCTGTTCACATGGCTCCGGAAGATGTCGGTGATCATCTCCTCATTCGTGGGGCCATACAGCATCTCGCGCTTCTGCCGGTCGGTAATGCGCAGCATTTCCTGCCCGTAATCATCATAGCGCCCGGATTCGCGCCACAGGTCCGCCGGTTGCAGCGTGGGCATCAAAAGCGGGATATGGCCCGCGCGGATCTGTTCCTGATGCACGATCTCTTCGATCCGCTTCAGCACACGATAGCCCAGCGGCAACCAGGAATAGATGCCCGCCGCCTGCTGCTTGATCATCCCCGCCCGCAGCATATAGCGGTGCGACACGATCTGCGCCTCGGCAGGGTTTTCCTTCAGGACGGGCATGAAATAGCGGCTCAGGCGCATGGGGCGTCTCCAGTGGATGCGCGATTGGCTTACGCAATTGAAACATTCCCCGCAAGCAGGTCACGCCGGATAACGCTTTTGCCAAGACCGTGAAATGTAATGATCGCTAACAGAAAGCCCTGCGTATCCCGTCCGACAGTGCAGTGACGCCTGTCACAACAACGGGGACACCACATGAAACTGAAACTCGCACTGGCCGCTCTGGCCATCTCGGCCACCACGGCTCACGCCCAGACCATCGTCGACATCGCCGCCGGGGATGAACGCTTCACCACCCTCGTCGCCGCCGTCACCGCTGCCGGTCTGGCGGAAACGCTGGCCGGTCCCGGCCCGTTCACGGTCTATGCGCCGGTGAATGACGCCTTCGCCGCCCTGCCTGCAGGCACGGTGGAAAACCTGCTCAAGCCGGAAAACAAGGGCCAACTGACCGATGTCCTGCTCTATCACGTCGATGATCGCAACCTGCCTGCCGCTGGAATTCCGAACGGCTCCACCACCTTCAAGCCGCTCCTCACCTCGCAGCGCCTGTGCATCACCAAAGGTGCTGATGGCGTGACCATCGCCGATGGCACGGGCGACGTGGCCAATGTCATCATCGCCGACATCAAGGCCGATAACGGCGTGATCCATGTGATCGACAAGGTCCTGCTGCCCGGCCAGCGCCCCGCCTGCCACTAAGGCCGGTCATCAGCCGATCTGAAAGCCCGGGGCCCATTCGGCCGCCGGGCTTTCTTTTGCGATACCGCGCCAAAACAACGCCGACACACCCCGCCCCTTGCGCCGCACCGCAGCAGACGTGATATGTTGCAGTCTCGAAACCCGGAGGCGACCATGGCCCTGCCCGTTCGGCTACAGCTTGTATACTGGGGGATCGCGGCTGCGGTCTTCTTCATCCTGCTCTGGGCCTTGGGCAATGTGATGCTGCCCTTCCTTGTGGGCGGCGCCATCGCCTATTTCCTTGATCCCATCGCCGACCGGCTGGAACGCGCGGGCCTGTCGCGCGTCGGGGCCACGGTCACCATCTCGCTGGTGGCGGTGCTGGCGACGGTCCTGCTGATCCTTGCCATCATCCCCACGCTGATCCAGCAATTGACCGGCTTGATCAACGCCGCCCCTGAAATCGCGCAGCGGCTTCAGGCCTTTCTCGTGGAACGCTTCCCGGAACTCAGCGACAGCACCTCCACCATGCGCCAGACACTGGCCCAGATCGCCGCGACGATTCAGGCGCAAGGCGGCGAACTGGCCAACACGCTGCTCTCTTCGGCCATGAGCCTTGTGTCCGCCGTGGTCTTCATCGTCGTCGTCCCGGTCGTGGCCTTCTACCTGCTGCTCGACTGGGATCACATGGTCGCCCGCATCGACAGCCTGCTTCCGCGCGACCACGCTCCTGCAATCCGCCGGATCGGGCGCGAGATCGACTCCGTCCTCGCCGGTTTCGTGCGTGGCCAGCTGTCCGTCTGCCTGCTGCTGGGCAGCTTCTATTCCATCGCGCTGATGATTGCCGGGCTGCAATTCGGCCTGATCGTGGGCGCCATTGCCGGCGCAATCACCTTCATCCCCTATGTCGGCTCGCTGGTCGGCGGCACGCTGGCCATCGGCCTTGCGCTGTTTCAATTCTGGGGCGATTGGGTCTCCATCGGCATCATCGCGGCGATCTTCGCCGTGGGTCAATTCGTCGAAGGCAACATCCTGACGCCGAAACTGGTTGGCAATTCCGTGGGCCTGCACCCCGTCTGGCTGCTCTTTGCGCTGTCGGCCTTCGGGTCCATCTTCGGCTTTGCCGGGATGCTGGTCGCCGTGCCGGTCGCCGCCTCCATCGGTGTGATCACCCGCTTCGGGATCGAAAAATACCACGCCAGCTTGCTCTATCGCGGTTATGACACCCCTCAGGCACCGCAGCCCAAGGACGAGGCGGCCGAGTGATCCGCCAGCTTGCCTTTGACCTGCCCGCGCGGCAGGCCTATCGGCGCGAGGATTTCTTCGTCTCTCCCGCCAATGCCACGGCCCTGGCCGCCATCGACGGCTGGCAAGGCTGGCCGGGCGGCAAGATGCTGCTGGTCGGCCCGCAAGGCAGCGGCAAGACCCACCTCGCCCGGCTCTGGGCCCAGGAAACCGGAGCCGCCTGCCTGCCCGCCGCTGATCTTGCCACTGCCGACCTGCCCGCGCTGTCCGCCCATGGCGCCGTCGCGGTCGAGGATGCGGAAACCGCCGCAGGCCAGCCGGGGGCCGAGGCGGCCTTTTTCCATCTGCACAACCTTGTCACCCAGTCCGGCCATCTGCTCGTTACCGCCGCCACCCCGCCGCGCGACTGGGGCCTTGCCCTGCCCGACCTTGCCAGCCGGTTGCAGGCCGCCCCCGTCACACGGATCGAAGCCCCCGATGACGCGCTGCTCTCTGCCGTGCTGATCAAACTGTTTGCCGATCGGCAGATCACCGTTCCCCCCACGCTGATCCCCTATCTTGTCCTGCGCATGGAACGCTCCATCGCCGCCGCCCGCGATCTTGTGGCGCGGCTTGATGCCCATGCCCTCGCCGCTGGACGCCCGGTCACCCGCCAACTCGCCGCGCAATTGCTCGACGCCGCGCCGCCCGACGCGCAAGACTGACCCCGCCACTTCAACTTGGCGAAAATACCCATTCCGCCGCGCGCCGCTGCACAACGCTGGACAGTCCGCTGCGCCAATGGTCATCTGTCACACAGTTGTTGCCTTCCCCCCTTACCCCGCGTGACATGACCCAGGCCGATTTCCTCAAAACCCCGTTCCCCGCCCCCGTCACCCTCTCGGAAGAGGAACGGACCGGCCCTCGCCGCTTTTTCAACCGCGAAATGTCGTGGCTGGCCTTCAACTGGCGCGTGCTGGATGAGGCGTCCAATCCGCTGGTGCCGCTCTTGGAACGGCTGCGCTTCCTGTCGATTTCGGCCACCAACCTTGACGAATTTTATACCGTTCGCGTCGCGGGCCTGCGCGCGCTGGTGCGCAACGGCAACGCCAGTCACTCCGAAGATGGTCGCAGCCCGACCGAACAGCTTGGCCTGATCCATGCCAACGCCCGCCGCCTGATGCTGACGCAGCAGGCCGTGTTCAACAAACTCCGCAAAGAGATGGAGGCGCAGGGCATCACCCTGCTCACACGCTCCAAACTCACCGCGCGCGATCTGAAACACCTCGAAGACCACTTCCTGAACAAGGTCTTCCCCGTTCTGTCACCCTTGGCCATCGACCCGGCGCATCCCTTCCCCTTCATCCCCAACACGGGCTTCTCGCTCGCGCTGGAACTGGAACGCGAAAGCGATCACCGCACGCTTCAGGCCCTGCTGCCCATCCCGCAGCAGATCGCCCGCTTCGTGGCCCTGCCCGGCAAGCCGGGCGAAAACCGCTTCCTGCCGCTAGAGGAATTGCTTCTCCTCCATCTGAACATGCTGTTCCCCGGCTATACCGACCGGGGCCACTGCATCTTCCGCGTCCTGCGCGACAGCGATCTGGAAGTGGAGGATGAGGCCGAAGATCTCGTCCGCGAGTTTGAAACCGCCCTCAAACGCCGCCGCCGGGGCGAAGTGATCCGCCTGAAAATCTCATCCGGTGCGCCGCCGGAACTGCGCGCGCTCATCATGGATGAACTGGGCGTCACCGAAGACATGGTGGTTGAGATTCGTGGCCTTCTGGGCATCGCCGATCTCAAGGAACTGGTCCTCTCCTCCCGCCCTGATCTCTTGTGGCCGCCCTTCGTCTCGCGTGTGGCCGAACGCGTGCAGGACCATGACGGCGACATCTTCGCCGCCATCCGGCAGAAGGACATCCTGCTTCACCACCCCTATGAAACCTTCGATCAGGTCATCCGCTTCCTCGAACAGGCGGCGCGTGACCCGAACGTTCTAGCAATCAAGCAAACGCTCTATCGCACCTCGTGGGACAGCCCCATCGTCTCCGCCCTGTGCGAGGCGGCAGAGGCGGGTAAATCCGTCACCGCCCTTGTCGAACTCAAGGCGCGCTTTGATGAGGCCGCCAACATCCGCCAGTCTCGCCGTCTGGAACGGTCCGGCGCGCATGTCGTCTATGGCTTCATGCAGTACAAGACCCACGCCAAAATCAGCACGGTTGTCCGCCGCGAAGGTGAAAACCTTGTCACCTATACCCATTACGGCACGGGCAACTATCACCCGATCACCGCCCGCATCTATACCGACCTGTCCTTCTTCACCTGCGATCCGGCGCTGGGGCGCGATGCGACCAAGGTCTTCAACTACCTGTCGGGCTATGTGCAGCCCGAGGGGCTGGAAAACCTCGCCATCTCGCCCATCACGCTCAAGCCGCGCCTGCTGGAACTGATCGGGATCGAGGCGGATCACGCCCGCGCCGGCCGCCCCGCTGAAATCTGGGCCAAGATGAACAGCCTGATCGACCCCGAGGTGATCGACGCCCTCTATGCCGCGTCGCAGGCCGGGGTGAAGATCAGCCTCATCATTCGCGGCATCTGCGGCGTGCGCCCCGGCGTGCAGGGCCTGTCGGAAAACATCCGTGTCAAATCCATCGTGGGCCGCTTCCTCGAACATTCCCGCATCGTCTGCTTCGGCTCTGGCCATGGACTGCCCTCTCAAAAGGCGCGGGTGTTCATTTCCTCAGCCGATTGGATGGGCCGCAACCTGACGCGCCGGGTGGAAACGCTGGTGGAAATCAACAACCCCACCGTCAAGGCGCAGATCGTCAGCCAGATCATGGCCGCCAATCTGGCGGATGAGGCGCAAAGCTGGGTACTGCGCCCCGACGGCACCTATCGCCGCGAACTGGAACCCGCCGACGGCACCCTGTTCAACTGCCACCGCTTCTTCATGGAAAACCCGTCCCTATCGGGCCGTGGCACGGCAGGGGCCAAGGACGTGCCGCGTCTGGCCCAGTTGCGCGATGATGCCCCGCCGATCTGACCGGTCGGCAGGGTGATCCGTCAGGCCTGACGCCACGACACGCGCCCATCGCCCCGCCGCGATGGCGTCAACCACCTTGACCCCGCCCCGCATCCGCGCCACCTTTCGCCCGCAAGACGAAGGACTGCCAAGATGAACGACTCCGCCCCCGCCGCCGATACCGGCAGTGATGATGATTGGGGCCCGTTTGGCCGCCCGCTTTTCGATGACCCCTCCGTCCGCGCCTTGTCGCGCGTGGGTGTTGTCGATGTCGGCTCAAACTCCGTCCGTATGGTCGTGTTCGACGGTGCCGCCCGCAGCCCGGCCTATTTCTACAACGAAAAAATCATGTGCGGCCTTGGCAAGGGTCTGGCCGAAACCGGCCGCTTGAACCCCACCGGCCGCATCCGCGCGCTGGCCGCGCTGAAACGCTTCGCTTTGCTGGCCGAAGGCATGGGCGTCGACCCGCTGACCGTCGTCGCGACCGCCGCCACGCGCGAGGCAGAGGATGGCCCCGAATTCCAGGCCGAAGTGCTGCGCGAAACCGGCCTGCGCCTTTGGGTGATCAACGGCGATGAAGAGGCCCGTCTGTCAGCGCAGGGCGTTCTTCTGGGCTGGCCCGAGGCGAAGGGTCTGGTCTGCGATATCGGCGGCAACTCGATGGAACTGGCCCGCATCGGCGATGGTCAGGTGGGCAAACGCATCTCTACCCCCCTTGGTCCCTTCCGCCTGCAACAGGTGACGGGCGGCGATGTCAAACGCCGCGCGCTCATCGAACGCATCCTGAAAACCGCGCAATCCGCCGTGAAATCCAGCGGCGAACGCATCTACCTCGTCGGCGGCTCCTGGCGGGTCATCGCGCGGCTCGACATGGAACGCCGCAACTACCCGCTGACCGTGCTGCACGAATACCGCATGACGCCGCAAAGCCTGCTCGACACGCTCGACTGGATCGCCGGCAGCGACCTGCCCCTCCTGCGCGCCCGCACCGGCACCTCATCGGAACGGATGGAGCTTGTCCCCCTCGCCTGCGAGGTGCTGCGCGAACTGGTGCGCATCTTCAAACCGACGGAAATCGACGTCTCGGCCTATGGCATCCGCGAAGGCCTGCTTTATGAACAGATGCCCCCCCGCCTGCGCCAGCGCGACCCGCTGATCGAAGCCGCGCGCATGGCGGAAATGACATCCGCCCGCGTGCCAGGTTTCGGCAAGAAACTTTATGAATTCCTGCTGCCGCTGTTCAAGGATGCCGACAAGGAACGCCACCGCCTGATCAAGGCCGCCTGCCTGCTGCACGATACCACATGGCGCGCGCACCCCGATTATCGGGCCGAGGTCTGCTTTGACAACGCCACCCGCGCCAACCTCGGCGGCCTCGATCACCCTGGTCGCGTCTTTCTGGGCCTATCGCTCTTGCACCGCTACAAGAATTCCCGCTCCGGCTCGCGCCTTGAACCCCTGTTCCGCCTTCTGACCGACGAACAGATTCAGGATGCCGAGGTGCTGGGTAAGGCCATGCGCTTTGGCGCCATGTTCTCGGTCGCCGACCCGTCCGAAGCGGGATCGCTGCGCTGGCAGCCAAAGAAGCGCGTCCTTGAACTCAGCCTAACCGAACGCGGTCGTGATCTGTTCGGCGAGGTTGCACAATCCCGGTTCACCTCACTCGCCCTCGCAATGAAGGCCAAGACCAGCATCAGCAGCCTTTGACCATGCTCACGCTGGATCACCTCGCTGTCGCCGCCACCTCCCTTGAAGAAGGGACCGCCGCGGTCGAGGCTGCGCTTGGCGTCACCCTCGCGCCGGGGGGGCAGCACCCGCATATGGCGACGCATAACCGCCTGCTGTCGCTCGGCCCCGACCTTTATCTTGAGGTGATCGCCGCCGATCCCGCCCAGCCCCGCCCCGCATGGCCGCGCTGGTTCGATCTGGATCGCTTCACCGGGCCGCCCCGCCTGACGAACTGGATCTGCCGGTGCGATGACATTGGCACTGAACTGGCCCTTTCACCCCCCGGCACCGGCACCCCGGTCGCCTTGGCGCGCGGCGATTTCCGCTGGCAGATGGCCGTTCCAGCCTCTGGCATCCTGCCCTTTGACAACGCCTTCCCGGCGCTCATTCAATGGGAAGGCAGCGCCCACCCCGCCCCGCGCCTGCCCGATATTGGCATCCGCCTGACCCGGTTCGAAATCGCCCATCCCGATGCGCTGGCGCTGCGCGCGGCGCTGCACACCCGCCTGAATGATCCGCGTGTCGTGTTCACCCCCGGCCCGCAGGCCATGCGCGCGACCTTTGCCACCCCGCATGGCGACCGGCATCTGGAATGATCCGCGACGCCACCCCCGCCGACGCCCCCACCATCGCCGCGATCTGGAACCCGGCGATCCGCGATACCTCTGTCACTTTCAACGCCGCCGAAAAATCGCTCTCCGACATTACCACGATGATCACCGACCGTCAGGCCGCAGGGCATGCCTTTCTTGTGGCAGAAATGTCAGGCCGCATCGTGGGCTTTGCCACCTATGCCCAGTTTCGCGGCGGTGTGGGCTATGCCCGCACCATGGAACACACCATCCTTCTTTCCCCCGATGCGCAGGGCACCGGCCTTGGCCGCGCCCTTCTGACCGCCATCGAAGATCATGCCCGCGCGGCTGGCGCGATCAGCCTGTTCGCCGGGGTTAGCGCCGAAAACCCGGCCGGGCGCGCCTTTCACACCCGCATGGGTTATACCGAGGTGGCGATCCTGCAACGGGTGGGCTTCAAATTTGGTCGCGCCATGGATCTGGTCCTGATGCAGAAGTTCCTCTCCTGACTTCTGCCAAAATCCGACGTAACATCGTCATATGTCGATCTGGACCCGCATCGCCGAAGCGCTGTCTGCACTCGCCCAGGGCGAGCCGCTTTCCGTTGTCTTCGACAAACTTCAGGGCAAGGTCGACCACCACCCCGAACTGACCGTCGGCTTCACCATCGCCGTCATCGCGCTGGGGGCCAAGATCGCCAAGGCCGATGGCGAGGTGACGCGGGATGAGGTCACCGCCTTCCGCCGCGTCTTCACGATTGATGAGGCCGAGCTTCAGAACGCCGCCCGCGTCTTCAACCTCGCCCGTCAGGATGTGGCGGGCTTTGATGCCTATGCCCGCAAGATCGCCGCCATGTTCGGGGCCGGTCACCGCGACGTGCTGGAAGACGTGATGGAGGGGCTGTTCCTCATCGCCCTAGCCGATGGCCGCTATCACCCCGGCGAGGATGATTTCCTGCGCGAGGTCGCCCGCATCTTCGGCCTGACGGATGCCTGCTTCCGCGCCCTTCATGCCAGTTTCGTCGAAGGCGCGCCCCGCGACCCGTATGAGGTGCTGGGCATCCCCCCCGACACACCCATCGAACAGGCCCGCGCGGCATGGAAGGCCGCGGTCAAGGAACACCACCCCGACAGGATGCTCGCCCGCGGCGTCCCGGAAGAGGCGATCAAACTGTCCGAACGCCGCCTGATCGCGCTGAATGCCGCATGGGAAGAGATTTCGGCGAAAGAGGCGGCCTGACGCCATGGCAGGGCCAAGCCTGCGCCTTGCCACCTACAATGTCGAATGGTTCAACGCCCTGTTCGATGATGCGGGCCATCCGCTGAACGACACCCACCCCTCGGCCCGTTATGGCATCACCCGCGACCGGCAGTTGACCGCCCTACGCGCAGTCTTTGCCGCACTGGATGCCGACGGGATCATGGTGATCGAAGCGCCCGACACCGGATCAAAACGCTCCACCACCCGCGCGCTGGAACGCTTTGCCGCCAGCGCGGGCCTGCGCGCCCGCCGCGCCATCATCGGCTATCCGTCTGAAACCGAACAGGAAATTGCCTTTCTCTATGATCCGGACCGGCTCACCATCCGCCACGATCCGCAGGGCGACCCCGCCCCTCGCCAAGGGGCCAGCAACGCTCCGCGTTTCGACACCGCCTTCCGCTATGACCTTGATGCCGATGGCGTGGACGAGGTGATCCGCTTTTCCAAACCACCCCTCGAACTGGCCGTCACCCATGCGGCGGGAACTCTTCGCCTGATCGGCGTACATGCCAAATCCAAAGCGCCCCACGGCGCGCGCGATGATGCCGAACTCACCCGCCTTGCCATCGACAACCGCCGCAAACAACTCGCCCAATGCCTCTGGCTGCGCCAGCGGGTAACGGCGCATATCCGGGCGGGCGACAGCGTCATCGTCATGGGCGATCTGAACGATGGCCCCGGTCTGGATGAATATGAAAAGCTGTTCGGCCATTCCGGGGTAGAGGTCGTCCTCGGCCCCGACGACCCGCCCGACCTGCGCCTCTTCGATCCCCATGCCCAGATGGCCATCACCCAGCGCCTTGGCGTGGCCCCCGCCACCGCCCGTTTCTTCATCGCGCCCCAAAACCGCTGGCTGGATGCGCTCTTGGATTTCGTCATGGTCTCGCCCGATCTGCGCGCCCGCGCGGCGCCCGTTTGGCGCATTTGGCACCCCGATGATGACCCGGTGATCGCCGCCAATCCCACCCTGCGCGCCGCGCTACTGGATGCGTCCGACCATTTCCCCGTGTCGCTGGACCTGGCCCCTGTTGAATAGCCGCCCGCCGTCCCCATCTATGGCCCATGAAACACGCAGTCCTGATCCTCGCCCTCGCCCTTGCCCCGCTCCCCGCCCTTGCGCAGGAATCCCCCGCGCCCGAGGCTGAGGAAGGACCCAGCCTCATGGAACGCGGCCTTGCCCTGTTCTTCGAAGGCTTCCGTCAGGAACTCGAACCCGCGCTGGAAGGCATGGGCGACGCGTTGACCGAACTGCAACCCGCCCTCGACAGCATGATGGGCATGATTGACGACATGACGAATTACTCGATGCCCGAAATGCTGGAAAACGGTGACATCATCATGCGCCGCAAGCCGGATGCGCCGCCGGTTGAACCGCCTGCGGCACCCGGCACGGATCTGTAACGCTGCGCCAGAACCCCGCGCCTGACGGGGGCATCGCCCCTGTCAGATTTTTCGCAGAAAAATCGTCCCTTCACATCCGGCCAGACCGCATCAACCGGCCAGCATGGACCGCGCCACCCCGCGCCCCGACAGCACCGCCCCATGCGCTGTGCCGAAATAATCCGGCTCCGCAGCCTCGCCCGCGAACCACAGCGCCCCGTCCCACTCGGCCCCCGCCAGCGCGCGTCGGCTGTCCGGCCCGCTGCCCACAGCGTGAAAACTGTAACTGCCCAGACTGAACGGATCGCGCCCCCAGCTCGTCACCTGCGCTGCGACCGGGGCGGGAAAGCCGGATCCGAACATCGCGCGCAAGGCATCGGATGCCGCCGCCACCGTGGCGCGGTCATCCAGCCTCTCCAACGCGGCCGCCTGATCGCCGGCATGGAACCCCAGCAGAACCGGCGCGCCCATCCCCCGCGTCAGCGACACCCATTCCGCCCAGATGCCCGGCTCCGGCCCCAGCCAGCCGATCCAGTCCACATCATCGGGCCACTGCACCCGGTCAAAGCGCAGCCAGCATTTGTTCAGCAACCCCATGCCCAGCCCGTCAATCGCCGCCTGCCGCGCAGGATCCAGCGCCGCGCCAAACCGGACACGCCCGGATTGCAACACCCCCAGCGGCAGCGTGCAGACGATCCGCCCTGCCGGAATCACAGATCCATCCGCCAGCGTCACCCGCCCCGGCGCAATCTCCACTACCTCGGCCCCCAGACGCAGGTTCACCCCCTGCGCCATGTGGCGCGCAACCTGATCGAACCCGTCGGGGAACAGCGCATCCGCACCGTCAAATTCCTCCCCCTCCGCGCCCCACCAGGCCGACAGACGCCGCGCAGGCCCGCCATATTCCTGCTCCAGCGTGCAGTTGATCAGATACTGCACCAACCGCCGTTCCCCGGCGCTGGCCTTCCGCCAACCCTCTGATGCCTCCACCGCCGCCATGACCGAAACATCGCTGTCACGATCCTCGGCAGCCGCCAGTGCGCGGCGCAGGATCCGCTCCGCCCCCCGCAGGTCGGGATCAATCTCCTCCCCCGCCGCATCCAGCAGGATCGCCCGGTCATAGCTCGTCTCCACCAGACGCGCGCCCGCATCCCGCGCCAACGCCTCCAGCGGATTGCCCTTGCGCCCGTGAATCCAGCTCGCCCCCAGATCCATCGGCAGATCGGGCCAAAGGCGTGAGGTGTGGATGCGCCCGCCGGGCCGACCCCGCGCCTCCAGCACCACCACCTCCTGCCCCGCATCCGCCAGAGCCCGCGCCACAGATAGCCCGGCTAGCCCGGCCCCGATCACCACGACCGGCCCCTCCGCCGCCCGTGCCGCCCGCAGGCCAAGCCCCACCGCCCCCAAACCCATCACCACCGCACGCCGCGTCACACCAGAAACCATCGCCGTCCTCAGGTCCGGGTCGCCCGGATCAGCTCCAGAATATCCTTCGCTGCCTCGGGGATATTCGTCCCCGGCCCAAAGATCGCCTTCACCCCGGCATCATAAAGGAACTGGTAATCCTGCTGCGGGATCACGCCCCCGCAGATCACCAGAATCTCTCCCGCCCCGGCATCCTTCAGCGCCTGCACCAGCTTGGGGGCCAATGTCTTGTGCCCCGCCGCCTGCGACGAAATCCCCACCACATGCACATCATTGTCGATGGCATCCTGCGCCGCCTCTTCCGGCGTCTGGAACAGGGGGCCCACATCCACATCAAACCCGATATCGGCAAAGGCCGTGGCGATCACCTTCGCCCCCCGGTCATGCCCGTCTTGCCCCATCTTCACGACCAGCATCCGCGGCCGCCGCCCTTCCTCTTCGGCAAAGGCTTCCACATCCTTCTGGATCTGGGCAAAGCCCTGATCGCCCTCATAAGCCGCACCATATACCCCGGCCAAGGTCTTCACCTCGGCGCGATGACGCCCGAACACCTTTTCCATCGCCATGCTGATCTCTCCGACTGTGGCCCTTGCGCGGGCCGCAACCACGGCCGCCTCCAGCAGATTGCCGCCCTCATCCGCACGGCGGGTCATTTCTTCCAACGCGGCCTGACAGGCGGCCTCGTCCCGCGCCGCGCGGGTGCTGTTCAGCCGCGTGATCTGCGCCTCGCGCACCGCCACATTGTCGATATCCAGGAAATCGATCGGGTCTTCCTTGTCCTTGCGGTACTTGTTGACCCCGACGATCACTTCCTCGCCCCGGTCGATCATCGCCTGCCGCCGCGCCGCACTTTCCTCGATCCGCAGCTTGGGCATCCCCGTGGCCACCGCCTTGGTCATGCCCCCCATCGCCTCGACCTCTTCCATCAGGGTCCAGGCCTGCTCGGCCAGTTGCGCAGTCAGCGTTTCCACATAGTAAGACCCCGCCAGCGGATCGACGACATGGGTGATCCCCGTCTCTTCCTGCAAGATCAACTGTGTATTCCGCGCGATCCGGGCGCTGAATTCGGTCGGCAAGGCAATCGCCTCATCCAGCGCATTGGTGTGCAGCGACTGCGTCCCGCCCAGCGCCGCCGCCATCGCCTCATAGGCGGTGCGGATCACGTTGTTATACGGGTCCTGCTCCTGCAAGCTCACGCCGCTGGTCTGGCAATGGGTCCGCAACATCAGGCTGGATGTCTTCTGCGCCCCGAACCCTTCCATGATCCGATGCCACAGCATCCGCGCCGCGCGCAGCTTGGCCACTTCCATGAAGAAATTCATCCCGATGGCAAAGAAGAAACTCAGCCGCCCCGCGAATTCATCGACATTCATCCCCCGCGCCAGCGCGGTGCGGACATATTCCCGCCCATCGGCCAGCGTGAAAGCCAGCTCCTGCACAAGGTTCGCCCCCGCCTCCTGCATATGATAGCCAGAGATAGAGATAGAGTTGAACTTCGGCATCTCTTTCGCCGTGTATTCAATGATATCCGCGATGATCCGCATGCTGGGTTCAGGCGGATAGATATAGGTGTTGCGCACCATGAACTCTTTCAGGATGTCGTTCTGGATCGTCCCCGAAAGCGCTGCCCGCGACACACCCTGCTCTTCCCCGGTCACGATGAAACTGGCCAGAACCGGGATCACCGCGCCGTTCATCGTCATCGACACGCTGACCTTGTCCAGCGGGATGCCGTCGAACAGCACCTTCATGTCCTCGACACTGTCGATGGCGACGCCCGCCTTGCCCACATCCCCCACCACGCGGGGATGGTCGCTGTCATAACCGCGATGCGTGGCAAGGTCGAAGGCCACCGACACCCCCTGCTGCCCCGCCGCCAGCGCCTTGCGATAGAAATTGTTGCTCTCTTCGGCGGTCGAAAACCCAGCATATTGCCGGATCGTCCAAGGACGGCCCGCATACATCGTGGCCCGTACCCCGCGCGTGAAGGGGGCCACCCCCGGCAACTCGCCCATCTGCGGCAGCCCCGCCACATCCGCCTGCGTATACAGCGGCTTGACGGCGATCCCCTCAAGCGTTTGCCATGTCAGGCTGTCGGGGTCCGCACCCTTCAATTCCTTGGCAGCCAGCGCCCGCCATTTCGACAGATCTTCCGTCATCTTTCTTCCTTCCACTGCCGGGGTGGGCATCCCGGCCATATCCCTTGGGTTTTCAGCCGCCTGCCCTATATTCAGGGTCAAAGAGGAACCGCATGAAAACCCTGTTTGCCTTGCTTGTCGCAGCCCTGCTGCCGCTTTCGGCCTTCGCACAAGAGGCCGCCGATTTTGCCCCCGTCCCGGCATCCGAGGTGGTGCTGGACGAACTCATGTATGTGAAACGCCCGCTGGTCGTTTTCGCGGACTCCCCGAACGATCCGAACTTCATCCGCCAGATGGACCTGATCGGTCGCGATCCCGCCTCGCTTCTGGCGCGCGATGTGGTGGTGATCACCGACACAGACCCCACCGCCCGCTCCGAACTGCGCAAGAAACTGCGCCCGCGCGGCTTTTCACTGGTGATCCTCGACAAGGATCTGAAAACCACCCTGCGCAAACCGCTGCCCTGGGACGTGCGCGAAATCACCCACGCCATCGACAAATTCCCGCTGCGTCGGCAGGAAATCCAGCAAGGCAACCGCCCCGCTGCGGGTGGCTGATCGCTCACTGGCACGCCCTGTCGCGCACGAGAAAGACTCCGGTCAGAACATAAATCCAAACCAGCACCGCAGCCCCCTGCTCTACGGTGACCAACCCAACCCTCCATAGGCCCGCCACCGCGAAGATCAGCACCGCGAACACTGCCCAGAGCAGGACCAACCGCCACAAGACCACCGCCCGCCCCATGACGCGCCAGATCAGCGCATAGGACAGCGCGACACCCGCGCCCCAGATTGGCAGATTGAAAAGCAAGAAGCGGGGCGGGGCCGAAGGGTACAACCACGGAAATCCTGTCAACGCCGCCAACCAGTGCAAGCCCTCTCCCCCGTCCCGCGCAGCGTCCCAAAGCAGAGCATTCGCCACGGCCCAGAAGGGAACTGTGACCAGCGCGCCAAGGGTCGCAACTGCGGAACGGGCGAAGGGGTGCCACCTCACTCGAACTCCATGATCACTTCATCCACCTTCAGGCTCGCCCCCGCACTGGCGGTGATCTTCTTCACCACACCGCGCCGCTCGGCCTTCAGGATGTTTTCCATCTTCATGGCCTCGACTGTGGCCAGCGCCTGCCCTTCCTGAACCTCGTCGCCCTCGGCCACGTTGATCTTCACCACCAGTCCCGGCATCGGGCAGAGCAGGTATTTCGACGTGTCCGGCGGCATCTTCTCCGGCATCAGCAGCGCCAATTCGTGCTGGCGCGGGCTGCGGACATGGCATTTCACCTCGGCCCCGCGTAGCCGCAGGCGGAACCCGCCCGAGATCTTGCCCACCTTCATCACCAAAGGCGCACCATCCACCATCAGCCGTGCCAGCGGCTGCCCCGGCGTCCAGTCGCTGGTCACCCGATGCGTGGTTCCTTCCGCAAAGGTCACGGTCGATCCATCGCGATCTGCACGGATCGTTACCGCAAACGCCTCGCCCTGCACCGCGACTACCCAGTCATCGCCCACCCGGCGCTGATGGTTGTCCATCGTCCCGGTGATCCGCGTGCGCCGGATCTCGGCCACCCGGTTCATCGCTGCCGCTGCCGCCGCCACCCGGCGCAGCATTCCCCCGTCCAGCGTGGCACCCTGGAATCCTTCGGGATATTCCTCGGCAATGAAAGCCGTGGTGATATTGCCCGAAACAAAGCGCGGATGATCCATCACCGCGCCCACGAAGGGCAGGTTGTGGCCGATCCCCTCCACCTCGAACGTGTCCAGCGCCAGCCGCATCTCCTCGATTGCCGCCTCGCGCGTCTCGCCCCATGTGCACAGCTTGGCGATCATCGGGTCGTAATACATGCTGATCTCGCCGCCTTCGAAGACGCCGGTATCATTGCGCACGATCCCCCCGCGCGGCGTCGTCCCCTCTACCGGCGGGCGATAGCGCGTCAGACGTCCGATCGACGGCAGGAAGTTCCGATACGGGTCTTCCGCATAGAGCCGGCTTTCCATCGCCCAGCCGTTGATCTTCAGATCATCCTGCTTGAACGGCAAAGGCTCGCCCGCCGCCACGCGGATCATCTGTTCCACCAGATCAACCCCGGTGATCAGTTCCGTCACCGGATGTTCCACCTGCAACCGGGTGTTCATCTCCAGGAAATAGAAGTTGCGGTTGCCATCAACGATGAATTCCACCGTCCCCGCGCTGGTATAGCCCACCGCACGCGCCAAGGCGCAGGCCTGCTCCCCCATCGCCTTGCGCGTCGCCGGGTCCAGAAACGGCGACGGCGCCTCTTCGATCACCTTCTGGTTCCGCCGCTGGATCGAACATTCGCGCTCATGCAGATAGACGCAATTGCCATGCTTGTCGGCCAGCACCTGAATTTCGATATGGCGCGGCTGGGTGACGAATTTCTCGATGAAAATCCGGTCATCGCCAAAAGACGCCGCTGCCTCGTTCTTGGATGACTGGAACCCTTCTGCCGCCTCGGCATCGTTCCACGCAATCCGCATCCCCTTGCCACCGCCCCCGGCGCTGGCCTTGATCATCACGGGATACCCCACCTGACCGCTGATCTTCACCGCCTCGTCCGCATCGGCGATCAGGCCCATATAGCCCGGCACCGTCGACACCCCGGCCTCCTGCGCCAGCTTTTTCGAGGTGATCTTGTCCCCCATCGCCTCGATCGCCGGGCTGGGCGGGCCGATGAACACCACGCCCTCCTTCTCCAGCGCCGCCGCGAAATCCATCCGCTCGGACAGGAAGCCGTAACCCGGATGCACCGCCTCTGCCCCCGTCGCGCGTACCGCCGCCATGATCTTGTCGATCACGATATAAGACTGGTTCGCAGGCGCGGGGCCGATATGCACTGCCTCATCCGCCATCTTCACATGCAGCGCATTGCGGTCGGCATCGGAATAGACCGCCACCGTCTTGATACCCATCTTGCGGGCCGTCTTGATGACGCGGCAGGCGATCTCGCCCCGGTTGGCGATCAGGATCTTCTTGAACATCTCTCTCCCCTTGCACCGCGCCCGGGCCGGGACGCGGAAATGACAAAGGCCACCCGGGCGGACTGCCCGGATGGCCTTTGCGATGTGGCATCAGGCTGCCCGAAGGCAGCCGTCAGATCAGTAGCGACGGCAGGGCGGCAGGCCCGGCAGGCCGCAAGACGCAGCACCGGCCAGCGCGCCGAGTGCGGCACCGGCAACCATGTTTTCATCCATCGCGTCTGCGATGGCGGCACCGGCGACCGCGCCGCCAAGGCCGCGCTCGGTCGGGGTCGCCATGCAACCCGCAAGGGTCGTGGTGGCAAGTGCAAAAAGGACGAAATATTTACGCATGGCTCGTTGCCTCTCAAGGTTGTTATTGAGCACGAGTTTACCGTGTTCACAGCCGCAATAAAGTGAAATTCGCGGCAGAACGATCCCGCTTTCGTGTGATCGGCAGAAGCGCGCGCATACAGCCCGCTGTCGTCATTGGAAAAAAGGTCCGGCCGCCCCAGCTGCGGGGCAGGCCGGACTGCAAGGGAAGGGGTACAGTCTAGGCAGAGACGGGGGCCGTAGGATGAACACCCCGCATGTTCATCAGCTTGGCCGACCACGGCACGCATGGCAAACCCGAAGTCAGCAGCGAAATCGCACTGTGCGAAACCTTGCCGGAATGCGGATGCGGTCGGCAAAACCATGCCTAGTCATCCCCCCCATCGCCGTCATAATCATCCTCGGCAAAGCCAAAATCAGGGGCGTTCTTGGCGAACACCTCGGGAAAGCTTGCCTCGGCCCGCTTCACGTCGATGCGCAGCATCGCGTCATAGGAACAGGGATCGAACGGGTCTTCCGCCGGAACCACCTCGCGCCCGAACAGCCAGGACAACCGCCCCGCATCCAGATTGCCCCGCTCGAACGGCTCTTCGCCGAACTGCGCCCAAAGCGCCGCCATGAACCCCTGATCGGCCATGCGGTCGGCGTGCTTGCGGTCGCGATAGCGTTCCCGCTTCACGATCTTTGCCGGCCCGTCCTTGCGGTTCTCGCGCCGGATGACGAATTGGAAATCTGTTCCGGGCAACCGCCCCGGAAAACCGCGATGCTTCAGCATGTCCTGCCCCCATCAATACCAAGGGGGGCGTCATGCCGGATCAAGCGGCCAAGGTCAAATCCGGCGCCCGGTTTCAGGGCGCCAGACAGAATCGGGGCGGGCCGGGGCTGACACGCCCCATTGGCCCGCCCGGATGTCTTACTTGTACTTGCCGGTGTAGGTCGGCTCGGTCGAAACGGGGGTATCCACGTATACGACTTCTTCTTCTTTGGCAGCGCAAGCTGCGACAAAGGCAACCATGGCCAGGGCCAGAATGGTTTTCGTGCTCTTCGACATCCTCTACTCCTATTTTCTTGGAGGGTCAGACCGAACGATACGCCGCCGGACTGCCCCCGATGCGAGGCATAGGCCGCTTGGGTTCGGCCTTCGCGCACCATATCCGAAAAATCGGCGAAAGCACACGCAGGCAGAGCCAAGTTATCAGCCTGTGGCCGTGCTACATCAGCAAGGCCCCCACGGGCAAGACGCATCATGCGTGCATCGGCGGACATCAGAACATCTCCCAGACGCAAACACCCTCTTCGATCCGGTAGGATTCAAAGAATTGCGTGGCCTCGGGCGCGGCCTCGCCAAAGGGCACCGCCACATCCGACAGCGAGATGATCACCTGTTCCGGATGCGGCCCCTGATCGGCGATGCGCGGCAGGGCATAGCTGTCGCACAGATGCTGCATGTCGGCGGCGGCCGTCTCAAACTCAACCCCGCCCCCCGGCGCAATCCCCGGCGCCAGAAACCGGAACCGCAGCGCCAGCCCGTCCGGCCCCGGCGCGTTCCAGATCACATCCTGCAAAGTGATCTCTTGCCCCGACGGCACCTCGATCCGCGCCCCGTCGCCCGGTTCCACCACAAGCTCCGCCCCCGCCTCTTGCGCAGCCGCAGACCCCGCCAGAATGGCGGCCATCACGGCAATACGGGCAAGGGCGGCGGGCATCACTCGGCTCCTACAGCGGAATATTGTCGTGCTTCTTCCAGGGGTTGGTCTGCTTTTTCCCGCGCAGGCTGGCAAAGGCCCGGGCCACCCGGCGGCGCGTGGAATGGGGCATGATCACCTCGTCGATGAACCCTTTTTCCGCCGCCACGAAGGGGTTGGCAAATCGGTCCTCATAATCCTTCACCCGCGCGGCGATCTTCTCCTTGTCGCCCAACTCGCTGCGATAAAGAATTTCGACCGCACCCTTGGCCCCCATCACGGCCACTTCCGCCGTGGGCCAGGCATAGTTGAAATCGCCCCGCAAATGCTTGGACGACATCACGACATAGGCCCCGCCATAGGTCTTGCGCGTCAGCACCGTCACCTTGGGCACCGTCGCCTCGCCATAGGCGAACAGCAGCTTTGCCCCGTGCTTGATCACGCCCGCATACTCCTGCCCCGTCCCCGGCAGGAACCCCGGCACATCCACCAGGGTCAGGATCGGAATCTCGAACGCATCGCAGAACCGCACGAACCGTGCGGCCTTGCGCGACGCGTCAATGTCCAGACATCCCGCCAAAACCATCGGCTGGTTTGCCACCACACCCACCGACTGCCCTTCGATCCGGATGAAACCACAGATGATGTTTCCCGCGAAATCCTTCTGGATTTCAAAGAAATCGCCCTCATCGGCGATCTTCAGGATCAGTTCCTTCATGTCATAGGGTTGGTTCGGATTGTCCGGCACCAGCGTATCCAGCGACATTTCCACCCGGCCCGGATCATCAAAGAACGGCCGCACGGGCGCCTTTTCGCGGTTGTTCAGCGGCAGGAAATCGAACAGCCGCCGCGTTTCCGCGATCAGTTCCACATCATTTTCGCAGGCCCCATCCGCGACCGATGATTTCTTCGTATGCGTCGAAGCGCCACCCAGTTCCTCGGCCGTCACCACTTCATTGGTGACGGTCTTCACCACATCCGGCCCCGTCACGAACATGTAAGAGGAATCCTTCACCATGAAGATGAAGTCCGTCATTGCGGGCGAATAGACCGCCCCCCCGGCGCAAGGCCCCATGATCAGGCTGATCTGCGGCACCACACCGGATGCCATGATGTTACGCTGGAACACCTCGCCATAGGCCGCCAGCGAACTCACCCCTTCCTGAATCCGTGCACCACCGGAATCGTTCATCCCGATCACCGGCGCGCCGTTCTGAATGGCCATATCCATGATCTTGCAGATCTTGGCCGCATGGGTTTCCGACACGGACCCGCCCAGCACGGTGAAGTCCTGCGAAAACACATAGACCATGCGGCCATTGATCGTGCCCCAGCCGGTGATCACGCCATCGCCGGGATGGCGGTTCTCTTCCATCCCGAAATCGGTGCAGCGGTGTTGCACGAACATGTCAAACTCTTCGAAACTGCCCTCATCCAGAAGCAGTTCCACCCGCTCCCGCGCGGTCAGCTTGCCCTTGGCGTGCTGCGCCTCCACCCGGCGCGCGCCACCCCCGGCACGGGCCACGGCACGACGGTCTTCCAGTTCCTGCAGGATATCCTTCATAGACACGCTCCCCCGAATTTCGCCGGAACATAGCGGCCCCGGCGGCCATGGCAAAACGGAGTTTCGCATATTTGCAATTAATTGGCAGAGCATTGCCTGCAAAACGCAAATTAGCAAATCTCTCGCCTTCCCCCCTGCCCCGCCTTACACCCCAGACAGAACATCCGCCGCCTTGAGGCCCCCATGACCCAGCTTCCCGTCCCCGTCATCACCATCGGCCTTCTGCTGGCCTCCAACATCTTCATGACCTTCGCCTGGTATGGGCATCTGAAATACAAATCCGCCTCGCTGGTGCTGGTGATCCTTGCCAGCTGGCTGATCGCGCTGCCGGAATACGCGCTGCAAGTGCCCGCCAACCGCATCGGCCACAGCCATTTCTCGGCCGCCGAACTCAAAACGATGCAAGAGGTGATCACCCTCACCGTTTTTGCCGTCTTTTCCGTCTTCTACCTCAAGGAACCGCTCACCTGGAACCACGCCATCGGCTTTGCCTTCATCGCGCTGGGGGCCTTCTTCATCTTCCACAAATGGGCCTGATCGGCCCCACCCGCACACAACCCTGTGCATTCCGGCCCATGGACAGCGGCAAGGCCAAAGCATAGGGCAACACAATGACCAACTCCCGCTTCCTTGACCGCCGCACGCCCCCGCACATCGCCACACTCATCCTGATGGCGGGGCTATCGGCGCTGACGATGAACATCTTCCTGCCTTCGCTTCCGGGCATGGCGGCCTGGTTCAACGTACCCTACGGGCTGATGCAACTGTCCGTCGCGCTTTACCTCGCGCTTTCAGCCCTGCTGCAAATCGTCATCGGCCCGATTTCGGACCGCTTCGGTCGTCGCAAGGTGCTGCTCTGGTCGATCGCGCTGTTTCTGCTGGCCACCATCGGCACGCTCATCGCGCCCGATGCCACCACCTTCCTGATCTGCCGCATGGCGCAGGCCGTCATCGCATCCGGCATGGTGCTCTCGCGCGCCGTCGTGCGCGACATGGTGCCCGATGCGCAGGCCGCATCCATGATCGGTTACGTGACCATGGGCATGTCCATCGTCCCGATGATCGGCCCCGTCATCGGCGGCCTGCTGGATGAGGCATTCGGCTGGCAGGCCAACTTCGCCCTTCTCCTGATCCTCGGCCTTGCAACGCTTGCGCTCGTCTGGGCCGACCTTGGCGAAACGGCCACCCTGCGCCGTGTGTCGCTGATGGACCAGATCCGAACCTATCCCGGCCTGCTGCGCTCACGCAGGTTTTGGGGCTATGTCGGTTGCGCCTCCTTCACCTCGGGCTCCTTCTTCGCTTATCTCGGCGGTGCGCCCTATGTGGGCAATGTGGTCTTTGGCCTGTCCTCGTCCGAAGTGGGCCTGCTCTTCGCCATCACCGCGGTGGGTTATCTGGTCGGCAATTTCATCGCCGGGCGCTTTTCCGTTCGGCTGGGCATGAACCGGATGATCCTCTGGGGCACCCTCGCCTCCATCTCCGGTCTGGCGATGCTGACCCTCGTCACGCTGGCGGGCGTGCATTCGCCCTATGTCTTTTTCGGCTTCACCCTCGCCCTCGGCCTCGGAAACGGCATGACCCTGCCCAACGCCAATGCCGGGATGCTGTCGATCAAGCCGGAACTCGCAGGCACTGCCTCGGGCCTCGGTGGCGCGATCCAGATCGGCGGCGGCGCAGCACTGGCCGCCCTCGCTGGCACCCTGCTGACCGAAGGCGCGACTGAGATGCCGCTCGTCCTTCTGATGCTCGCCTCGGCCATCCTCGCGCTCTTCTCCATCCTCGCCGTCATCCGCCGCGCCCGTACCCTCGGCCTCACAGCTTGACGGGCACGCTTTGCAAAGCCGATAACGGCTTTGCAAAAGGGGGCGCGCCATGGCCACACAGAAACTCTATGCCGGGGCCAAGCTGCGCGAGATTCGCGGCCGCCTGTCGCTCACGCAAAAGACCTTTGCCGACAAACTGGGTGTGTCGCTGCCCTATCTCAACCAGATGGAAAACAACCACAGGCCCGTTTCGGCCTCGGTGGTGCTGGCCTTGGCCCAGGAATTCGGGCTCGACGTCACCGAACTGACCGTGGGCGAATCCGAACGTCTGGTATCTGACATGCGCGAAGCCTTGGCCGATCCCGTCTTCGCCCAGACCACGCCTCCGTTGGCCGACCTGCGTCTTGCCGCCTCCAACGCACCCGCGCTGGCCCGCGCCTTTCTCGATCTGCACCGCGCCTATCGTCAAACACACGAACGCCTCGCCTCACTGGACGAGGCCTTGGGTCGCGAAGACGCCTCCCTCCGCCCCTCCCCGTGGGAGGAGGTCCGCGATTTCTTCCACTATTGCGACAACTACATTGATGCCGTTGACCGCGCAGCGGAAAACTTCGCCGCCCCCGCCACCCCCACCGGCCCTGCAACCGACATCACCCGCATCGCCATCGCTGCGCTGGAACGCCGGGGGATCACCACTGTCTTCACCGATCAGCCCGAAACCCGCCGCTATGACGCGGCCAGCAAGCGGCTTGCCCTGTCGAACCGCACCGCCGTGCCCACCCAGCGCTTTCAGCTTCTGCTCCAGGTCGCCCTGCTGACGCAAAACGAACTGATCGAAGCAACGCTGGACCTTGCCCGTTTCGCCACACCCGAAGCGCGCGACATCGCCAAGATCGGGCTGGCGAACTACTTTGCTGGTGCCGCCCTGCTGCCCTACCGCGCCTTTCAGGCCGCCGCGCTGGAAACCCGGCACGATCTGGAACGCCTCGCCGATCTGTTCGGCGCCTCCATCGAACAGGTCGCCCACCGCCTTGCCACGCTGCAAAGGCCGGGTGCCAAGGGCATCCCCTTCTTCTTCGTCCGCGTCGATCAGGCCGGCACCATCACCAAACGCCACTCGGCCACACGCCTGCAATTCGCCCGTTTCGGCGGGGCATGCCCGCTGTGGAACGTCCATCGCGCGTTCGAAACACCGGGCCATTTCCTGCGCCAACTGGCCGAAACCCCGGATGGCGTGCGCTATCTCTGCCTTGCGCGCGACGTGTCAAAACCGGGTGGGGCCTTCCTCGCCCCGGTCCGCCGCTATGCCATAGGCTTGGGCTGCGAAATCACCCATGCCGCCAGCCTCGTCTATTCCGATGGGCTGGATCTGAAAGGCCGGTTCGAACCCATCGGCATCTCCTGCCGCATCTGCGAACGGCGCGACTGCCACCAACGCTCCGTCCCGCCCCTCGAACGCCGCCTCAAGGTCGACCCCGACAAGCGCGGTCTCCTCCCCTACGACATCGCAGATTGATAAAGCCCCGGCCTCGCGCCGGGGCCTTCTGCTACCCTCAGGCGGCAATCTGCTTCCAGATTGCATCCTTAAGCCGCATCCGTTTCTGGCGCAGTTCCGTCTCGTGCTCGGCTGAGGTCGGTTCAATCAGCGTCTCGGCCCGATGCACGGCACGGTTCACCTCGTGATACTCTTCCACCATCCGGGCGAAATGCGCATCCTTCGCCTTCATCGCATGGATCGCTTCGGCCTTTTCCGGGAAATCTTCATAAAGGTCGTGCGGCGTGTTCGACATGGTGCATCCTCTCTGTCTGTTCTGACGCAGACCTTACGGAACCCCGGCACCCCGCGCCTTGACCTCGGTCAACTTACCGCGCCGCGCGACGAAATCCTTCCGCTTGCGCCTCGCTTTCGGAACAGAACCACCGCTCCCCCGCCCGCTCGTTGATCCGCGTCGCGTCATAATCCGCCTGCCCCGGCAGGTGATAGATGCGCCGCCCCTGCGCGCCGATATTGCCCTTGATCGCGCAACCAGCCTCTGGCACCGGCTGCGCCGCACCAGCGCCCGCCTTGCGATGCGCCTCCGGCTCTATCCAGTCCGACGCCCAGACCCCCAACCCCTCACGCCGCGCTGCGACTTCCGCATTCACATAGCGGTCCGAATAGCGGCGATAGGCGATGGCACCGCCCTGCCGGACCATCTGCGCGGCCACATCCTTATCCTGTCGCAGGCAAACCGCCACCGCGCGGCCATAGCGATCCACATCCTGCACCGTGCAGGTCAGGCGCGCGCGCCCCACGATCCCGGCCAGCATGGCGCGCGCCTCTGTCCCACAGGCCCAGGGCGTGCCGTCCCGGTCACAGACCTGGTCCAGTTCCGGCGCATCGATCCCGAACAGCCGTACCTTCTGCCCCGCCAGTTCAAGCGTATCGCCGTCCACTACCCGCGCCCGCCCCTCAAGGGCAAAGGTCGGGCCCGCCAGCAGCGCCAGAACGATCAGTGAACGAATTATTAACATCATTCCCCGATTTCCGCCGCCACCGGGCGGAAATCAAGGTTAATGTTAACACTTGCTTAACTGGTCAAGAACGAAAGGCGAACATCATCACCAGACGACACGCGAACATCACCGCTGCGCCACCCGCCAATTCGGGTTGATCCAGGGTTCCTGGTTCGATGCCGGAAGCGGCGTCCGCCCCAGCAGGTGATCCGCCGCCTTCTCGCCCACCATGATGGACGGCGCGTTCAGATTGCCATTCGTCACCTGCGGAAAGATCGAACTGTCGGCCACGCGCAGCCCCTCTACCCCGATCACCCTGCATTCCGGATCGACCACCGCCATCCGATCATCCCGCCGCCCCATCCGCGCCGTGCCGCAGGGGTGATAGGCGCTTTCGGCATGGTGGCGGATGAAATCGTCCAGCTCTGCATCCGTCTGCACCCCGGCGCCCGGCTGAATCTCATGCTTCACATGCCCCGCCATCGCCTCTTGCCCGAAAATCTCGCGCGTCAGGCGGATGCAGTTGCGGAAATCCTCCCAATCCTCGGGATGCGACATGTAGTTGAACACGATCTTCGGCGCGACTGCCGGATCGCCCGACCGCAGCGTCACAGCCCCCCGCGATTTGGACCGCATCGGTCCGACATGGGCCTGAAACCCGTGCCCTTCGGCCGCGACTTTGCCGTCATAGCGCACGGCGATCGGCAGGAAATGATACTGGATATCGGGATATTCCACCCCGGCCTTCGACCGGATAAAGGCACAAGCCTCAAACTGGTTCGATGCACCCAACCCCTTTTTGGTGAACAGCCACTGCGCCCCGATCACCGCCTTGCCCATCAGGTTCCAGTATTTGTACAGCGTGATGGGCTGCTTGGAGGCAAACTGCAGATACAGTTCCAGATGGTCCTGCAAATTCGCCCCCACGCCAGGCCGATCTGCCACCACCTCCACCCCGTGCTCGCGCAGATGCGCGCCCGCGCCTATCCCTGACAGCATCAGGATCTTGGGCGTGTTGATGCTGGACGCCGCCACCACCACCTCGCGCGCTGCGGGGATCACCTCGATCTGCCCACCGCGTTCAACCTCCACGCCCACAGCGCGGCCAGCCTCGATCACCACCCGTCGCGCCAGCGCGCGGATGACTTGCACCTTCCCGGTCTTGATCGCGGGCTTCAGATAGGCATTCGCCGCCGACCACCGCACGCCGTTAAAGATCGTGGCCTCCATCGGCCCGAACCCCTCTTGCTGCTGGCCGTTATAGTCGCGCGTCACCGGATAGCCCGCCTGTTCGCCTGCCCGGATGAACGCCTCGAACAGCGGGTTCTCGCGCGGCCCACGCGTCACATGCAGCGGCCCCTTCGCGCCGCGCCAGCTGGGATCGGCCCCGTCGCGCTGCCCGTGCCACTGCTCCATCCGCTGGAAATAGGGCAGCACATCAGCATAAGACCACCCCTGCGCCCCCATCTCGGCCCAGGTGTCGAAATCCCGCGCATGGCCGCGCACATAGACCATCCCGTTGATACTGGACGACCCCCCGATCACTTTGCCGCGCGGCGTGGCCAGCACCCGCCCACCCAGATAGGGCTCCGGCTCGGTATGGAATCCCCAATCATAGCGCGCCATGTTCATCGGATAGGACAGCGCCGCCGGCATCTGAATGAACGGCCCCGCATCGGTGCCGCCATGTTCGATCACCGTCACCATGGCCCCGCCCTCGGCCAACCGCCAGGCCATGGCCGATCCGGCCGAACCTGCCCCGATGATCACGAAATCCGCCGACATATCCGCAGTCCTTCTTGTTCAGTTCGTCCGCCCGGCCATGGCCAGACAGTCGGCAAAGCGGTCAAAGGCGACATTCCCGCCCGAGGCCACCACAAGCACCACCTTGCCCGCCACTGGCACCTGCCCGCCCATCACGGCGGCCAGCGCCACCGCGCCCGACGGTTCCAGCACCAGCTTCAACACCTCGAATGCCCGCGCCATGGCCTGCGCGACGGGCGCATCCGCCACCGCAAGCCCCGTAACCCCCGCCGCCTGACAGGCGGCAAAGGTCGCCACGCCCGGCATCGGCGCCTGAAGCGCATCGCACAGCGTCGGCCCCCCGGGTGCTGCCACCCGTTCGCCCGCCCGCAGCGACCGGCCCATGCCATCATGCCCAACCGGCTCGCAGCCCCAGATCGCCACACCGGGATGCGCGGCCCGCATCATGAGCGACACGCCCCCCATAAGCCCACCGCCGCCCACCGGGCAGACCACCACATCCGGCACTGCCCCAGCGTCACGCATCTGCGCCAGCGCCTCGACCGCCGCTGTCCCCTGCCCTGCGATCACCGCCACATCGTCAAAAGGATGCAGCAACACCAAGCCCCGCTCTGCCGCCAGATCGCGCGCCATGCCTGCCGCCACCACCTCGCGCGGGGCATCACCGTGATGCGACAGCACCACCTCGGCCCCCAGCGCCACGGTCGCTTCCCGCTTTGCCGCGGGCGCATCCCACGGCATCACAATGGTCACCGGCACCCCCAGATCGCGCCCCGCCGCAGCAAGCCCTTGCGCAAAATTCCCGCTTGAGAACGCCACCACGCCCCGCGCCCGTTCCTCTGCCGTCAACTGCATCAACCGCCATAGCGCTCCGCGCAGCTTGAACGACCCCGTCCGCTGCAACCCTTCGGCCTTTACGAACAGCCGCGCCGCGCCGCAGTCCCGCGCCAGAACATCGGATTCGATCAACGGTGTCAGCCGCACGGTGCCGCGCAGCGCCCGATGCGCCACGCCGATCCGTTCCGGGCTGGGCAGATCAATAAGGTGCATCGACCGGCCCCATCCCCACATAGACCGATTTGACCTGCGTATAATGCTCCACCGCCGCGCGCCCGTTCTCGCGCCCCACGCCCGACATCTTGGCCCCGCCGAACGGGCTTTCGACCGGCGTCAGGTTATAGGCGTTAATCCAGCAGGTCCCCGCCTCCAGCTGCGCGATCACGCGATGCCCGCGCGTCAGGTCCGCCGTGAACACCCCCGCCGCCAGCCCGAATTCCGTCGCATTGGCTCGCGCGATCACCTCATCCTCGGTGTCGAAATCCAGCACCGCCATCACCGGGCCGAACACCTCTTCCCGCGCGATGGTCATGCTGTCGGTCACATCGGCAAAGACGGTGGGCTGCACAAAATACCCGGTATTGATCGCCGCCCGTCCACCGCCGCAGACCAGCCGCGCGCCTTCGGCCTTGGCGGTTTCCATATAGCCCAGCACCTTGTCCATCTGCACCGCGCTGACCAAAGGCCCCATCTGCGTGGCCTCCTCCAGCGGATCGCCCAGCAGGATCGTCGCCGTCCGCTCTGCCAGCCGCGCAAGGAAGCGGCCCTTGATCCCCTTCTGCACGAACACCCGCGTGCCATTGCTGCACACCTGACCGGCGGAATAGAAATTCCCCAGCATCGCCGCGCCCACCGCATCCTCGACCGACGCATCGTCGAACACGATGAGCGGCGACTTGCCGCCCAGTTCCATCGTCACATTGCGCACGCCATCCGCCGCCGCCGCATAGACGCGCCGCCCCGTCGGCACCGACCCGGTCAGCGACACCTTCGCCACACGCGGATCGGTCACCAAGGACGCCCCCACCGCACCGCGCCCCTGCACGACGTTGAACAGCCCTGCCGGCAGCCCAGCCGCCACGAAGATCTCGGCCAGCTTCAACGCCCCCAGCGGCGTCACCTCGGACGGCTTGAACACCATCGCATTGCCCAAGGACAAAGCCGGGGCCGCTTTCCAGCAGGCGATCTGGCTGGGGTAATTCCACGCCCCGATGCCCACGCAAACCCCCAAAGGCTCGCGGATCGTATAGACGAAATCCCGCCCCAGCGGGATCGTCTCACCCGTCACCGTCGGCGCCAGCCCCGCGAACCATTCCAGCGAATCTGCCCCGCTCGGCCAATCGGCCACCCGCGTTTCCTGAATGGGCTTGCCGGTATCCAGCGTCTCCAGCAGCGCCAGTTCCTCGCCCCGCTCGCGGATCATGTCCGCCGCCCGCCGCAGGATGCGCGACCGCTCGACCGGCTTCATCGCCGCCCACGCGCCCTGCGCCCGCTTGGCCGAGGCCAAGGCCGCCTCCACCACCGAAGCTGTGGCCTCATGCAGTACGGCGATCACCTCGCCGGTCGCCGGATAGATCACCTTGATCGGCGCACCCGCGCTGTCCTCGACATAGCGGCCATCGACAAAATGGCTTCCCTGCGGTTGCGCCTTCATGCGACCCGTCCCTTCAATTGAGCATTCAGATAATCCAGCGCGACCGCCACTGCCGCCGGCCCATCAGGCGGCCCGGATTTCAGCACCTCGCGCAGGTACAGCCCGTCAATCAGCGCGCCCAGCCCTTCAGCGACCTCGCCCGCCCGCGCGCCTGCAAGGGGCCGCAGACACACCATCAGGTTCGACCGGAGCCGCCCCTGATAAATGGCCAGCAACCGCTTCGCCTCGGGAACCGTCTGGGCCAGCACATAGAAATTCAGCCAGGCCCCCACCACCTCGCGCCGGAAATTCCCTGCGCTGAAGGAGGCCGCCAGAATCGCCCGCAAACGCGCCTCCGGCCCCGTCGCCACCGCCAGCGCCCCGCGCACCTCGGCCCCGTACAGCGTCAGCACATGGCGCATCGCGGCAAGGAACATGTCCTCTTTTGATCCGAAATAATGATGCGCCAACGCGCTCGACATGCCCGCCCGCTTGGCAATCTGGCTTACCGTCACGTCCAGCGATCCGACCCGCCCGATCTCGGTGATCGTGGCTTTGACCAGCGCCGCCTTTCGGATAGGCTCCATCCCAAGCTTCGGCATATCGGTCTGGCCCCCAAGAAAATCCTTGCCAAACCGAATAAGCGTGAAGTCTATTGACTCGTCAATCAACAAAAACTGCCAGGGAGACCCGCTCATGTTCAAACACCTCCTCCTCGCCAGCACCGCATCGCTTGCGCTGGCCGGGGCCGCCGCTGCCGAAGGCTGCGACACGGTCATCTTCTCGGATGTGGGCTGGACCGACATCACCGCCACCACCGCCGCGACGACGCTCGTCCTCGAAGCGCTCGGCTACGAGACGGAAACCAAGGTCCTATCCGTTCCCGTCACCTATACCGGCCTCGCCGAAGGCGATATCGACGTGTTCCTCGGCAACTGGATGCCCTCGATGGAGGCCGACATCGCCCCCTATCGCGATGCGGGCACCGTCGACACCGTCCGCGCCAACCTCGAAGGCGCAAAATATACGCTCGCCACCAACGAACATGGCGCCGCGCTCGGCATCACCGACTTCGCGATGATCAAGGATCACAAGGACGCCCTCGGCGGCCAGATCTATGGCATCGAACCCGGCAATGACGGCAACCGTCTGGTGCTCGAGGCCATCGCCAGCCCCGCCTTCGGCATGGACGGCTTTGAAATCGTCGAATCGTCAGAGCAGGGCATGCTCGCCGAAGTGGCCAGCAAAACCGAAGGCGGCGAACCCATCGTCTTCCTCGCCTGGGAACCCCACCCGATGAACGCGAACTTCAAGCTGACCTACCTCACCGGCGGCGATGATCTGTTCGGGCCGAATTTCGGCGGCGCGACGATCTATACCAACACCCGCGCGGGCTATGTCGCCGAATGCCCGAACACCGGCAAACTGCTGCAAAACCTGTCCTTCACCCTGCCCATGGAAAACGAAATCATGGGCGCCATCCTCAATGACGGCGCTGACCCGCGCGACGCCGCCAAGGCATGGCTCACCGCCAATCCCACCGTCTGGGAACCCTGGCTCGAAGGCGTGACGACCAAGGATGGCGGCGACGCCAAGGCCGCCGTCACCGCCGCCCTGCAATAAGCGCTCCGCCCTGCGGCAGGCACCCGGGGGCTTTGCGCCCCCGGACCCCCGCAGGGTATTTTCCGCCAAGATGAAGGGGGAAGGCCGCAGATGGAGTGGCTGACAGACACAAAGATACCCGTCGGCAAGGCCGCCAAGGCCGTATTCGACTGGATGAACACCAATCTCGGCCCCCTGTTCGACCTGATCTCCCTGGTGATGGAGGCGATGATCGACGGCATCCTCTGGGTGCTGCAAACCCCCCATCCGCTGATCATCATCGCAGCCTTCATCGCGCTGACCTGGTATCTGCAACGGTCCTGGAAGGTATGCCTCGGCGTTCTTGTTGGTTTTCTCTTCATCCTCAATCAGGGGTATTGGGAAGAAACCACCGAAAGCCTGACCCTGATCCTTGCCGCCTGCGTCGTCTGCATGGGGCTTGGCGTGCCCATCGGCATTGCCGCCGCGCACCGCCCGCGCCTGTATCGCGCCATGGTCCCCGTGCTCGATCTGATGCAGACGCTGCCCACGTTCGTCTACCTGATCCCGGCCATCGTCTTCTTCGGCCTCGGCATGGTGCCGGGCCTGATCGCCACGGTGATCTTCGTCCTTCCCGCCCCCATCCGCCTGACGCATCTGGGCATTTCCACCACCCCGCAGGCCTTGCTGGAGGCTGCAACCGCCTTTGGCGCCACCCCGAAACAAACCCTGTGGAAGGTCGAACTGCCCTATGCGCTGCCGCAGATCATGGCGGGCCTGAACCAGACCATCATGCTGTCGCTGTCCATGGTCGTGATCGCCGCCCTTGTCGGCGCGAACGGCCTTGGCGTGCCGGTCGTGCGCGCGCTGAACTCGGTCAACTCCGCCCTTGGCTTTGAAGCCGGCTTCATCATCGTGGTGGTGGCCATCCTCTTGGACCGCATGCTCCGGGTGACGCGCAAATGACCGCCACACGCAACGCAGTAGAATTCGACCGTGTCTCCATCGTCTTTGGCGACAACCCCGACCGCGCCCTTCCCCTGATGGATGACGGCAAGACAAGGGCCGAGGTGCAGCAGGCCTGCGGGCAGGTGCTGGGCGTGCATGACTGCACCCTCACCGTGGCCGAAGGCGAGATTCTGGTCCTCATGGGCCTGTCCGGTTCGGGCAAATCCACCCTGCTGCGGGGCGTCAATGCGCTCAACCCCGTGGTGCGGGGCGAGGTGCGGGTCTGGGACGGCAACAAAATGGTTTCCGTCACCAAGGCGGACCCCGCCACCCTGCGCGAATTGCGCCTGTCGCGCATCGCCATGGTGTTTCAACAATTCGGCCTCCTGCCCTGGCGCACGGTGCGCGAAAACGTGGGCCTCGGCCTTGAACTCGCGGGCATCCCTGTCGAGGGTCGCCGCGCCAAGGTGGATGAACAGCTTGCGCTGGTAAACCTTACCGCCTGGGCCGACCGCAAGGTGGGCGAACTGTCTGGCGGGATGCAGCAACGCGTGGGCCTTGCCCGCGCCTTCGTGACCCAGGCCCCGATCCTGCTGATGGACGAACCCTTCTCCGCGCTCGATCCCCTGATCCGCGCGCGGTTGCAGGACGAGCTTCTTGATCTTCAATCCAAACTGAAACGCACCATCGTCTTCGTGTCCCACGATCTGGATGAGGCGTTCAAGCTCGGCAACCGCATCGCTCTGATGGAGGGTGGCCGCATCGTCCAATGCGGGACCGCGCGGGAAATCATCGCCAACCCGGTCAGCGAATACGTCGCCGATTTCGTGGCCCATATGAACCCGCTCTCGGTGCTGACCGCGCGCGACGTGATGGAGGCCGGGGCCTCGACCGGCCCCAGCGTGGATTGCGAAACCCCGGTCCGCACGGTGATGACCATGCTCTCCGAAGGCGCGGCGGAATTGCAGGTGACCGACGACGGCCACCCCATCGGCCTGATCCGCGCGCCGTCCCTGATGGCGCGGCTGATCGACCCGCGTGGTCAGGGACGCACGTAAACGAGCGTGTTCCCGCGCCCCAGATAGGACAGCTCCATACGGTCGCCGTCCACCGACAGCACCTCATAACACTGCATATCCGCAGGGTCATACCCCATCCGTTGCTGGCTCAGCAGCACGCCGCCCTGCGCCTCACCGCAGCTGTCCGACAGCGTCAGGATCGCCACAGCCAACAGCTCATCGCCATAAATGTCGGTCCATTCCGACCCGGCAATCTGCACCTGGCTTTGCGGATCATCGGCGCTGACCCAATTGCCCTGCATCGCCGCACGTTGAGCGGCATAAGGGTCCTCGATCTGTTCCAGCGAGGCAATCGCCGCCTCGGCCGTGATATCCCCGAATGACAGCAAGTCGCCCGAAACCCGCAACGCCGCCCCTACCGGCAAGGCCGCCATCGCCTGCATCGCCGCCGGATTGCTCTGGCCAGAGGTCGTGGCAATCCAGCGTGCCCCCTCGGCATAGAAGGTACAGGCATCCCGGCCCTCGGTCGGCCCGCAACCCTGCAGGATCGCATCCACCAAAAAGGGCTCGCCCAACACCCCGCGCTCGAAACTCGGCATCGCAGCCGAATCCAGCAATGAGGCCACATCTTCGGCCTGCAACGGAATCTCATCAAAAACAGGCGCGGCGGCATCTGCCTGCTTGCCCGCATTTCCCGCCGCCAGACGGAAGGTGAAATCCGTCGCCTCCGGCCCGGTGTCGATATGCGCAAAGGCCCGGCTCTCCGCCCCAAGGCCGGCGCAATCGCCATCCGCCCCGGTCAGGGTAAAGGCGTCGGGTTTCGTGCAAAAGGCAAAGCCTTCACCCGCGAAATCCGTGCCTGACAGCGTGTAATAATAGTGCTGCTGCTGCAAATCGCCCGCCTGCACCACGGCACAGGCCCCGGGTTCGATCCCCCACCAACCCTCGCTTGTCCAGACACCCTCAGCCGCATAGGCAATGGCGACCGAGGCACGGTCGCCCCCGTCATTGCACAAGGTCAGCCCCGCCTCGGCCTGTCCGGCCATCAGCACCAAACCCGCTATCAAACCCGCACGCATCGCACCCTCGATTCTCCCACCACGCCCCGAATGAAGCCGGGGCAGAGCGGCCTGTCCAGTGCCTTGCCTGCCGGATCGACGCGCTGCCTATTCGGCGGCGGCCTTCTTCGTGGCGGGCTTCTTCGCCGCTGGCTTCTTCGCCGCGGCCTTCGGCTTGGCGGCAGTCTTGGGCTTTGCGGCAGCCTTCGGTTTCGCTGCCGCCTTGGGTTTCGCGGCCTTCTTGCCACCCGATTTACCGGCCTTCTCGATGATCAGCGCCAGCGCCTCATCCAGCGTCACCGCCTCGGGATCCAGATCCTTGGGCAGGGTCGCATTCACCTTGGCCCATTTCACATAAGGCCCGTACTTGCCCGGCATCACCTGAACCTCGCCGCCATCAGGGTGCGCGCCCAACACGCGCAACGGCCCTGCCGGTGCCGATGCACCGCGTCCCCGCGTAGCCTTCTGCGCCAGAACCTCGACCGCGCGGTTCATCCCGATGGTAAAGACCTCCTCCACATCCGGGATATTGGCGTAAACCGACCCATGCTTCACATAGGGGCCAAATCGCCCGATGCTCGCCTCGACCAACTGCCCATCCTCGGGATGCGGCCCGATCGGGCGCGGCAACGTCAGCAACTGGATCGCGCGTTCCAGCGTCATGCTTTCGGGTGACCATCCCTTCGGCAGGCTGGCGCGCGGCGGCTTGGGTGCCTCGGTCGTGGCCTCGCCCTTCTGGACATAGGGCCCGAACCGCCCCGCCCGCAGGCTGATCGGCTGGCCATCCGCATCCAGACCCAGCACGGTGCCATCGGCGGAAAGCGCGCCGCCTTCCTCACCGCCGCCAATCGGGCGGGTATAGCGGCATTCCGGGTAATTGCCGCAGCCGATGAAGGCCCCGCCCGACCGCGCGGTCTTCAGGTTCAACCGCCCTGTGCCACAGACCGGGCAAACCCGCGGATCGCTTCCATCGGCGCGTGCGGGGTACAGATGCGGTGCGAGGAATTCGTCGATCTTTTCCAGCACCTCGCTGATGCGCAGATCGGCCGTCTCGGCAATCGCGGCCGAAAAATCGCGCCAGAAGCGCGACAGCACTTCCTTGTAATCCCGCTCTCCGGCCGACACGTCATCCAGCTGGCTTTCCAGATCGGCGGTGAAATCGAAATCCACATAGCGGCGGAAGTAGTTGGTCAGGAACGCCGTCACCAGCCGCCCCTTGTCCTCGGGGATCAGGCGGTTCTTGTCCTTGCGCACATATTCGCGGTCCTGAATCGTGCCGATGATGCTGGCATAGGTCGACGGTCGCCCGATCCCCAACTCTTCCATCCGCTTGACCAGCGTCGCCTCGGTGTAACGCGGCGGTGGCTGGGTGAAATGCTGATCCGGGGTCACGGCGCGCTTGTCCACGCCCTCGCCCTGCATCACCTGCGGCAGACGGCCCTCATCCTCGCCATCATCATCGCGCCCCTCGTCATACACGGCAAGGAACCCGTCAAACAGCACCACCTGCCCATTGGCGCGCAGCACCACCTGCCCGTCGGCACTGGCCACATCGACCGCCGTCCGCTCCATCCGCGCCGCGGCCATCTGGCTCGCGATCGTGCGCTTCCAGATCAGCTCGTACAGCTTCTTCTGATCCGCCTCGACAAGACGCAGCTTTTCCGGCCCCGCCGCCATATCCGTGGGGCGGATGCATTCATGCGCTTCCTGCGCGTTCTTGGCCTTGTTCTTGTACATGCGCGGGCTGTCGGGCACGTAGGTCGGCCCGAAACGGCGCTTGATCTCGTCCCGCGCGGCCATCACCGCCTCCGGCGCCATGTCGATGCCATCGGTCCGCATATAGGTGATATGCCCCGCCTCATAGAGCCGCTGCGCCGCGCTCATCGTGGCCTTGGCACCCATGCCGTATTTCCGGCTGGCCTCTTGCTGGAGGGTCGATGTCATGAAGGGCGGCCAGGGGTTGCGGGTGGCGGGCTTGGCCTCCACCGATTGCACCGCCAATGTTCGCGAAGTGACAGCCTGCACTGCCAATTCGGCCGCTTCCGCCGTCGGAATGTCGAATTTTGACAGTTTCTTTCCGCCCAGAACCGAAAGCGTCGCCTCGAATTCCTGGCCCCTTGGCGTGGCCAGCACCGCCTTTACCGTCCAATATTCCTGCGCGCGGAAAGCCTCGATCTCCATCTCGCGCTCGACGATCAGGCGCAGGCAAACCGATTGCACACGCCCGGCCGATTTCGCCCCGGGAAGCTTGCGCCACAACACGGGCGACAGGGTGAATCCCACCAGATAATCCAGCGCACGCCGCGCGAGATAGGCATCAACCAGCGCCTCATCCACCTGGCGCGGTTCCTTCATCGCCTTGGTCACCGCCTCTTTGGTGATCGCGTTAAAGGTGACGCGCGAAACCTTCTTGCCCTTCTTGATCGACGTGGCCAGCGCTTCCTGCAAATGCCAGGAAATCGCCTCGCCCTCGCGGTCGGGGTCGGTGGCAAGGATCAGCGTGTCATCGGTTTTCAGCGCCTCGGCAATCGCGCGGACATGCTTTTTCGATTCCGGCGCAACTTCCCATTCCATCCGGAAATCCTGCTCGGGATCGACCGATCCATCCTTGGCAGGCAGGTCGCGCACATGGCCATAAGACGCCAGAACCGTGTAATCAGACCCAAGGTATTTGTTGATCGTCTTGGCCTTCGCCGGGCTTTCCACAACGACAACAGCCATAAAAAATTCCCTTCATAAGCCCGGATCAACAGCGCGGCACCATGTGGGCGAACCCCTGCGCTTGTCAATGCAGCCATATGACCGCCCTCCCGGCCGGAAAAAGGTAGGCGCGCGCCATACCCGATGCGGCTTGCCCGCCGCTTATACCTAGCCGCTTGCAGGCTGCCTCGCCCAGCCCGCAGTTGCTCGTATACCCGCCCGCTTCCAGGCTGCCGCGCCCAGCCTGCATTTGCTCGCCCTGCAGCATATACCGCACGCGCCGTAAGCTCCGCACCCTCGCCCGATATCCCTCAGGCGTGCACATTTCCCCGCAAGCGCCCAATGTGCCGTATCCGGCTGCGGAGTTCGTAGGCGTGCCCTGTATCTTGCACGCGGTTCGCAGGCCCCACTCGCGTCAATGTGTCCCGCGGGGCGATGTGTTCCGCACCCTTTCCGACAGGCCATCGCACGCTCCCAGTGTCCAGCCCACTGCCCGGCCGGGCCGCGCGCATGCCCCCCGACAGGTCGGCGCGCATGCCGCTGGTCCAGGGGCGGCACAACGTCCCGCACGCCCTATTCCGCCCCCGCTCTGATCAACAACGCGACAGCAACCCGCCCGCCTGCCGCAGCACGCGTCCGTCCATTTCCAGCGCCACCAGTTCGCGCGCCACCGTCTCGGTCGGCAGGTCCAGATCGCGAATCAGCTGATCCTCGGCCACCGCGCTTGGCCCCAACCGATCCAGAATCATGCCGTGCAGCGCCGCCACTTCGATCAGGGGCCGTCGTGCGGGCACCGGGCCGGGCAACCCTGCCAGCGGCTTTTCCGCGCCCGGCGGGTCCGCCGCCACAGCCTGCCCTTCGATCGTCGCGCCCTCGGGCCGGCCAAGGCCCCCTCCCGCTGCGCCAATCGCCTCAAGCACATCTTCCGCGCTGCGCACCAGAACCGCCCCGTCGCGGATCAGCATGTTGCACCCGGCGGCACGCGCGTCGAAGGGATGCCCCGGCACGGCCAGCACCTCGCGCCCCAGATCCAGCGCGTCGCGCGCCGTGATCAGGCTGCCAGACCGCGCCGCCGCCTCCACCACCACCACGGCCCGCGCCATCCCGGCGATGATCCGGTTGCGCAGCGGGAAATGCCGCGCCTGCGGCTGCATCCCCATGGGCTGTTCCGAAATCACGCATCCCGCCTGCGCGATCCGCCCGGCCAGACCTGCATTCTCCTCGGGATAGATCACATCCACCCCGCCCGCCATCACCGCCACCGTCCCGGTGGCCAGCGCGGCCTCATGCGCCTCGGTGTCGATCCCGCGCGCAAGGCCCGACACGACCACCTGCCCCGCCGCACCAAGCGCCGCTGACAGCCGCCGCGCCATCCGCACGCCCAGCGATGACGCATTCCGCGCGCCGACCATCGCCACCATGGGCCGCGCCAGCCACGCCACATCGCCCCGCGCCCAAAGGATCGGCGGCGCGTCCGGCATCTCCTCCAGCCCCGCCGGATAGCCGGGGCCACCGGGCACCAGCATCACCGCACCTGCCAGCCGTGCCTGCGCCATCTCATGCCGCGCCACCTCAACCGGGCAGGGCGCGTACTCCGCCACCCCCGCCGCGCGCGCCACATCGGGCAACGCGGCAAGCGCCGCCCGCACCGATCCATGTTCCGCCACCAGCCGGTGAAAGGTCACCGCCCCCACCCGCCGCGACCGGATCAGCCGCAGCCGATCCACCGGATCATCGTCCTGGAAATCCCGCATCTGGCCCGCCTTCTGCTGCCCTTGATGCAAGCATGGCGCTGATTCCTTAATCTTGAGTAAATCCCCGCGCCCATCCCGGCGCATTCCGCCCGTGCTGCGTCGCCTTCGTCATTGAAGCCCGCGCAAAAGTTTGATCAAATGGCGTCAAAGACAGGTCCGCGCCGGACCCCGCAGGATGGAGCCCAATCATGCAGAATGCCGAAGTCGCCCTTCGCCGGGATCAAGCCATTTCCCGCGGCGTCGGAATGATGACCCAGATCTACGCCGACCGCGCCCTGAACGCGGAAATCTGGGATATCGAGGGCAACCGCTACATCGATTTCGCCGCCGGTATCGCCGTGGTCAACACCGGCCATTGCCACCCCAAGGTGATGGCCGCCGTCACCGCCCAGATGGCCAAGTTCACCCATACCTGCCATCAGGTTCTGCCCTATGAAAATTACATCCACCTTGCCGAACGGCTGAACGCTGCCGTTCCAGGCAATTTCGCGAAAAAGACGATCTTCGTCACCACCGGGGCCGAGGCCTGTGAAAACGCGGTGAAGATCGCCCGCATCGCCACCGGGCGGAACGCCGTCATCGCTTTTGGCGGCGGCTTCCACGGCCGTACCTTCATGGGCATGTCGCTGACCGGGAAGGTTGAGCCCTACAAGAAAGGCTTCGGCGCAATGATGCCCGATGTCTTCCACGTCCCCTTCCCGATGGGGCCGCATGGCATCTCGACCGAAGACTCGATGAAGGGCATCGAAAAGCTGTTCAAGGCCGATCTCGACCCGAACCGCGTCGCGGCCATCATTTTCGAACCCGTTCAGGGCGAAGGCGGCTTCTATGAAGCCCCGACCGATCTGGTCCGCGCCCTGCGCGCGCTGTGCGACAAGCATGGCATCGTCATGATCGCGGATGAGGTGCAAACAGGCTTCGCCCGCACCGGCAATCTCTTTGCCATGGAAATGCACGGCGTCGCGGCGGATCTTACCACCATGGCCAAAGGTCTGGCTGGTGGCCTGCCGCTTGCTGCCGTGACCGGCAAGGCGGAACTGATGGATGCCGCCAACCCCGGCGGCCTTGGCGGCACCTATGCCGGCAACCCGCTGGGCATCGCCGCCTCGCACGCCGTGCTCGATGTGATCGAGGAAGAACAGCTCTGCGCCCGCGCCAATGAACTCGGCTCGCGGCTGAAACAGCGGCTGGAATCGATCCGCTCCACCACCCCCGAAATCGTGGATATCCGCGGCCCGGGCTTCATGGTGGCAGTGGAATTCGCCAACCCTTCCACCCATGAACCCGATGCCGGCTTTACCGGCCGTGTGCGGACCGAGGCGCTCAAGCGCGGGCTGATCCTGCTCACCTGCGGCGTCTATGGCAATGTGGTGCGCTTCCTTGCCCCAATCACCATCCCCGACGCCCATTTCGCCGAGGCAATGGATATTCTTGAGGAGTCGGTCGCCGCAGCCCGGCAGGCCTGAGTATCGGGCCTGAGTATCGGGCCTGATCGCCTTCGGATCGCGGGGATTTGGGTATTTTTGCCAAGATGAAAGACAGGGCCGTTCCAACTGGAATGGCCCGTTTCATTGCGCTAAGCCTCCTGCATGAGCGCAGCGCCCACCTCCCCCGGTTTCCGACTGACCGGCGTTACCGTCCAACTGGGCGGCAAGCCCGTGCTGTCCGACCTCACCCTGTCCCTGACCGAGCCGCGCATCGGCATCCTTGGCCGCAACGGATCGGGCAAGACCACCCTTCTGCGCCTGCTCGCGGGCCTGATCCCGCCCACGACCGGTTCGCTGACGCTGGACGGGATCGATCCGTTTCGTGACCGCAAAGAGATGCTCTCCCGCCTCGGCATTCTGTTCCAGAACCCCGATCACCAGATCCTGTTCCCGACGGTGGAGGAAGAGCTTGCCTTCGGCCTGCGCCAGCAAGGCCAGACCGACGCCACAGCCCGCGCCGCCGCCCGCGCCGTTCTGGGGGCCGAGGGCCGCGCCCATTGGGCCACGGCCTCCACCGCCACGCTCAGCCAGGGCCAGCGGCACTGGCTTTGCCTCCAAGCGGTGCTGATGATGGCGCCTGTGACGATCCTGCTCGATGAACCCTTCGCCGGGCTCGACCTGCCCGCGCAGGCCCGCCTGACCCGTCGCCTTGCCGCCCTGCCGCAGCGGCTCATCACCGTGACGCATGATCCTGCCAGCCTGTCAGGGGCCGACCGCATCCTCTGGCTCGATGCCGGGCGCATCGTGCAGGATGGCCCGCCTGCCACTGTCCTTCCCGCCTTCACTGCCGCGATGGACCGCATCGCCCGCGACGACCACGATACCGCCCTTCCCTCCTGATCGCCGCAGCACAAGGCCCCGCCCATGCTCGCCCTCACCTCGCCCGTGCAAACGCCCCTGCACCGCCTGCCCGCCGGGGGGAAGCTGGCGGCACTGGCTGTCTTCACCTTCCTGCTCTTTCAACTGAACAGCCCCATCACCCTCGCCGTCGCCCTTGCCGCCATCGCGGCGCTGCACCTGCCGGGCGGCTGGCCCTTCGCCGCCCATGCCCTGCGCCTGCTGCGCCCGCTTTGGCCCTTCGCGCTGATCCTTGTGCTCTGGCACCTCTGGACCCAAGACCCGCGTGGCGGCGCCATCGTCCTTTTGCGCCTGACCACCGCCCTCGCCGCCGCCAACCTTGTGACCATGACCACGCGCCTTTCCGACATGATCACTGTCATCGAACGCCTGGCCGCCCCCCTCGCGCGCCTTGGCCTCTCCCCGCGCACCCTTGCCTTGGCCATCGCGCTGACCATCCGCTTCCTGCCCGTCCTCTCCGACCGCCTGACCCGCATATCGGAGGCATGGCGCGCTCGCTCCCCGCGCCGCCCCGGCTGGCGCATCCTCACTCCGGCCACGCTCGCCACCCTCGACGATGCCGATCAGGTGGCCGAGGCCTTGCGGGCCCGCGGCGGCGCAGGCTAGATGCGCGCCACCCATAAGGAGACGCCCATGGAACGCAGCCTGTCCCACATCGCCCTCTTCGCGGCCCTGATCGCGGTTTTGGGCTTCGTGCCACAGATCACGCTGGCCACTGGCGTGCCGATCACCGCGCAAAGCCTTGGCATCATGCTGTGCGGCACCGTGCTGGGGGCCAAACGCGGCGCGCTGGCGGTGCTGCTGTTCCTGCTTCTCGTCGCCATCGGCCTGCCGCTTCTGTCCGGCGGGCGCGGCGGTCTGGGCGTTTTTGCGTCACCCACCATGGGTTTCCTGATCGGCTTCCCCATCGCCGCCTTCGTGGCGGGCCTGATTGTGGAACGCAGCCGCGCGCCCATCGGCCTCGCAGCGGGCCTTGGCGCCTTTCTTGGCGGGGTCATCACGCTTTACGCCTTCGGCATCCCCGGCATGGCGCTGATGCTGGGCAAGTCCCTGCCCGAGGCCACACTTCTGATCACACCCTACCTGCCCGGTGACCTGATCAAGGTGGCGGTCACGGGCCTCATCACCCACAGCCTCGCCCGCATGCGCCCGGACTTCCTGCCCTCGCGCCACTGATCCAACGGAAAAGGGCGGTCCACCGGACCGCCCCCCCAGATTTTTCGCAGAAAAATCGCCCTCACCGCAGCTTCAGCGTCGCCAACCCCACCAGCGCCAAAATCAGTGAGATGATCCAGAACCGGATCACGATCTGCGGCTCGGCCCAGCCCTTCTTCTCAAAGTGGTGGTGGATCGGCGCCATCAGGAACACGCGCTTTCCCGTCGCCTTGAAATAGGCGACCTGAATGATGACGCTCAGCGCCTCCACCACGAACAGCCCGCCCACGATGGCCAGCACGATTTCATGCTTGGTGCAGACCGCAATCGCGCCCAAAGCCCCGCCCAGCGCGAGCGATCCGGTATCGCCCATGAACACCGCCGCAGGTGGCGCGTTGTACCACAGGAACCCCATCCCGCCCCCGAACAGCGCCGCGCAGAAGATCAAGAGTTCCCCCGTGCCGGGCACGAAATGCACGCCCAGATATTCGGTGTAATTGGCATTTCCCACCACGTAGGCGATCACGCCAAAGGTGCCCGCCGCGATCATCACCGGCATGATGGCCAGCCCGTCCAGACCATCGGTCAGGTTCACCGCATTGGCCGCCCCCACGATCACCACCATGCCAAAGGGGATGAAGAACAGCCACATGTTCAACAGCAGGTCCTTGAAGAACGGAAAGGCCAGTTGGTTGGTCAGCGGCCCGGGATGAAAGCTCGCCGCCGCATAGGTGGCCAGCGCCGCGATTACCAGCCCCGCGCCGAACCGCACCCGCCCCGACACGCCCTTGGTGTTCTGCTTGGTCACCTTCGCATAGTCATCGGCAAAACCGATCAGGCCAAAGGCCAACGTCACCAGCAGCACGATCCAGACATAGGGATTGTCCCACCGCGCCCAAAGCAGCGTCGATACCATCAGCGCCGACAGGATCAGCAATCCCCCCATCGTGGGAGTCCCTGCCTTGGCGAAATGGCTTTGCGGGCCGTCATCGCGGATCGGCTGGCCCTTCTTCTGCTTGCGGCGCAACAGGTCGATCAGCGGCCGCCCGAAGACGAAGCCGAACACCAGCGCCGTCAGGAACGCGCCCCCCGCCCGCACCGTCTGATAGCGGAACAGGTTGAAGAAATCGCCGCCATCCGAAAAGGCCGTCAGCCAATAAAACATCTCACTCAGTCCCCGCGTTCTTTGGCGCCACCGCCTGCCCCAGTTTCCTCAGCGCGTCAACGACAAGACTGACCTTGGATCCCTTTGATCCCTTCACCAGCACGATATCCCCGGCATCGATGATCGACCGCGCCCGCGCTGCAAGGTCGCCCGCCGTCTCTGCCCAATCCCCCCGCTGACCGCGCGGCAAGGCCTGCCACAACGCGCGCATCCGGGGACCCACGCAATGAATTACTGTCACCGTCTCCAGCCCGGGATGGCGCGCAATGGCGGCGTGCAGTTCGCCTTCGGTCGGCCCCAATTCCAGCATGTCGCCCAGCACGGCAATCCGCCGCCCCGTCGCCAGCCGCCCGATCCCGTTCTCTGGCACGGCGGCAATCAGCACATCCAACGCTGCCGCCATACTGGCCGGATTGGCGTTGAAGGCATCGTCGATCAGGTCGAACCCGGTCTCTTCCAGCGTGTCCATCATGATCCGCTCGCGCGTCCCGCGCCCGACGGGCGGCGACCATTGCCCGATATCGCAGGCCGTGATTGCCGGATCGCAGCCCATCGCCTCGGCCACGGCCAGCGCGCCGGTCGCATTTGCCGCGAAATGCCGCCCGGGGGATCGCACCTTGAACAGCAGCGCCTCGCCCCTGCGCGTGGCGCGCACCACCGTCGTCTCGCCCGCAATCTCGACCGACAGAATGCGCCAATCCGCATCCGCCGCAGTCCCGAACATCACCGCCTTTGCCCCCACCGCCGCCGCCTTGGCGCGCAGGATCGGGGTCGTGGCGATATCGGCATTCAGCACCGCCACCCCACCGGGCCGCAGGCCGTCCAGGATCGACGCCTTCTCATGCGCGATCCCCTCGATGCTCTCGAATGCTTCCAGATGCGCAGGCGCGACGGTCGTGATCATCGCCACGTCAAGGTCGGCCATCCGCGCCAAAGGCGCGATCTCGCCGGGATGGTTCATCCCGATCTCGATCACCGCGAATTCCGTCTCTTCCGGCATCCGCGCCAGCGTCAGCGGCACGCCCCAGTGGTTGTTGTAACTCGCCTCAGCCGCATGCACCCGGCCCTGCCCGCCCAGAATGGCGCGCAGCATTTCCTTGGTCGATGTCTTGCCCACCGACCCGGTGATCCCGACCACCTTGGCCTTCGTGCGCGCCCGTGCCGCGCGGCCCAGATCCTCCAGCGCACGCAGCACATCCGGCACGATCAGCAGCGGCGCATCCGCCGCCACGCCCTCGGGGATATGCGACACCAGCGCCGCCGCGGCGCCCTTGTCCAGCGCGGCCTTCACGAAATCATGCCCGTCGCGCACATCTTTCAGCGCAACAAACAACTCCCCCGGCCGCAGCGTCCGCGTGTCGATCGACACGCCCGTCGCGGCCCAGCGCTTCGTCACGCGCCCGCCCGTGGCCGCCACCGCCGCATCCGAAGTCCACAACACCATCAGATCACCCCATCCAGCGCCGCCACAGCGATGCTCGCCTGTTCCACATCGTCAAAGGGATAGACATCGCCCTTGATGATCTGCCCCGTCTCATGCCCCTTGCCCGCGATCAGCAGCGCATCGCCCGGCCCCAGCGCATCCACCCCGCGCAAGATCGCCTCGGCCCGGTCTCCCACCTCATTGGCCTCGGGGCAGGCCGCCATGATCTCGGCCCGGATCGCAGCAGGCTCCTCGCTTCTCGGATTGTCGTCGGTCACGAACAGCACGTCGGCAAATTCCCGCGCCGCCGCCCCCATCAGGGGGCGCTTGGTCCGGTCCCGGTCACCGCCCGCTCCAAAGACGATCACGATCCGCCCCATCACATGCGGCCGCAGCGCGCGCAGCGCGGTCGCCACCGCATCCGGCGTATGGGCATAATCCACAAACACCGCCGCCCCGTTCCGGCGCGTGGCGGCCAACTGCATCCGCCCGCGCACACCCTGCAAGGATGGCAGCACCCGGAACACCGCCGCAGGCTCCTCACCCGCCGCGATCACCAGCCCCGCCGCCAGCGCCACATTCTCCGCCTGAAATCCGCCGATCAGATCAAGTCGCACCTGATGCGGCTGTCCCTGCCACTGAAACCGCACCTCCTGCCCCGTCGCATCATAGCGCTGGCCAAGCAGTCGCAGGTCACAGCCCGCGCCATGCCCCACGGTCAGCACGCGCTGCCCACGCGTCTGCGCCACCTCGGCCACCTGCGCGCCATGGGCATCATTCAGGTTCACCACCGCCACGCCCTCGGGCGGCAACACGCGCGCGAACAGCGCCGCCTTGGCCGCGAAATAGGCCTCCATCGTGCCGTGATAGTCCAGATGATCTTGCGTGAAATTCGTGAACCCCGCCGCCGCCAGCCGCACGCCATCCATCCGCCGCTGATCGAGCCCGTGCGACGATGCCTCCATCGCCGCATGGGTCACCCCCGCCCCCGCCGCCTGCGCCAGCATGGAATGCAGCGTCAGCGCGTCCGGCGTCGTGTGGCTCGACGGTGCCGCCCAGGCCCCCTCTACACCGGTGGTCCCGATATTGATCGCCGCATGGCCCAGCGCCATCCAGATCTGGCGCGTGAAGGTCGCGACCGATGTCTTGCCATTGGTCCCGGTCACCGCAACCATGGTGTCGGGCTGCGCCCCGAACCACAGCGCCGCCGCACCCGACAGGGCCGCCCGCGCATCCTCGGCCACCACCAGCGCCACGCTGCTGCCCGCCAAAGCCTCTGCCGCGATCCGTGCGCCCTCGGCATCGGTCAGCACTGCCGCCGCGCCCATCCGCAATGCGGGGCCGATGAACTCGGCCCCATGCAGCACCGCCCCTGGCAGGGCTGCGAACAGAAACCCATCCTTCACCGCCCGGCTGTCCGCCGTGACACCGGTCAGCACCGGGTCGCGCCCGCCCCGCGCCGCCAGACCGAGTTCCGACAGTTTCTTCGCCCCGGCCATGTCCCGCGCTCCTGCCTGCTTCAGTTCGCGACGGCTGTTAGCTCATCCACCGGCGGGGGTTCAACCACCGGCCGCAGTCCCAGAAGCGGCGCCGCCCGGCGGATGATCTCGCCCGCCACCGGCACCGCGGTCCAGCCCGCCGTGCGGCGCGGCTCGCTGCCCGATGTCTCCACCGGCTCATCCAACGTCACCACCAGCACATATTTCGGGTCATCTGCGGGGAACATGCTGGCAAAGGTGTTCACCACCTTGTCCTCGTCATAGCCGCCTTGCGCATTGGGCTTTTCCGCGGTCCCGGTCTTGCCGGCCACCTGATAGCCCGGCACATCACCCAGCGTCGCCGTCCCATGCTCCACCACACCGCGCAGCATATGCACCGACGCCCGCGCCGTTTCCTGCGTCATCACGCGCGGCCCGTTCTGCGGCACGCCCCCGCGCAACAGCGTGGGCGTCACCCGCACCCCGCCATTGGCAATCGCCGCATAGGCCACCGCCAGATGCATCGGGCTTGCGGAAATGCCATGCCCATAAGACGTTGTAATCGTCGTGATATCCGGCCACCGCTTCGGCACGATGGGCTTCGCTCCCGGTGCCTCGACCAGTTCCACCACCGTCGGATCAAAGAACCCGAGCGACTGGAAGAACGCCGCCTGCCGCTCTGCCCCGATCATCAGCGCCAGATTGGCCGTGCCGACGTTCGACGATTTCACGATCACATTCTCAACCGAAAGCAGCGGCCCATAGTTCTTGCCCTGAAATTCCTTGATCGTGAACCGGCCCCAGCGGCGCGGCGCATTGGCATCGACCATCGTATCCGGCGCCACCAGCCCAAGGTTCAACGCATTGGCCACGGTGAATATCTTGAAGGTCGACCCCAGTTCATACACCCCCTGCACCGCACGGTTGAACAGCGGGCTGTCGCCCGGATCGCCCTTCACCAAAGGGTTGGGCCGGTCATTCGGATCAAATGCCGGCAGCGACGCCAGCGACAGGATCTCCCCGGTCCGCACATCCATCAGGATCGCCGCCGCACCCTTGGCATTCAGCATGGTCATGCCGGTGCCCAGAATTTCTTCCACCGCCGCCTGCAATGTCAGGTCGATCGACAGTTCCAGCGGTGCCCCCGCCTGCGCCGGATCGCGCAGCCGCGCATCCAGCGCCTTCTCGATCCCCGCCGTCCCGATCACCTCGGCCGACGACACGCCCTCGGCCCCGAACGATGCCCCGCCCAGCACATGCGCGGCCAAGGTTCCGTTCGGATACAACCGCATCTCGCGCGGCCCGAACAGCAGGCCCGGATCACCAATCTCATGCACGCGCTGCATCTGTTCCGGGCTCATCACCCGCCGGATCCACAGGAAAGACCGCCCGTCCGTCAGCCGCCGCTCCATCGCCACCGGGTCAATCTCGGGGAAAATCTTCGCCAGTTCCCGCGACACCCGGCCCGGATCGACCATATCCTTGGGCTGCGCATAAAGCGCATAGGTCTGCATATTCGTCGCCAGAATGCGCCCGTTGCGGTCGGTGATATCCGCCCGCGTCGCAAGTATTTGCGCCCCCGCCGCGGCTGAACGCGGCTCGACCGGCTCGGTCGCCGCCAACAGGCCCATCCGCGCCCCGATGGTGGAAAACGCCGCCAGAAACCCCAGGCTCAGGAACAACAGCCGCACCTCGGCCCGCGCCCGCGTGCGGTCGCGAATTTCCTCATGCCGCAGGCGCAGGTTTTCGCGCTCGATCGTGTCGGGGTTCTCGCCCTTCTGACGGGCAAGCAGAATACGGGCAAGCGGGCGCAGGGGAGTGCGGATCATGGGAATTGTCCGTCAGCAGGAGGCGGAGCCATTTCATTGGAAATCTGCCCGGTCACATCCACCGGGTTCGAGATGTCGGGGAACATGTCATCCCCCGGCAGGATCATCGGCGCAGGATAGGACACTTGCGCCGCCGCCCCGAATTGCGTCGGCTCCAGCGGCAACAGCCCCAGCCGGTCAAAGTTCAGCGTCGCCAGTTCCCGCAGCCGCTCGGGCCGGTTCAAATAGGCCCATTCCGCCCGCTGCAACGCCAGCGCCTCGCGCAAACTTGCAATCTCATCCTGCAACCGCCCCATCTCGCGCAGCGCGCTCTGCGTCGCGTAATTCTCGCGATAGGCCCAAAAGGCCAATCCCATCACGGCGATGAAGGACAGAACGAAAAACACCGGGCGCATCAGCGGCGTCCTTTCTTCGGTTGTATCACAGGCAGGCCCAGCAGATCGGGCGCAATCGGGGCCGAGGGCGCATGGGTGCGCCGCGCTACGCGCAGCTTGGCACTGCGCGCACGCGGGTTCTCAGCCAATTCGTCATCATCCGGGGCAACGGCCTTGCGGGTAATCATCTCGAACCGCGCCGTGGTGTCGGCCTTGGCCGGGGCATAGCGGTTGGCATTGGATTCCGTCCCGCTGGCAATCTGGAAGAACCGCTTCACGATCCGGTCCTCAAGGCTGTGGAACGTCACCACCGCCAGCCGCCCGCCGGGCTTCAAGGCCCGTTCGGCGGCCTGCAGCCCGTCGGCCAGTTCCTGAAATTCGGTGTTCACCGCAATCCGGATGGCCTGAAAGCTGCGCGTCGCCGGATGGCTCTGGCCGGGCTTGGGGCGCGGCAGGCATTTGGCCACGATCTCGGCCAGCCGCAGCGTCCGCGTGATCGGCTCCACCGCCCGCGCCTCGACAATCGCCTTGGCAATCCGGCGCGAGGCGCGCTCTTCACCGTAATGATACAGGATATCGGCCAGCACGCCCTCATCTGCGCCATTCACCAGATCGGCGGCGCTCTCACCGTCCTGGCTCATCCGCATGTCCAAAGGCCCGTCCTTCTGGAACGAAAACCCGCGCTCGGCCCGGTCCAACTGCATCGACGACACGCCCAGATCCAGCACGACCCCGTCCAGCAAGCCGCCCGCATGGTTATCCAACTCGGAAAACGTCCCCGCCACCAGCCGCAGCCGGTCGCCATAGTCCCCCGCCCACCCTGCAGCCATCTCCAGCGCCAGCGGATCGCGGTCCACACCCGTCACCCGCGCCGCACCGGCCTCCAGCAACCCGCGCGCATAGCCGCCCGCACCAAAGGTGCCGTCCAGCCAATCCCCCTCGACCGGGGCCACCGCCGCCAGCAACGGGCGCAGCAGCACCGGGATATGGGGTTTGCGACCGATCTCCTGATCGCCGGGGGCCAAGGCTCAGGTCTCCTGAAGTTCGCCGCCCAGCAGCGACAGGATGTCCATATCGGCGGGCAAAGCCGCCAGTTCATCGCTCGCCGCGCGCAGGATCTCGGCCTGATAGGTCTCGGGGTTCCAGATCTGGAACGTGTCCAGCGCACCGGCAAAGACCGCCTCGCCCGCGTCCGAGCTGGACAGACCGGCCTTTTCGCGCACCTTCTGCGGCAGCACGATCCGGCCATCGTCATCAATGTCCAGCGTCACCGACAGGGTGATCATGTTGCGCTCCAGCAAACGGCGCTGCATCGATCCCAGCGGCAACCGCCGGATCATAGCCTCAAGCCGCTGTGCGCCTGCAATGGTGTAGCATTCGGCAAACTTGCGCCGCTCATCGCCATAGACGATCACGATACGCTTGCGGGTGCTGTCAGGGTCTCCGGCCTCCAGAACACGGCGAAAGTGCGCCGGGATAGACACCCGCGCCTTACCGTCCACCTTCTGGGTGAACTCGCCTCTGAACGCCTCCGACATGGGCCTTCCGGCCTCCTTTAACGCAGCTATTGCCCTGCTCCGTCAGGCCCCTGCCCGAGTATCGGGCCCTGAAACCAAGACCCGGATATCCGGGCCCTGAAAACGGAAACGGCGGATCGAGCTGCTGCCACTGCTCGATCCGCCGCCTGTCCCATCGCTGGGCGTCCAGCTACGCGCGCCACCTGGGGGAGATGTCTGCTCGCTCGCGCGCCGGATCTCTGGTTTCGATGAAGGCGGGTGCCTGTATGAAGCCTGCTATCGCCTGTTCGGGGTCTTGAGCCGCCCCTGCTTTCTCGTTGCCCGTCCTCATCTTCGTGAGACATGTATGCTCTGGGAATTTGCCCCATGCAACGGAAATTTTTGGGATAAAGCGGGCATATCTTGTTCAGGCAACCCGCCCGACACAGCATTTTGTGGGGTTATCCACAGCCTAAATCCCACAAATACGCAGAATAGCCTCACTCAATCACAATATGTAGTGATCGAAAGTGAGCGGGGGCTTTTCCCACAATTTCCCAACTTTTTTCGCACACTCCGGCATGGCCACTGCCTGGGGCCGCGAAAGCCCCCGCAGACAGCCCGAAACAGGCCCCATCAGGCCCATTTTCTCCGCCTTACCCATGATTTCCCGGCAAAGTGATTCGCGCCGAACCGGCCCAATCCGCCCCGGCAAAGGCCCGCAATCGCGGCCCCTGCCCGCCGCACAGTTGCAACGCCTAAGCAGCCAAAGGCCAACCCCGCCCGGGCCGGACCCGGGGCATCCCCAAACACGGGACAGTGCAAAATCTAAAGGAAGGTCAGTTCTGAACCGGATGGCAAAGCGGATTTCCCTGCGCATCAAAGGCCGCGACCACGCATTCCGATCCATCCGACAAGATCAGCACCGTACCGATCGCAATCGCCGTGTTGCGCCCACCGCGACTTTTCTTCTTCTCGGTCTCCTGCGGCGCAAGGAAAGGCGCAAGATCGGGGATCGGCGGCAGGTCGATGCTCATGGTCTTACCTCTTACAAAATCGGGATCAGAAACTGTCACCTCTATATGGTCACGCAAAGCGCCCGCGCCCAGCCCCCTCCGGCCCCTGCATCCGCGCACCATTAACCACTAATCCCGCGCCCACCCTGCCGGAATTTGTATGCACAGCCGTCTGCACCGGCATCTGCACCGGGCGCTGCACAGCCAAAATCAGCCAACCCCTTGCGGCAAAGCCAGAATTTACGCCATCCCCCCCGCAATCAACCGATGCGCCAACCGCGCATAAGCCTCTGAAATCGGCCCTTCGCCCGCCGCGATCGGCGTGCCGCTGTCCCCCGCAACCCGCACATCCAGGCTCAACGGGATTTCGCCCAGAAACGGCAAATCCAGCTTGGCCGCCTCCGCGGCCACCCCGCCATGGCCAAAGATATGCGCCTCATGTCCGCAGTTGGGGCAGATATAAGTAGACATGTTCTCGATCAGCCCCAGCACCGGCACCTTCAGCTTCACGAACATGTCCAGCGCCTTGCGCGCATCCAGCAGCGCCACATCCTGCGGCGTCGATACCACCAGCGCCCCCGTCAATTGCGTCCGCTGCGCCAGCGACAACTGAATATCCCCCGTCCCCGGCGGCAGGTCGATGATCAGCACATCCAGCTTGCCCCAGGCCACCTGACCCAGCAATTGCTGCAACGCCCCCATAATCATCGGCCCGCGCCAGATCACCGCCTCATCTTCCTTCAGCATCAAGCCGATGGACATCATGGTCACGCCATGTGCATGCAACGGCTCGATAATCTTGCCATCCGGGCTGGCCGGGCGCTTGTTCACGCCCATCATCCGGGGCTGGCTTGGGCCATAAATATCGGCATCCAGCAGCCCTACCCGCCGTCCCTGACGCGCCAGCGCGACCGCAAGGTTCGACGAAACCGTTGATTTCCCCACGCCCCCCTTGCCGCTGCCCACCGCGATGATCCGGTCCACACCAGAAACCTTCTGCGGCCCGCCCTGCTGCGGTGTCGGGTGCTGGCCGATCTTCAACGTGGGCGGCGCGGCAGGCTTGGCCGCCGGTCCATGCGCCGTCATCACCACCTGAACGCTGTCCACCCCGTCCAACTGCCGCACCGCTGCCTCGGCCGCGGCCTGCACCGGCCCCAGCGCCCGCGCCGCCTCGGGGCTTTCTGCCTCGATGACAAAGCGCACCGTTCCGCCGTCAACCGTGACCGCACGAATCAGGTCGCGCGACACCAGATCCCCCCCGCCCGGCAATCCGACACCGGCCAAAGCCCGCATGATTAACTCTCGCGAAACCGCCATCTGTTCTTCTCCTGCTCAAGGTTTCGGCAAACCTCGTTATCTTTGCGGCACTCGGCAAGTCCGAGTTGACCATTTGCTCAGGTTTTCAGCGAAACCCATGAAATTAATGACGTTTTCGTGACGGTTAGCCATGCGATTGCTGCATGGCAGCATTGCAGACCCGCGCTATTGTGCAACTGCAGCATATGCCCCATGTTTCCGGTAACAGCGCGACAGAACGTTGTTCAGATACGATGGTGTAACAAACTGAGGCTGATCGAAATGGCTTATATCAATTCCTCCCGCGCTGCGTCCTTCTCGCTGGCTGATCGCATCTCGGGCTTTGTGGCCCTGACGAAAGCGAACCTGGCCCGCCGCGCCGTGTTTAATCAAACTGTCCGCGAACTCAACACGCTGACGGATCGGGAGCTGGCCGATCTCGGCATCGCCCGCGTCGACATTCTTTCCGTGGCCCGCGAAGCGGCCTACGGCAAATAAGTTTCTTGCTGAACCCCACCTCCTCCCGGGGTTCTTGGCAAAAGCGGCGGCGCTTCTCCTCCTCCCTGGCGTCGCCGCACTTTGATCCGGAAGCCGCGCTCGTGCGTAGACTTCCATAATTGATCCGACGTCCCCCTCCTCCTCCCTGGGGACATACGGAAAAGCGGCGGTTCCGCTCCTCCTCCCAGGAACCGCCGCATCCGAATTCCGGGGCACACCTGCCCCACCGATGTACGAAGGGCCCGCTCCTCCTCCCTAGGGCCCGACGGACCAGCGGCGGCCTCTACCTCCTCCCAGAGGTCGCCGCGCAAAATTCAGGGGCACAGCTGCCCCACCGAAGTACGAAGGGCCCGCTCCTCCTCCCTAGGGCCCATCGGACCAGCGGCGGCCTCTACCTCCTCCCAGAGGTCGCCGCGCAAAATTCAGGGGCACACCTGCCCCACCGATGTACGAAGGGCCCGCTCCTCCTCCCTAGGGCCCATCGGACCAGCGGCGACCTCTACCTCCTCCCAGAGGTCGCCGCGCAAAATTCAGGGGTTAAGAAACCCTTAACGGCGTACGAAGGGCCCGCTCCTCCTCCCAGGGCCCGACGCACCAGCGGCGACCTCACCTCCTCCCGGGGTCGCCGCATCCCATTCGCGCCTGGCCTCTCCTCCTCCCTGGCCGGGTCGAACCTGCGGTCGGCCTCTCCTCCTCCCTGGCCGGACCGTCCGACAGCGGCGGCGCCCTCCTCCCTCGGGTGCCGCCGTTTTCATTTCTCCCCCCACCCGCCTTGCATCCCGCCACCGCCCCGCCGATAGTCGCGCCCGACCCGACCCAACGGCAGGCCCGATGCGCCCTTCCCTTCTTTCCGCCGCCTTCGTCGCCGCCCTTGTGGGCTATGGCTCCACCATTGCGCTGGTCCTCGCCGCCGCTCAGGCGCTCGGGGCAAGCCCGCCTGAGACCGCAAGCTGGGTCATGGCGATCTGCTTCGCCAAAGCCGCAGGCAGCGCCCTTCTCTCCACCTGGCACCGGGTTCCGGTCGTGCTGGCCTGGTCCACCCCGGGCGCGGCGCTCATTGCCGCATCAGCGGGCTACACCATGGCCGAAGGCGTGGCCGCCTTCCTGCTCGCGGGCCTGTTGATCGCAGCGACCGGCCTGATCAAGCCGCTGGGCGCACTCGTGGCCCGCATCCCCGATGCCATCGCCGCCGCGATGCTGGCGGGTGTCTTGCTCCCATTCGTCCTGAAAGGCGCCAGCGCGCTGGAAGCCGCGCCCCTGCTCGTCGCCCCGATGGTCGGCCTATTCGCCCTCGTCCGCCTCAAGAATCCCGCCGTCGCCGTGCTTGCCGCCCTTGCCGCAGGCCTCGCCACAGCCTTCCTGAGTGGAACCACCACCCTGCCGCCCCTGCCACCCCTGCCGCCGACACCCGTGCTGATCTGGCCCGAATGGCACTGGTCCGCCCTGATCGGCCTTGGCCTGCCGCTTTACCTGGTGACCATGGCCTCGCAGAACCTGCCGGGCTTTGCCACCATGCGCGCGGCGGGGTATGAGCCGCCCGTCGCCTCGGCCCTTACGGTGACAGGCGGCATCTCGGCCATCGCCGCATTGTTTGGCGCGCATACGGTGAACATGGCCGCCATCACTGCTGCCATCTGCATGGGTGACGATGTCCACCCCGACCGCAGCCAGCGCTGGAAGGTGGGGCTTGCCTATGCGGGGGTTTGGGTGATGCTGGGCCTGACCGGCCCGGTCGTCATTGCCATTCTGAACGCCTTGCCCCCCGCCCTGATGACCGCCCTTGTGGCGCTGGCCTTGCTCGGCCCGCTCATGGGCGCGCTGACCGGGGCCTTCGCCACACCAGACCAGCGCTTCGCCGCCACGATCACGCTGGCCGTCACTGGCGCGGGTGTAGCCTTCGCAGGCATCGGCGCGGCCTTCTGGGGGCTCTTGGCGGGGCTTGCGATCTGGGGGCTGGACCGTGCCGCGAGGTAGCGATTTCTAACGCAGAAATCGCGCCGTTTTCTGCACGCAGAAAACGCCAACCACCGGCATCGCCCCATCCGATTTCTGCGTGCAGAAATCGTCGCGTTTCCTGCGTCAGGAAACGCTTTCCTTAGAACGGTACCTCATCGGCATCATCCGCATCGACGATGAACCCCGCCACCACCTTCTTGATCCCGGCCTTGGAAAAATCGATCTCCAGCTTATCGCCCTCGATCCCGATCACGATCCCATAGCCGAACTTGCGGTGGAACACCCGGTCCCCTTCGCTATGCGCCGATACCACGGTCGCATCAATCACCATCCCCCGCGCCTCGCGCGGTTGCGACACGCCCCGCGACTGCACGCGGTCCTGCATCCGCTTCCAGCCGGGTGAGGCATAGACATCCGCCTTTGACACCCGGTCTTCCATCGCCGACACCGCATAAGGCGCCGCCGCGCCAAAGCCCCCGCCATACAATCCCGGCGGCGTCTGCACCTCCACATGGTCGGACGGCAATTCATCGATGAACCGGCTGGGCAACTGGCTTTGCCATTGCCCATAAACCCGACGGTTCGACGCGAAGGAAATGGTGCACAGCTCCTCGGCCCGTGTGATCCCCACATAGGCCAGCCGCCGCTCTTCCTCCAATCCCTTCAACCCGCTCTCATCCATGCTGCGCTGGCTGGGGAACAATCCATCCTCCCAGCCCGGCAGAAAGACGACCGGAAACTCCAAACCCTTCGCCGCGTGCAGGGTCATGATGGAAACCTTCTCGCCGCCCTCCTCCGTCTCATTGTCCATGATAAGCGAGACGTGTTCGAGGAAGCCTTGCAGATTGTCGAACTGTTCCAGCGCCTTGACCAGTTCCTTCAGGTTCTCCAGCCGCCCCGGCGCCTCGGGCGTCTTGTCGTTCTGCCACATCTCGGTATAGCCGGATTCTTCAAGGATGGTCTCGGCCAGCCGCACATGGTCGTAATCCACCACCCGCGTGGCGCGGTGCCAGCGATCAATCCCCTCGACAAAAGCCCGCAACTGCCCCGCGCCCTTGCCGCCGATGCCGCCATGCGCCACCAACTCCCGCGCGCCCTCGTGCAGCGAAACACCCGCCCCCCGCGCCGTGCGCTGGATGTCGGCCTGCGCCTTGTCACCCAGCCCCCGCTTGGGCAGGTTCACCACCCGCTCGAACGCCAGATCATCCTCAGGCGAAACCGACAGCCGGAAATAGGCCATCGCGTCCCGGATCTCCTGCCGCTCATAGAACCTTGGCCCCCCGATCACGCGGTATGGCAGCCCGATGGTCAGAAACCGGTCCTCGAACGCCCGCATCTGATGGCTGGCGCGCACAAGGATCGCCTGCCCGTCCAGCCCCACAGGGTGCAACCCACGGCGGCCTTGCTGCAAAGCCTCGACCTCTTCACCGATCCAACGCGCCTCTTCCTCGCCATCCCAATGGCCGATCAGACGCACCTTCTCGCCGTCCTGCGCCTCGGTCCACAGCGTCTTGCCCAGACGCCCGGCATTGCCCGCGATCACCCCTGACGCCGCAGCAAGGATATGCGGCGTCGATCGGTAATTCTGCTCCAGCCGCACCACATGCGCGCCGGGGAAATCCTTTTCAAACCGCAGGATGTTGCCCACCTCGGCCCCGCGCCAGCCATAGATCGACTGGTCGTCATCCCCCACGCAGCAGATGTTCCGATGCGCCTGCGCAAGCAGCCGCAGCCACAGATATTGGCAGACGTTGGTATCCTGATACTCGTCCACCAGAATGTAACGGAACCACCGCTGGTACTGCGCCAGAACATCGGGATTGGCCTGAAAGATCGCCACGCAATGCAGCAGCAGATCGCCGAAATCGCAGGCGTTCAGCGTGCGCAGACGTTCCTGATACTGGGCGTACAACTCTGTCCCGCGGTTGTTGTATCCGCTCGCCTCGCTTGACGGCACGCGCTCCGGCGTCAGCGCGCGGTTCTTCCAGCCGTCGATCATCCCTGCCAGCATCCGCGCAGGCCAGCGCTTTTCGTCGATATTGGCGGCGAGGATCAACTGCTTCAGCAGCCGCACCTGATCATCCGTGTCCAGAATGGTGAAGTTCGACTTCAACTCCACCAGTTCCGCATGCCGCCGCAGGATCTTGACCGAAAGCGAATGGAACGTGCCCATCCAGGGCATCCCCTCGGCCACCTCGCCCAGCAACCGACCCACGCGCAATTTCATCTCGCGCGCGGCCTTGTTGGTAAAGGTCACCGCCAGAATCTCGTTCGGGCGCGCCTTGCCCATGCGCAGCAGATGCACGATCCGCGCCGTCAGCGCCTTGGTCTTGCCCGTTCCGGCCCCGGCCAGCATCAGCACCGGGCCATCCAACGCCTCAACCGCAGCACGCTGCGCGGGGTTCAGATCATCCAGATAGGCCGCAGGCCGCGCTGCCTGCAAGGCGCGCTGCGACAGCGGCACCGCCGCCGCCTCAAAGGCTTCATTCTCATCCCAGCCATTCATGCGGGCGACCCTAGCGCGATCGGCGGCAAAGGAAAAGGTTCTTCAAATGTTCCACCCGCATTTTCCGCCCAACGCCCCAAACCGACTTCGCAACTGCAAATCCACGCCTGCATATTTCGCAAAATTTGCATCCCACGCCGGTTCCCGCACTTGCGCTGCATCGCAGCGCCCCTAGAGTGACGCGCTGATCGCACAATCGCGAAACCGTGAGTAGCCCGCCTGACCGCCCGTCTGACCGCCCGTCTGACCCAAGCCTGACCTGCCGCCATCCGGAGAGACCGATGCCCGAATTCCGCAAGATCCTCGTTGCAAACCGGGGCGAGATCGCCATCCGCGTCATGCGCGCCGCCAATGAGATGGGCAAGAAGACCGTCGCCGTCTTTGCCGAGGAAGACAAACTGTCGCTGCACCGCTTCAAGGCGGATGAAGCCTATCGCATCGGCGAAGGCCTCTCCCCGGTCGGCGCCTATCTGTCGATTCAGGAAATCATCCGCGTGGCCAAGATGGCCGGGGCCGATGCCATCCATCCCGGCTATGGCCTGCTGTCGGAAAACCCCGATTTCGTCGAGGCCTGCGATCAGGCTGGCATCACCTTCATCGGCCCGCGCGCCGAAACCATGCGCGCGCTTGGCGACAAGGCCTCTGCCCGCCGTGTGGCGATCGAGGCGGGCGTCCCCGTCATCCCCGCCACCGAAGTGCTGGCCGATGACATGGCGCTGATCAAGAAACAGGCGGCCGAGGTGGGCTATCCCCTGATGCTCAAGGCCTCATGGGGCGGCGGCGGGCGCGGGATGCGGCCGATCCTGTCGGAAGACGAGCTTGAAACCAAGGTCCGCGAAGGCCGGCGCGAGGCCGAGGCCGCCTTTGGCAATGGCGAAGGTTATCTGGAAAAGATGATCCAGCGCGCCCGCCATGTCGAGGTGCAGATCCTTGGCGACAAGCAGGGCAACTGCTGGCACCTGTGGGAACGTGACTGCACCGTGCAGCGCCGAAACCAAAAGGTGGTTGAACGCGCCCCCGCCCCTTACCTCACGCAGGCCCAGCGCGAAGAGGTTTGCGAGATGGCGCGCAGGATCTGCGCCCATGTCGAATACGAATGTGCAGGCACCGTCGAATTCCTGATGGATATGGATGACGGCAAGTTCTACTTCATCGAAGTGAACCCTCGCGTGCAGGTCGAACACACCGTGACCGAAGAGGTGACGGGCATTGACATCGTGCAGGCCCAGATCCTGATCGAAGAAGGCAAATCGCTGGCCGAGGCGACAGGTCTTCCCTCACAGGCGGATGTCAAACTCAACGGCCACGCCCTGCAATGCCGGGTCACCACCGAAGACCCGCTGAACAATTTCATCCCCGATTACGGCCGCCTGACCGCCTATCGTTCCGCCACCGGCAACGGCATCCGGCTGGATGGCGGCACGGCCTATGCGGGGGGCGTCATCACCCGCTATTACGATTCGCTTCTGGTCAAGGTCACGGCGCACGCCCAGACCCCGGAAAAGGCCATCGCACGGATGGACCGCGCCCTGCGCGAGTTCCGCATCCGGGGTGTGGCGACGAATATCGAATTCGTCATCAACCTGCTTAAACACCCCACCTTCCTGAACGATACCTACACCACCAAATTCATCGACACGACGCCCGAGCTGTTCGCCTTCAAGAAACGCCGCGACCGGGCGACCAAGATCCTCACCTATATCGCCGACATCACGGTGAACGGGCATCCCGAAACCGTCGGCCGCCCCAAACCCCCGGCCGAGGCAAAGATGCCCAAGCCGCCGAAACTGCACACCGAAACGCCCGCCACCGGCACCCGCAACCTGCTGGAACAAAAAGGCCCGCAGGCCGTGGCCGATTGGATGAAGGCCCAGAAAAAGGTGCTGATCACCGACACCACCATGCGTGACGGGCATCAGTCGCTGCTGGCCACGCGGATGCGGTCAATCGACATGGTCCGCGTCGCGCCCGCCTATGCCGCCAACCTGCCGCAGCTGTTCAGCGTCGAATGCTGGGGCGGCGCCACCTTCGACGTGGCCTACCGCTTCCTTCAGGAATGCCCTTGGCAGCGTCTGCGCGACCTGCGCGCGGCCATGCCCAACCTAATGACCCAGATGCTTTTGCGCGCCTCCAACGGCGTGGGCTATACCAACTACCCCGACAACGTTGTCCGGTCCTTCGTGTTGCAGGCTGCCGAGACGGGCGTCGATGTGTTCCGCGTGTTCGACAGCCTCAACTGGGTGGAAAACATGCGCGTCGCCATGGACGCGGTGATCGAGGCGAACAAGATCTGCGAAGGCACCATCTGCTATACCGGCGACATGCTCGATCCGGCGCGCAGCAAGTATGACCTGAAATACTATGTCGACCGCGCCAAGGAACTGAAATCCGCAGGCGCGCATGTCCTGGGGCTCAAGGATATGGCGGGGCTTCTGAAACCCGCCTCCGCCCGCATCCTCGTGAAGGCCCTGAAACAGGAAGTGGGCCTGCCCGTCCATTTCCACACGCATGATACCTCGGGTGCCGCCGCGGCGACGATCCTTGCCGCCTGTGACGCAGGCGTCGATGCGGTGGATGCCGCGATGGATGCCTTCTCGGGCGGCACCTCGCAGCCCTGCCTCGGCTCTATCGTCGAAGCGCTGCGCCATACCGAACGCGACACCGGGCTGGATATCGCCGCGATCCGCGACATCTCCAACTATTGGGAACATGTCCGCACCCAGTATGCCGCCTTTGAATCCGGCATCCCCGCCCCCGCGTCCGAGGTCTATCTCCACGAAATGCCGGGGGGCCAGTTCACCAACCTCAAAGGTCAGGCCCGTTCCCTGGGGCTTGAGGAGCGTTGGCCCGAAATCGCCCAGGCCTATGCCGATGCCAACCAGATGTTCGGCGACATCGTCAAGGTGACGCCGTCCTCCAAGGTGGTGGGTGACATGGCGCTGATGATGGTGGCCCAGGGCCTGACCCGCGCGCAGGTCGAAGACCCCGCCGTTGACGTGGCCTTCCCGGAATCGGTCATCGACATGCTCAAGGGCAATCTCGGCCAACCCCATGGCGGCTGGCCCGACGGCATCCTGAAAAAGGTGCTCAAGGGCGATGCGCCTCTGACCGACCGCCCCGGCAAGACCCTGCCTCCCGTCGATTTCGCCGCCACCCGCGCCTATCTCGAAAAGGAACTGACGGGCTACAAGGTGGATAATGAGGATATCAACGGCTACCTCATGTATCCCAAGGTCTTCCTTGATTACATGGGCCGCCATCGCCTCTACGGCCCGGTCCGCGCGCTGCCCACGAAAACCTTCTTCTACGGCATGCAGCCGGGCGAAGAGATCACAGCCGAAATCGACCCCGGCAAGAACCTCGAAATCCGTCTGCAAGCCGTGGGCGAAACGACCGAGGATGGCGAAGTTCGCGTGTTCTTTGAACTCAACGGCCAGCCCCGCGTCGTGCGTATCGCTAACCGGGCCATCAAGGCGAAAACCGCCGCGCGGCCAAAAGCACAGGACGGCAACCCTGCCCATGTCGGCGCACCCATGCCCGGCTCCATCGCCTCTGTCGCGGTGACCGTCGGCCAAAAGGTCCGCGCAGGTGACCAGCTGCTCACGATCGAAGCGATGAAGATGGAAACCGGTTTGCACGCCGACCGCGAAGCCACGGTCAAGGCGCTGCATGTGCACGCAGGCAGCCAGATCGAGGCGAAGGATCTGCTGATCGAATTCGAATGAACAGCGCGCCCCCCGGCCTAGGTCCGATCGGGGGGCGTCACGCCTAGAATTCGCCCAGCATGACGACCGCGCCGCGCATCAACCCGAAATTCGCGTTCGGCACCACGCCCAACCGCAGAGTCTTTCCGCGCAACTGGCCCTCCCAAGCCGCCGGCACCCCGCGAGCGGTCAGGTCAATCTGTTTCACGCCCTCAAGTCGTGTCGCGATCTCGGTGGCAAAGGCTGTCGCCGCCGCCGCGGTCAACCGCGATGATGACACAGCGCATCGGCTGGCGGTCTGTCTGCTCCCTTGCGTGGCAGCGACTGCGCGATAGCCATTTATTGTGTGGATCCGAAGCCCGTCTTGGTTCCCTTCATAGCGCCACCCATCGGCGGCAAGAGTCTCATGAATCGCGCCCACATCCGGAAACCGGGCAAGGCAAACCTCAAATGCCGCCTTCGCTGCGGTCCAATTTTCATCTGCATGGGCAATACCCGCAGGCGTGACCAGCACGATCAGCACCGCCAGTCGGCAGGCCACAATCCCTGCCACCACCCGCTTCCAAAGCCCCGAAACTATACGACGCAAAGTCATCACTCGCACTCCAATCACCTTTACGGCCCACGCGGCCAATCTTCCCAAACCGTAGCAAGACTGCCCATCGCAGACAACCCACGGGGGCAAAACGTCGCTGGCTGCACGCCTTGGATGCGTCAGTCAAAATTCCGATGTCTGCTGCACTTTCCCCTTGAACCCTGCGCAGGCCTTCAATAGATGAGCGACGTCCAACCGGCGCGGGCGTAGCTCAGGGGTAGAGCATAACCTTGCCAAGGTTAGGGTCGTGAGTTCGAATCTCATCGCCCGCTCCAGTCGGACCAGCGATAAGGCCGCCCACCGGGCGGCCTTTTGCTTTGTGCAACTCTGCTATCTTTGCAGAAATACGCGCAGCATCGCCCCCTACTCACCGTGTCCAACACCGCAAAGCAACCCGATGTTTCGCCGAAAAATCGCGCTTGGCGCACGACGCAACTTTCCCCTTGCGTGACCGCCCGCCCCGCACTATCACCCGGCCACGGAGTGCGGGCGTAGCTCAGGGGTAGAGCATAACCTTGCCAAGGTTAGGGTCGTGAGTTCGAATCTCATCGCCCGCTCCAGTTTACCAAAAAGCAGTTGTGTCTATGCTCGGGCCTTCCCGGCAGCAGGCATGCCGTGGGCAAAGTCTATCAACTGATCGCCCTACGCGGCAGCAGCCGTTGCCCCCACGAGGCACCTTACGCCTATTGTCGAAAGATCGCGTTGCGCCCGGCGCCGCCGCCAACTCCTCCGGATCGCGGGGCAGGCATGACGGCGTCGCCCGCCACCACCTGCATCCGTGCCGCCCGCAGCAGGCGCAGCGGCACCGCGCCCAGTATAGGCGCCTGCACTGGCGTACCCACCGCGATATCAGGTGCTGGAATGTCCAACTCACGATAGGCCGCCCACATCGGCCCCCGCGCGCTCTGCAGCGCAGTTTGCAATTCAACAGGGTCCGGCTTGGTGCCCCGATCCAGCACAGCGACGAAGTCCCCCGATCCGGCATAGGCCATCCGGTACTGCGCCGCTGGCAGCACGTCCAGGATCTGTTCCGCCGCCTCGGACAGGAAATCATAGTAATCCAGCCGCTCCAGATGCCCAAAGGCCCAAAGCGCATTGCGCAGCCGGAAACAGATCACTGCCGTGCCGGGCAGACCCGACCATCCCAGCGACACCAGATGTGTTTCCAGCACCAGATAATCGACCACGCCATCCTCGGCATTGGGCAGGACCGCATCCTCGAAGCCAAAGCCGAAGCCCTGCTGCGCGCGCAGTGTGCCGATCTCATCCTGCAAGGCGGCTGTCTGCCGTCGCTCCTGCAAGATACGCTCTACCATCGAAAGCCGTGCGCCCAGTTCCACGCTTTCCAGCGGCTTGTGCAGGAAATCATTCGCCCCCGCCTCCAGCGCCGCCTTCACCCGGTCCCGCTCGGTGACCGAGGAAATCATGATGATCGGCGTTGCCTTATGCGCCGCCGTCGCCCGCAACCCGGCGCAAAGCTCCGCCCCGGTCATTCCCGGCATCTCCAGATCCAGCAGGAACAGATCTGTCACGATCCGCCCCGCCTCGGCCTCGCGCAGCGCCTGTGTCGGATCGCCGAAGGTGGCCACCACCTCCATGTCCAGCGCGCGCAGGTATTCCGTCACGATGGCCAGAAAGATCGGGTCGTCATCGACACAGACAATGCGCATGGGAACTCCTTGATCCGTTCAGACAACGACCCGATGAGCCAAGGGGTCAACCTTTCAACCAGAACGGCAGCAGGCTGCGCCATTAAAGGGCCGCGTCGGCGCTTTCGGTAAGATTCATTTCCAATACAACCCAGACGAGAGCCACAATCGACCGCACAGCCGATGGTCACAAACTTGCGAACGCTTCTCATTACCATTGACTTTTGCGAACTATTCTCACATATGGGAAGCATTAGGTTTTCCCTGTCCCGCACGGTACAAGACCCAATGGAAAAAGGCCGACACCACATGATCGACCGCCGCTCTCTGCTTCTGACCCTGTCCCTTGCACCACTTCTTGGCAGCCGCGCGCTGGCACAGACGGGCCCCGCCGCCATCACCGCGACCACAGGCATGATCGCCGACATCGCCCGCCGCCTGACCGGGGGCGAAGTGGCCGCGCTGATGAGCGCGGGCATGGACCCGCACAGCTATCGCCCCACACGGTCCGATATCCTCGCCCTTTCGCGCGCCGACATCATCCTCTGGCACGGCTTGCACCTTGAGGCGCAATTCGCTGATGTCATGGCCGACCTCGCCCGTCAGCGCACAGTGGTGGCCCTTGCCGATAGCCTGCCCCGCGCCGACCTTCTCTCTGATCCCGCATATCCTGACCGCCCCGACCCCCATGTCTGGTTCGATCCGAAACTCTGGTCCGAAGTCGTGCGCAGCGCCGCCGATGTGCTGGCCACCGCCGGCTTCGATACCGCCGCCCCGGCCGAGGCTCTGCTTGCCGACATTGCCGCGCTTGATACCTACGCCCAGCAGGTTCTGGCCACGGTCCCCGATCCGTCGCGCATTCTTGTCACTGCGCATGACGCCTTCGCCTATTTCGGCCGCGCCTATGGCTGGCAAGTCGAAGGCATTCAGGGCATCTCGACGGAATCCGAGGCAGGCCTCGCCCGCATCACCGAACTGGTCGATCTGCTGGTCGCCCGCAACATCGCCGCAGTCTTTGTCGAAAGCTCAGTCTCTGACCGCGCCATCCGCGCCCTGATCGAAGGCGCGGCCGCCCAAGGCCACACCATCACTATCGGAGGCGAGTTGTACTCCGATGCGATGGGTCCGGACGGCACCTATGAAGGCACCTATATCGGCATGATCGACCACAACATCACCACCATCGCCCGCGCCCTTGGCGGCGATGCGCCCGAACGCGGCATGGTCGGCAAATTGAACGCAGGCACCTGATGGTAGACCCCACCCCGATCCCGGTTGCAGAAGCGGCGCTTGCTGTCACGGGGCTGACCGTGTCCTACGCGGCCCTGCCCGTGGTCGAAGGGATCGCCGCCCGCTTTCCCAAAGGGTCGATGACCGCCATCATTGGCCCCAACGGGGCGGGCAAATCCACCCTGCTGAAAGCCACGCTCGGCCTTGTTCCCGCCGTGACGGGCGATGTGCGCGCCTTCGGCCAACCGGTCGCCAAGGCTATGCCCCGCATCGCCTATGTCCCGCAACGCGCCGCGGTGGATTGGGAATTTCCGGCCCGCGTGATCGACGTCGTCCAGATGGGGCTATATCGCAAGACCGGCCTTCTGGGCCGCATCACCCCAGCACTGAAGGCGCAGGCGATGGATTGCCTCTCGCGCCTCGGCATGGCCGATTTTGCGCAACGTCAGATCGGTGCTCTTTCGGGTGGCCAGCAGCAGCGCGTCTTCCTTGCCCGCGCCTTGGCGCAAGAGGCGGACCTCATGATCCTTGATGAACCCTTCGCAGGCGTCGATGCCGCGACGGAATCCGCCATCATCGCCGTCCTTCACGGCCTGCGGGCCGAGGGCAAGACGGTGATCGCCGTGCATCACGACCTTGCGACGGTCGCCGCCTATTTCGACCGCGTGCTGCTTCTGAACCGCCGCGTCATCGCCGAAGGTCCCACTGCCACAACCTTCCGCCGCGCCACCGTGGCCGAGGCTTATGGAAACACCCTTCTCACCTCAATCCCGGCCTGACCCCCTGACCCAACCAGTCCCCTCAAGATGACCGCCGAACTCCTTCAGGCCCTGCTGTTTCAGGGGGGCTACAACGCCGCCCTCGTCAGCCTGGGCGCGGCGCTGCTTGGCCTTGCGGCGGGGTCGGTGGGGGCCTTCACCACCCTGCGCCGCCGCGCGCTGACCTCTGATGCCATGGCACATGCCACCCTGCCCGGCATCGGGCTTGCCTTCCTTGCCATGGCGGCCTTTGGCGGTGACGGGCGCAACCTCGCAGGCCTGCTCATCGGGGCCGGGCTGTCGGCAGCACTGGGCCTGTACTGGCTGCAACGCCTGACCGACATCACCCGCCTGCCCGAAGATGCCGCAACCGGTGCCATCCTTTCCACCTTCTACGGCGCGGGCATCGTGATCCTGACCGTGATCCAGAACCTGTCGCTGGGACGCCCCGCAGGGCTGGAGGGGTTTCTTCTCGGCTCCACTGCCGGGATGCTGAAATCCGACGCCATCCTGATTGCCGGGGGCGGGGCGATGATCCTGACCCTGCTCCTTATCCTGCGCCGCGTGCTGGCGATGACGGCGTTTGATCCGGGGCATGCCCGCCTCATGGGAATCAACACCCGCGCCGCCGACGTGGCGCTGCTGCTCTTGACGCTGGCCTGCGTCTTGTTGGGCCTGCGCGTGGTGGGTCTGATCCTGATCGTGGCGCTTCTGATCACCCCCGCCCTGACCGCGCGCCTCTGGTCAGACAGGATCGGCGTTGTGGCCTTGCTGGCGGGTGGGATAGGCGCTGTCGCGGGCCATCTCGGGGCTTCGTTGTCTCTGGTGCTGCCCGACTTGCCCACCGGCCCCGCCATCGTGCTGATCACCTTCACCGCCTTTATCCTGTCAGCTCTCTTCGCCCCCGGACGCGGCCTCATCGCCCGCGCATTGGCCCGCGCGCGACAGGCAAGTTTGGTGCGCACATGACCTTTGGCGCAGAGTTCGTCCCCCTCACCCTGCCGCCGCTCGTCATTGCGATGCTGGCCGCACTGGCCTGCGCGGCACCGGGCAATTTCCTGCTGCTGCGCGGCCAGTCGATGCTGGGCGATGCCATGTCACATGTCGTTCTGCCGGGTATCGTTGCAGCCTTCTTGCTGACAGGGTCCGCCTCCCAACCCGTCATGCTGGCGGGCGCATTGGCCGCCGCCGCCCTGTCTTCGGCCCTGATCGAAGGCATCCGGCGCGCCACCGGGGCCGATCCGGGGGCCGCCATGGGCGTGACCTTCACCGCCATGTTTGCCCTTGGCGTGCTGCTTTTGGAAACCTCCGGCGCGGGCGCGGTTCATCTTGATGTGGAACACGCGCTTTACGGCAATCTCGAAGGCCTGATCTGGATCGACGCCACAGGTTGGGCCTCGCTCGCCGATCCCGCAGCACTTGCCACCCTGCCCTCGGAACTGCCCGCGCTGGCCATCGCCACCGCCGCCATCCTTGCCGCCCTCACCCTGTTCTGGCGCCCGCTGACCATCGCCACCTTCGACGAAGGCTTTGCCACCAGCGCGGGCATCCCCACCCGATGGATTTCTGCCGGGCTGACCGGCCTTACCGCGCTGGCCGCAGTGGCGGCCTTCTCTGCCGTGGGATCGATCCTGACCATCGCCATGCTGATCTGCCCCCCCGCCACCGCGCGCCTGCTGACCGACAGCCTGCCGCGCCAGATGGCCCTGTCGCTTATCATCGCCGCCCTCGCCGCCGCCCTCGGCACCCTGATTGCGGGCTACCTGCCGCTGGCGCTGGGTCTTGGCTTTTCCGTGTCAGCCTCCGGCAGCATCGCCGTGCTGGCAGGCGTCTTCCTCGGCCTTGCCGCCACCTTCGGCCCGCGCCGCCGCAGGCTCGCCGCCTCTGCCTGACAGCTTTCCAAACCGCGCCCCAGCGCCTATAAGGCCGCAAAGCAAGGGGAAACCGCGATGCGTCAGGCCAAGATCCACCGCAAGACCGCCGAAACCGATGTCGCCATCAGCCTGAACCTTGATGGCACCGGGCAGTATGACTGCCACAGCGGCGTGGGCTTTTTCGACCACATGCTGGATCAACTGGCCCGCCACTCGCTCATCGACCTTAACGTCAAGGCCAAGGGCGATCTGCATATCGACGATCACCACACCGTCGAAGATTGCGGCATCGCGATCGGTCAGGCCCTGACACAGGCGCTGGGCGACAAGCGCGGCATCCGCCGCTATGGCCATTTCAACCTCGCCATGGATGACGCGCAGGTCGCCTGCGCGCTGGACCTGTCGGCGCGGCCGTTCCTCGTCTGGAACCTGCCCTTCCCGACGGCGAAGATCGGTACTTTTGACACCGAACTGGTGCGTGAATTCTTTCAGGCGCTCGCCACCCATGGCGGCATCACCCTGCATGTCGACCTGATCCACGGGGTCAACAGCCACCACATCGCGGAAGCCGCCTTCAAGGCCGTGGCCCGCGCGCTGCGGATGGCCGTTGAACATGACCCCCGGCTTGGCAACGCGCTGCCCTCGACCAAAGGCGCGCTTTAACCCAAGGCGCTGAAGAATTTTCCCGAAAATTCTTCAGCCGCCCCGCATGGTAAGAATTTTCCAGAAAATTCTTACCACCCTGTTTCCGAAAGATTTTCACTGAAAATTTTTCGTCACCCCCGCAATGAGGCCCCCATGCCCCTGACCGTTCTCGTCGATTATGACAGCGGCAATCTCCACTCCGCCGAAAAGGCGTTTCAGCGCATGGCGGCCGAGGTGGGCGGCGGCGATGTCCTTGTGACCTCGCATCCGGAAGATGTTGCCCGCGCCGACAGGATCGTTCTGCCCGGCGACGGGGCCTTTCCCGCCTGCCGCCGCGCCTTGGGCAATCTGGGCGGGTTGTTCGAGGCGATCTCCGAAGGCGTGGCGCGGGGCAAGCCCTTTTTCGGTATCTGCGTTGGCATGCAGATGCTGGCAACATGGGGCCGTGAATACGAAGACACACAGGGGTTTGACTGGATCGGTGGCGAAGTCACCCGCATCACCCCCGCCGACCCCGCGCTCAAGGTGCCGCATATGGGCTGGAACGATCTGGTGATCGACCGCCCGCATCCGGTTCTGCAAGGAGTATCAACCGGCGATCACGCCTATTTCGTGCACAGCTACCAGTTCCGCGTGGCCGATCCCGCGCATCTTCTGGCGCATGTGGATTATGCCGGTCCCGTCACTGCCATCATCGGCCGCGACACGATCATCGGCACCCAGTTCCACCCGGAAAAGTCCCAGGCCACCGGCCTGCGGATGATTGCCAACTTCCTGCGCTGGAAACCCTGATCTGCAGGCTTGCTTCCGGGCGCATCCCGGATCACCATCAATACATCCTGTGGTTGTTCATGGTGCCTTGATGTTCCCCCGGCTTCTGCCTGCGCTCGCGCTTCTTTGCGCCTGCGCCTCGCCCTCCCCGCAATTCCTCAACGCCTCCCGCCAGGACGTTGTGATCGACGGGCGCAGCTTCACCGTCTTTCGCAAAGACACCCGCGTGCAGGTCATCCGCCACGGCTATGCCCGCAGCGCCGAACGCCCGGACATCCCCGCGCAAATGCTGCGCGCCGTTGCGCAGGCCACCGGCTGCACCCCGATCGAGACCAGCTTTCAGGGTGACAGCGGCGAACGCCGCGGCCGCATCAGGTGCTGATGCGCCGCCACAGCCATGCCCCGGCCCGCCCGTCAATCGCCACCAGCCCCAATGCGATCAACCCAGCCCCCGCAATCTGCGCCGCCGCCAGCCGTTCGCCCAGAAAGACCACACCCAGCGCCACCGCGCTGACCGGCACCAGAAACGTGACCAAACCCACGTTCAACGACCCGACCGTTGCCAGCAGCCGAAAGAAGATGACATAGGCCAGCGCTGTCGACAGCACCGCCAATCCCGCAACGGCCAGCCAGACCTCAACCCCGCCGCTGCCGGTCTGCACGCCCCCTGTCATCATCATCGGCAGGATCAGCAGGCCGGTCGCACAAAGGCATTGCCCAAAGGCCACGCTCAAAGGGGCCACGCCCAGCACACGAAAGCGCCGCCCCCAGACCGATGCCAGCGCATAGCTGCACGCCGCCCCCAGACAGGCCAGCTTGGCCCAGATGGCCCCTTCCGTGGCCCCGCCGCCCATCATCACCAGAACCCCGGCAAAGCCGCAGACCACCCCCGCGATTCGCCCGAAACCCGGCCGCCGCTCATCGGCAAAGACCGCCAGCACCACCACTGTCAGGATCGGGGTCATCGCGTTCAAAATCGCGGCCAGCCCGCCGCCGATCTGCCCCTGCGCCAATGCAAACAGCGTAAAGGGCAGCGCGTTGTTCAACAGACCCATCACCACCAGCGCCCGCCAAACCGCCGCCCCGCGCGGCACGGGCAGGCCGGTCGCGGCCAGCGTCAGCGCCAGCACCCCCGCCCCCAACCCGACCCGCAACCAGACCACCGTCAAAGGGGCCATCCCTGCGGCCAAAACCAACTCCACGAAAAAGAACGACCCGCCCCACAGCACCGACAGGAGCAAAAGCAATCCCCAATCTCGTTGTCCCAATTTGGCCTCCGGTCATGGCAAGGGGGTGCAAGGTCACCCCTGCACCCCCTTTAATCCGTATCAGGGCCGAAGAACGACCCGAAATCTGCGCTTACTGTACCCGCGTCCAGGTGCCACCGTCGCGGCAGATTCCCAGAACGCAGCCCTTCACGCTCAGCCCGTTGCCCTGCAGGATCATGTAGGAGTTATAGGTCTTGTCCCGATCCGGCGACCAGACCTTGCCATCCTCGTAATTCCCGTCGCCCTTGGCCATCATGTCCCAGATGATCTGCCGCCCCACATTCGGGCTTTCGATTTGCGCGCCCGACCCATCAAAGGCCTTGACCAGCGTGCCGCAAAAAGCCGGGCCGCAGGGCTTTACATCGATATGGCCAAAATTGCCGTTGTCATCCGGCGCGGTCTTCCAGACCCCCTCGACCGGGTCCGCCGCCATGGCAGCCCCTGCAAAGGCAAGGCTTGCCAGCACCGTCATCATCATCCGCTTCATAGGGCCGATCCTCCCTGATTTGCCACCGTCTTGCGACATCTTGTCCAACCCCGCCCGCCGATCAAGCCTGACGTTAGGTCGCGCGCCGCGCGCCTCCCCCTTGCCCTGCCGCCCGCCCCATGCCAAAGCCCCGAAAACCCCTGCTGCGAAGGTGCGCGCGATGATCCTTTACCCCGCCATCGACCTGAAAGACGGCCAATGCGTCCGCCTCCTGCGCGGGGAAATGTCTGCCGCCACCGTCTTTGGCGACGATCCTGCCGCGCAGGCCGCCAAGTTTCAGGCGGCAGGCTGCGAATGGCTCCACCTTGTCGATCTGAACGGCGCTTTCGCCGGAACCCCCGTCAATGCCGCGGCGGTTGAGGCGATCCTCGCCCGGATCACCGTGCCCGCCCAACTCGGCGGCGGGATCCGCGACATGGCGACCATCGCGCTCTGGCTGGAAAAGGGTCTCGCCCGCGTCATCCTCGGCACCGTCGCCGTGGAAAACCCCGCCCTCGTGCGCGAGGCGGCCAAGGCCTTCCCCGGCAAGGTCGCCGTCGGCATCGACGCACGCCAAGGCCGCGTCGCCACCAAAGGCTGGGCGACCGAGACAAACGTCATGGCCACCGACCTCGCCCGCAGCTTTGAAGATGCCGGCGTCACCGCCCTCATCTACACCGATATCGACCGCGACGGCGCAATGGGCGGCCCGAACATCGAAGCGACTGAGGCACTGGCCCGCGCCGTCACCATCCCCGTCATCGCCTCGGGTGGAGTGTCCAGCATGGCAGACCTCATCGCTTTGCGCGACACCGGCATCATCGCCGGCGCCATCTCCGGCCGCGCCCTCTATGACGGCGCCATCGACCTCACCGCCGCGCTGAAGGCGCTGAAGGGCTGAAACCAACCAAACCGGAATGTGACTTGTGCGCTCATCAGCAATCAGCACATCTGCTGTTGCGCTGGGCCCCTCCAATCCTTGATCCACTCTTGCGACCCGGCTCGACGCAGGCTACCCTTCAGATTGTTGTGTTTTTTCAGTTTTGACCAACGTGGCACTTGGTCAGTAGGAGCGTGTTATGTCCATGATCGTCGTGGAAGTAGAAGGCCAGAACCAACGTATGAGTGGTTCCTACTTCAGAGGTGAAAAGCCTCAGTTCTATCCTGAAGACAAAACGCTTGAGCGCGACTATGTGATCGACCGCTTCTTCATGAAGGGGTGGGCCCCCCCGCAACCTTTCATAGATCACTCTACGCCGATCGTTGCTTTCGGATCGTGCTTCGCAAAGAACATTTCAAACTACCTTCATGCCAAAGGTTATAATGTTCTGACCAAAAAGGCCAACAAGGCTTACGTCACCTCAATGGGTGACGGCATGGTTCACACACATGCCATCCGGCAACAATTTGAATGGGCTTGGGAGAATCGTGTTCCGAAAGCAGATCTTTGGATCGGCTACAATCAGGAAGACTTCGGCTATGATGAAGAAGCAAGGCTTCAAACTAAGGAATTGTTTGATGAAGCGCGTGTGTTCATTATCACGCTCGGGCTCAGTGAAATTTGGTATGACGAAATAACAGGTGAGGTCTTCTGGCGCCAACCTCCCGAATCCAAACGCGACCCAGAGCGGCACAAGTTCCGCGTCGCATCTTACACAGAGACGCTTGAAAACCTTCGTGCGATTGTTGCGCTGATCCGCAAGTATCGACCTGAGGCCACAATCCTCTTTACAGTGTCGCCTATTCCACTCCGCGCAACCTTTCGCAATGTGTCCTGCCTTTCCGCAAACGCTGTCTCAAAGAGCATTCTGCGCGCCGCTGTAGATCAGGTTTATCGTGAGCTTGCGCATCACGATGGCAATCTGTTCTATTTCCCAAGTTATGACATCGTCATGTACGGTTTCGATAATCAATGGACCGCGGATCGACGTCATGTCTATCCCCATGTGCTCACGTTCAACATGATGACTTTCGAGCATTTCTTCTGCCTCGGCGATGTTGACGCCCAAGCCCTGCTAAAGAATTTCCGCCATGCACGTGCCTTGGACCAGAAGATTGCTCGGCTGGGGCACGAAGCTGTGGCAAAACTGAGCGGCGCTGTTAGAGAGGCACGTGTGGCCGATCGGCGACTTGCAGCTGAACAGGCGGCGGCGGCCCGCAAAGCCGCGCGGATTGCAGCACGACTTGCGGCGAGGCGAAAAGTGAACGACGGCTAACCAATGAACGCCGTGGATAGGGCAGATTGAGCCCTCTCGCATTCCTACCCCGGCCGCCAAGGCTAACTTAACCTATCTTGTTCATTGGACGACCCACCACCAACCACAGCCACAGCCCCAATCCCGCCGCCCCCGTCACCAGCGCGACAGGCACGTTCACTGCGACCCCGCCCAGCACTGCCCAGCCCGGCAATACCAGCAGCACCGTCACCACAGGGGCCAGCACAACCACGCTGCAGCGCGCCCAGGGCAACGGTGGCCCAAAACCAAAGCCTGCCCCCCGCCGCCCCAACCGCGCCATCGCCCAGACCGTTGCCCCCACCATCACCAGCCAGACCAGGCGCACCGGATCGGGCGACAGCACGCCACCGAGCATCCAAAGCGCCACCATCGCCACGGGTGCCAGCCAAAGCCACCATTTCCCCCAACGCAGCCTTGGCAACCGCGACAGCAGCCCCAACGCCACCCCGACCCCTGCGCCCGTCACCCCCAGATAGACCGCCAGCCCTGCCATTCCGGCCAGCACCTTCCCCTCCAGCGGCCAGTAAAGCCCCCAGACCGCCCCAAACACCCCTAGCGCCGCCATGCCCGCCACCTGCCGCCACACCGGCCCCCGCGCCAGCGCCATCCCACCGCCCAGCACCGCCAGCCCACTGATCAGCGCGTGCCAGGCCAGCGGCGTCCAGACCAGTTGCGCGGGAAGGGCTTCATACATCGTCCCCACGACCGCGCCCTCGATCTGAAACCCCAACAGCGCCCCGCCCAGAAAGGCCGCCCGCCATCCCTCCAGCCCCGACCAGATCACCGCCGAAAGGGCCGCTCCTGCCGCCACGGAATAGGCCGCCCAGGTCAAGGCCAGATCGACGAGGCGCAGGTCGGGGGCGGGCGTCGTCCAGAACAGGTTCTCCCCCGCCCAGACCGCGATCCACCCCAGACAGAGCGCCGCCAGACCATAGCCCACTCCTTCGCGCATCACGCCGCCCCCTCGCTACCCACTGGCCCTTTCTGCCGTCCACGGCTAGAAGGCCGCAAGCTTCTTGGTGACGCCATGCTGAAAACCCGCATCATCCCCTGCCTCGACGTGGCCGATGGCCGCGTGGTCAAGGGCGTGAACTTCGTCGATCTGCGCGATGCCGGCGACCCGGTCGAGGCCGCCCGCGCCTATGATGCGGCCGGCGCGGATGAGCTGTGCTTTCTCGACATTCACGCCACGCATGAAAACCGTGGCACGATGTTCGACCTCGTCACCCGGACGGCGGAACAATGCTTCATGCCGCTGACCGTGGGTGGCGGCGTCCGCACGCCCGACGATGTCCGCGCGCTGCTGCTGGCAGGGGCTGACAAGGTCAGCTTCAATTCCGCCGCCGTGGCCGACCCCGATGTCGTGGCGCGGGCCGCCGATCGGTTTGGCAGCCAGTGCATCGTCGTGGCCATTGACGCCAAGACTGTGGCACCGGGAAAATGGGAAATCTTCACCCATGGCGGCCGCAAACCCACCGGCATCGACGCGGTGGATTTCGCCCGCACTGTCGCGGCGAAAGGCGCAGGGGAAATCCTGCTCACCAGCATGGACCGCGACGGCACGCGGGCAGGTTTCAACCTGCCGCTGACCCGCGCCATCGTCGATGCCGTGGGTATCCCGGTCATCGCATCCGGCGGCGTCGGCACGCTGGACCATCTTGTTGAAGGTGTCACCGTCGGCGGCGCTTCCGCCGTCCTTGCCGCCTCTATCTTTCACTTCGGCGATTACACCATCCGGCAGGCCAAGGATCACATGGCCGCCGCCGGTATTCCGATGAGGCTTTCATGACCGCCCTCACCCGCCTCGCCGCGACCATCGCCGCCCGCAAGGGGGCCGATCCCGAAACAAGCTGGACCGCAAAACTGCTGTCCAAAGGCCCCGAGAAATGCGCCGAGAAATTCGGCGAAGAGGCTGTCGAGGCCATCATCGAGGCGGTCAAAGGCGACCGCGACCGCCTCACCTCCGAGGCAGCCGATGTGCTCTATCACCTCCTCGTCATGCTCGCTGCCCGCGACGTGACGCTGGATGAGGTTCTGGCCGAGCTTGACCGCCGCGAGGGCGTTTCAGGGATCACAGAGAAAGCCACCCGCCGCTAAGCCCAAAAGTTTTCCAGAAAACTTTTGGGCGGTTTCCGCCAAAATCTTTCACGGAAAGATTTTGGCGCGGACGGGCGAAAATCCTTCCTGAAGGATTTTCGCCGCTACGGAACCGCCGGGCGGATAAAGATCACATCCCCAATCTTGGAATCTCGATCGCCGGGCAACGGTCCATCACGGCTGTCACGCCCGCTGCTTCCGCCCGCGCCGCCGCCGCTGCATCCACCACGCCCAACTGCATCCATACGGCCTTCAGCCCCGGCAGCACCGCCAGCGCCTCATCCACCACCGCGCCCGCTTCTTCACTGCGGCGAAAGATGTCCACCATATCCACCGTATCCCCGATTTCGGCCAGCGAGGCGCGGACCGTCTCGCCCAGCGCGATCTGCCCCGCCTGCCCCGGATTGACCGGGATCACCCGATACCCCTGCGCCTTCAGGAAAGCCGCCACCCGGTGGCTGGGCCGGTCCGGCTTCGGCGACCAGCCGACAAGGGCAATGGTGCGCGTTTCGGTCAGCACGCGGCGGATCGTGGCGTCATCGGTCATGGCTCACCCCAAAAGAAAAAGGCGCCCGGGCCTCTGCGGCCGGGCGCCAAGTCGCGGAACGAGGGACAGTGAATGAGAGGCGGGTGTTCCGTTCCCGCTTCCTGCTATGTGACATAGAAGCCGCGTTTGGCATTTGAAGTTCCGTTCCCGCAAATGTGATCCGGTCACAGACGCCAAGCCCGCTCAGCGCTGCGCCGCCGCGTAAAGCCCCACTGCCGCCGCATTGGACACGTTCAGCGATCCGAACCCACCGGCAAAAGGCACGCGGGCGATCACGTCGCAGGTCTCGCGCGTCTTGTCGCGCAGCCCCGGCCCCTCGGCCCCCAGCACCAGCCCGACCGGGCGATTGCCCAGACCCGCCATCGCCTCGGCCAGAGTGACCGTACCATCGCCGTCGAGCCCCACCAGCACATAGCCCATGGATTTCAGCTCAACCATCGCATCGGCCAGGTTCGTCACCCGCAGATAGGGCTGACGCTCCAGCGCACCGCTCGCCGTCTTGGCAAGCGCCCCCGTCTCAGGCGCGGAATGGTGGCGCGGCGCGATCACCGCCCGCGCGCCGAACACCTCGGCAGACCGCAGCACGGCGCCCACATTATGCGGGTCCGTCACCCGGTCCAGCAGCACGACCAAGGGCGAACCCGCCCCCGAAATCGCCACATCTGCCAGCTTGCCCCAGTTCAGCGGCCGCGCCTCCAGCGCCGCCCCCTGATGGACCGACCCTTCGTCGATGGGCACGTCGAACCGGCGCGGATCCACCACCTCGGGTTCCATCCCGCTGGTCGCGATCGCCTCTTCCAGCCGGTCAAAGGCGTTCTTCGTTACCACCAGCCGCAGCTTTTCCCGCGCCGGATTGACCAGCGCGTCGCGCACGGCATGGATGCCGAACAGCCAGACCGTTTCTTTGGCCTCGGCCCGCTTGCCGCGTTCCTTGTCGATCACCCAGGTGGGTTTCTTGCTTCCCGGCTTCATCGCCACACCTCATGCATTTCCCCATCCATGGCCCCGGATCGCCCCCCGATGCAAGCCACATTTCCCCGCTTTTGCGCCCCCTACTTTTGCAACTTGACGCCCCTCCCCCCCTCGGCTATCCCCCGCATCGCGTCGGGCGACGTGCTGCAAGGTGCGGCAGCGGACTGTAACTCCGCCGGGGAGACCCATGCCTGGTTCGATTCCAGGGTCGCCCACCATCCTTTCCTCTGCTAAAGGATGGGGACCATGACAAAAGACGCTTCCTTCCGCTTCACCCATGCCATCACCCGCCGCCCTGCCGCGTCGATCATCGACGGGCTGCGCGCCGTCGATACTGGCAGCCCCGATCTCACTACGATGCAGGCGCACCACGCAGCCTATATCGCCGCCCTTCGCGCCACTGGCGCGACGGTGGTGGAACTCCCCGCGCTGGACGCCTTCCCCGATTCCGTCTTCGTCGAAGACACCGCCCTTTGCCTGCCGCAAGGCGCGATCATCATGCGCCCCGGCGCGCCGACGCGCCTTGGTGAAGCGGCCGAGATGGAACCCCATCTCCGCGCCCTCTACACCAGCATCGAACGGATCGAAGGCCCAGGCACCATCGAAGGCGGCGATATCCTTGTGACGGGTCGCGAAATCCTTGTGGGCCAATCGGCCCGCACCGATGCCGCCGGCATTGCGGAACTGCGCGCCATCACCACCCGTTGGGGCCACGCCCTGCGTGAGGTTCACACCCCCCCCGGCGTGCTGCATTTCAAGACCGACTGCTCGCTTCTGGATGCCGATACGATCCTGTCCACCGAACGCCTCTCCGCCTCAGGCTGCTTTGATGGCTACAAGATCATCCACACCGCCCCCGGCGAGGAAGCCGCCGCCAACACCATCCGCTTCAACGATGTGGTGCTGATGCCCGCAGGCTTTCCCGGCACAAAGGCCCGCATCGAACAGGCAGGCTTCACCGTGGTGGAAATCGGCAATTCTGAATGTGCGAAACTCGACGGCGGCATGTCCTGCCTGTCGCTCCGCTTCACCCCATCCTGAACCCATCCCGGGCCCGTCACCAGTGTCTGTGTTCAACATCCTCTGCATCGGCCAATCCGGACGGCTTCAGTATGAAGCCATCCTCCTTGCCGCCTCGCTGCGCGCACAATCCCCCGGCTTTCAGGGCCGCCTGCTGATCGCCACCCCGCGCCCAGGCCCGCTCTGGCCCGGCCAGAACCCGCAGCTTACCGATCCCGCCACCCTCGCCCTTCTCGCGGAACTCGGGGCCGAGGTCATCCCCTTCGACAGCCGCGCCTTCGGGGCCGCCTACCCCCATGGCAACAAGATCGAGGCGCTGGGTCAGATCCCCGACGAACCGTTCCTGTTCCTGGACACTGACACGATCATCACCGGTGATCTCTCCACCCTGACCCCCGATTTTGCCAAACCTTCCGCATCCATGAAGCGCGAGGGGACATGGCCGCAGATCGAGCTTTACGGCCCCGGCTACACTGCCATCTGGCAAAGCCTCTACACCCGCTTCGGGCTGGACTTCGCCTCCAGCCTCGACACCACCCAGCCCGATGAATACTGGCAGCGCTACCTCTATTTCAATGCAGGCTGGTTCCTGCACGAAAGCCCCCGCCGCTTTGGCGAATTGTTCCTGAAATATGCGTCCGAGATTGCCGCCAACCCCGGCCCCGCGCTGGCCTGCCAGCCTCTCAACCCCTGGCTCGATCAGGTGGCCTTGCCCTTGGTGATCCATGCGCTTGGCGGTGGCCGCCCCGGCCCGGAACTGGCAGGGCTGGACGGCACGCTTACCTGCCATTGGCGCATCCTGCCGCTGTTTTTCGCCCGCGAAAGCGATCGTGCGGTCGCGGTCATGGAACAGGTTGCCGCTGACCCGCGCGTCGAACGCGTGCTGCGCCACTACGCCCCGTTCAAGAAAATGCTTTATCGCGGCGAAGGTCAGCAGGTCCGCGCCCTGTTCGACCGTGCAGACCTGCCCCGCAAGGAACAGGCCATCCGCAACGCCATCAAGCGCGCGGGGTTGTGGACGCGGTAGACGCCACTCAGCGGTCCCACGGCGGCGGTCAAGGGCCGAACCGTCACAGTTCCAGCATCACCACCGGCCAAAGCGACGCCACCAGCAGCCCCGCCATCGTCCAGTTGAACACCCGCAGCCGCCCCGGCGCCTCCAGCCACCGCCGCAGCCCCTGCCCCGCCGCCGCCCAAACGGAAACCGACGGCAGGTTCACCAGCGCAAACACCCCCGCCACCGCCGCATAGGCTCCGACCGAAGGCTCCGGCACATAGGCCGCCACGGCGCCCAGCGCCATGGCCCATGCCTTGGGGTTCACCCATTGAAACGCCGCCGCCTGCAAGAACGTCATCGGTCGCCCCCCGGCCTTCCCCTCGCCCGGCGCACCAGAGCGGGCAATCTTCCATGCCAGCCACAGCATGTAGGCCACCGCCGCGACCTTCAGCACCGTCAGCGCCCATGGCACCGCCACAAACACCCCGGCCACCCCCAGCCCCACCAGAAACACCATCACCGAATGGCCGACCGAGATTCCGATCATATGCGGCACCGTCCGCCGCAGCCCGAAATTCACACCTGACGCCAACAGCATCATGTTGTTCGGCCCCGGCGTGACCGAGGTGACAAAGGCAAAGCCCAGCAGAGCAAGGAAAAGATCATGGGTCATGGCACAACTCCTAACACCCGAACCGCGCTTGAGGATTGCAAATTCAGCGTCAGACACGCATTATTCACAACAAATGACGAAGATTGATGACATAAACGCCCGCATATTGCGAGAACTGCGCCGTGATGGCCGGATCAGCAACCTGATCCTGGCCGAACGCGTCGGCCTCTCCCCCTCCGCCTGCCTGCGCCGCGTCCAGGAAATGGAACGCTCCGGCCTGATCAAGGGCTACCGCGCCGTGCTTGATCCCGCCCAGCTTGGCATCGGCTTTACGGCCTATGTGACTGTGGGCCTGAACACCCACACCAAGGCCAGCCAAGAGGCGTTTGAACGCGCCGTCGCCCGCGCCCCGCAGGTTACCGAATGCCACAACATCACCGGCACGGTGGAATATCTGCTGCGCGTCGAATGTGCCGACCTTGCGGCCTACAAGCATTGGCACACCGATGTGCTGGGCACCCTGCCGCAGGTGCAATCCATCACAACCTTTGTCGTGATGGGCAGCCCCAAGGACGACCGCGCCTGAACGCAAGGGTCTGGTAACCTCCGCGCCGGATTCTAGACGCTGCCGCAGCCCGCCGCCGGACAGGAGCCAGTTCCCTATTGTGCAACCACGCACCCTTAACCACGATTCTGCGCCACGCCCTGCGCAAATTTGTATGCACGTTTTGCTGCACAGCCATCTGCACAGGAAGCTGCACGCCGAAATCCACGCATCCAATTGAAATTAATGGGAAAACACCCCATCCATCGTCGGAAACCCCTTCACCTCAATCGGATTCCCCGCCGGGTCGCGAAAGAACATCGTCCATTGCTCCCCCGGTTCGCCCTCGAATCGCACTTGTGGCTCCAGCACAAAATCCACCCCCGCCGCCCGCAGCCGCCCCGCCAGCTGCTGCCACTCGGGCAGATGCAGCACCAACCCGAAATGCGGCATCGGCACCATCTTCTCGCCCACCCGTCCGGTCGCGGCATTGGCAAAGGGCGCGCCCAGATGCAGGCTCAGTTGATGGCCAAAGAAATCGAAATCCACCCAGGTCGGCGCTGACCGCCCCTCGGCACAGCCCAGCACCCCGCCATAAAAGCCCCGCGCCGCCTCAAGATCATCGACATGGATCGCCAGATGAAAGGGCGTCAGCATGGTCTTTCCTCCCGTCATTCCCCGTTGTCAGAGATTATCTTTCCCCCCGCCCCCGGCAAGGCGCAAAAGCGCATTCGCCAAACCCTTGAAAAACGGGCGAATCCTCTCTTCTTCCTTGGCCCCCTTCACAGCCCGCCCCCCATCCCCTAACCTCCGCGCATCTTATTCCTTGGGAGGGGATCGCCATGTCAGAAGACCGCAAACTCGCTTTTGAGACGCTCCAGATTCACGCCGGCGCCGAGCCGGACCCCGCCACGGGCGCGCGGCAGGTGCCGATCTACCAGACCACCGCCTATGTCTTCCGCGACGCCGACCACGCGGCGAAACTCTTCAACCTGCAAGAGGTGGGCTATATCTACTCCCGCCTGACCAACCCCACCGTCTCGGCGCTGGCCAACCGGGTCTGCGCGCTGGAAGGCGGGGCCGGGGCGATCTGCTGCTCTTCGGGCCATGCCGCACAGATCATGGCGCTGTTCCCGCTGATGGGGCCGGGTCTGAACATCATCGCCTCCACCCGCCTGTACGGCGGCACGATGACCCAGTTCAGCCAGACCATCAAACGCTTCGGCTGGTCGGCCAAGTTCGTCGATTTCGACGATCTCGCCGCGCTTGAGGCCGCAGTGGACGACAACACCCGCGCCATCTTCTGCGAATCCATCGCCAATCCGGGCGGCTACATCACCGACCTCGATGCCGTGGCCAAGGTGGCCGACAAGGTCGGTTTGCCGCTCATCGTCGACAACACCTCTGCCACCCCCTACCTCTGCCGCCCCATCGAACATGGCGCGACCTTGGTGGTCCATTCCGCCACCAAATACCTCACCGGCAACGGCACGGTGACGGGCGGCGTGGTGGTGGATTCCGGCAAATTCGACTGGACCAAATCCGGCAAATTCCCCTCTCTGTCTGAACCCGAACCCGCCTATCACGGGTTGGCCTTCCACCCGGCGCTGGGGGCCATGGCCTTCACCTTCCACTCCATCGCCGTGGGCCTGCGCGACCTTGGCATGACGATGAACCCGCAAGGCGCGCATTACACGCTGATGGGGATCGAAACCCTGTCGCTGCGGATGGATCGGCACGTCGAGAACGCCCGCAAGGTGGCCGAATGGCTGGAGAAAGACCCCCGCATCGACTATGTCACCTATGCGGGCCTGCCGTCTTCGCCCTACAACCACCGCGTCGCGCGCATCTGCCCAAAGGGGGCGGGGGCGCTGTTCACCTTCGCGGTCAAGGGCGGCTATGACGCCTGCGTCAAGCTGATCGACAATGTGAAACTGTTCAGCCACGTCGCCAACCTTGGCGATACCCGGTCGCTGATCATCCATTCGGCCAGCACCACTCACCGGCAACTGACGGAAGAACAGCAGATCAAATCCGGTGCCGCGCCGAATGTGGTGCGTGTCTCCATCGGCATCGAACATGCCGATGACATCATCGCCGATCTCGATCAGGCACTGGCCAAGGCAACGGCCTGATCCCCAACAAAAAAGGGGCGCCCTCGGCGCCCCTTTCCACCCGTGCCCCCCGATCAGGGCTGCACTATCTCCCAGGTGATGGTGACATTCGCCGTCACCCCAACCTCGCCACCCGCCACAGGCACCGGCGCATCGGCCATTGCGGCCTCCATCCGATACATCGGCATCGGGGATGACATCCCAGCCTCGCTGATCGACACGATCTTCCCAAGGCTTGCCCCCGCCGCACCCACCAGCAGCTCGGCCCGCGCCTTGGCCTTGGCCACAGCCGTCTTGCGCGCTTCATCCATCGCCGGGTCCGGCTCTGCCAGCCCGAAACTGATCCCGTTCAGCGTATTGGCCCCATCCGTGATCGCCGCATCCAGCACACCACCCAGCTTGGCAATGTCGCGTACCCGGATCGACAGAATGTTCGACGCGACATATCCCTGAATGACCGGCATTGAACTGCCATCAGTGTTCGACCAGTTGGGGTTCAGGTTCAGCGTCGATGTCTGAATGTCCCGATCCTCCACCCCCGCCGCCTTCACACGCTCCAGCACGGCCGTCAGCGCCTCGGCATTGGCCGCCATCGCCGCCGCCGCCGTATCGCCCTGCGTCGTCACACCCAGGCTGACCGTGGCCAGATCGGGGGCCGATGTCACCACGCCCTCACCTGTCACGGTAATGGTGGCGGGGGCGACATGGTCATCGGCCAAGGCCATGGTCGGGGCCAGACCCGGCACCATCAGCGCCGTGGAAAGCAGAACTGCCGAAAGAACGCGCATGGGAAAAACTCCTGTTAGGCGACCCTTGCCTTTTCCACCCGCCACCCTTCTGCGGCAAGTCAGATAACTGTGTAGTCTCCTTCCCTTCGGCAAAAACCTGCTGTAGGACGTTACGCACTCCCGCCTTGCATTCCCGCTGTCCCGGAAGCTGTGCTAGACCCGCCCCATGAAGCCGAACTTTGCCCTGAACTTCACCGATGACAGCATCACGCTGCTGCACCGCACAAAGCGTGGCTGGGCAGAGGTGGGACGCACGGCATTTGATGTCGATGATCTGCCCGCCGCGATGGCCGACCTCAAGGCCAAGGCCGAAGGTTTGGCCCCGGGCGGCATCACGACCAAGCTCGTCATTCCCAATTCGCAGATCAAGTATCTGACAATCGCCGCCCCCGGCCCCGACGCCGACAGCCGCAAGGCGCAGATCGTTGCCGGGCTTGAGGGTCAAACCCCCTATGACGTGGTCGATCTGGTCTGGGATCACACCGGTACCGGCGACAGCGCGCAGGTGGCCGTTCTGGCGCGCGAGACGCTGGACGAAGCCGAAGGCTTCGCCGCCGCCAACGGCTTCAACCCGGTCTCCTTTGTCGCCATCCCGCTGGATGCCAGCTTCGGCACGGAACCGTTCTTCGGGCAGACCAGCTTTTCGCAATCGGTCCTGAAGGATGGCCAGAAGGTCGACCGCGACGCCGATCCGATCCGGCTGCCGGACGCCGAACCCGCGCCGCAGCCGGAACCCGATCCGGCCCCGCAGCCCGAACCGGAGCCCCTTCCCGAACCCGAACCGCTGCCGATCCCGGAACCGCTGCCAGAACCTGCACCGGATGTCGTGCCGCAGCCGCTGCCCGAACCAGACCCGGTCCCCGCGCCGGAAGATCTGCCGCTGTCCGACCCGATGCCGGAACCCGAACCCGCCGGCATCCCGGGCGGTATCGATGAAAACCCCGATCCCTTCCCGATGGAATTGCCGCCCCTGCCGAATGATTTCGGCACGGACCGCCCCTCGACATCCCCCGCCGCATCCTTCGCGGATGAACTTGCCTTGGCCACCCAAGCCGCCGCAAAGTCCGAAGCGCCCGTCGATCCGGCCGCCATTGCCGCAACACTCAGCGCGGGCGATCCGCCCGCCACCGCATCGGTTCTGGACAACTCCATCCCCGATCTGGACGAAGCGCCGATGGCAATTGACGTCGGCGACGATCTCGCCGATGCGCCCACCGGGGCCAAAGCCGAACGCCGCCTGATTATCGACCCGTCGGTCGAGGATGATCTGCCGCCCATGCCGTCGGGCGCGGCGCTGTCGGCCTATGCCAGCCGCCCGCTGACCGGCGACGCACCGCCCCGCCCGGCCCCCACCGTGGCCGAGGCAGACCGCCCCGCCCCGCGCGGCGGCGCAAAGCCCGTGGCGGACAAGCCCGCCACTTCGCGCCCGGTGCCGAAGTTCAGCTATGAAACACCGGGCGAAAAGCCCCCGACCCCCGCCGCCAAAGCGCTGCGCGGCGTGACTTCGCTGGTCACCGCGCCCTCCATTCCCGGCGGGCGCAAGGCCAAGGTCTCGCCTCCTGCAACGGCGGCAAGCAATGCCGTGGCCAGTGCCGCCGCCGCTGCTGCCGGGGCCACGCCCAAAGGCAGTGATCCCGCCCGCCGTCCTGCCGGGCTGGGCAGCCGCCCCATGCCCGTACGCGGCAAACCCCGCCATCTGGGCCTGATCCTGACCGGCATCCTGCTGATCATGCTCGCCCTCGCGGCGGGATTGTCGTCTTTCTACGTCAGCTGGACGCAAGACGAACAAGCCACACCTGTCGAAACCGCCGCCGCCCCGGAAGCCGCAGCACCTAACGCCGCCGATCTGCCCGCCCCGGAAGACGAGATGCTGGCGGATCTGCAAGACCCTGCCGATCTTGCCCCCGAAACCCCGGTCGCGGAGGCCACCCCCGAAACGGCCCCCGCCGATGGCGTGGTGATGACGGCCGAAGATCCCAACGCCGCCCCCGCCGCCGAGGCGACGCCCGAACCCGCTCCCGCCACGGTGATCGCGGGTGATCCCGCCCCCGCCAATGCCCCGGCGAATGAGGCGCAGGACGAGATTTTCCTGTCTGGCTCCGACACGCCCCCGGCCCCGGTGGATGCCGCAGCCCTCCCTGCGCCCACGGCACGCGCCGATGCCGCCCCACTGCCGCAGCAGCCACCCCCTCCCTTCGGCACGGTCTATCAGTTCGATGAGAACGGCCTTATCCGGCCCACGCCCGAAGGGATCGCCACCCCCGAGGGTGTTTTGCTTTTCGCAGGCTCCCCCGCCCTTCTGCCGCCCAGCCGGCCAGAGGCCATCACCGCTGCTGCTCGCGCCGCCGAACAGGCTGCAGCACCGGCGATTGCACCGGGTACGACAGAGCCTGCCGCCACCGCCGCAGAACCCGCGGTGATCGTTCCGTCAGACCCGGCGCTTGCCGATGCGCGCCCGCTGCCGCGTCCGGCCGATCTGGCACCCGCCCCGGCGGAAACCGCTGGCGATGATGGTGCATCACTCGGCCCTGAACTCGATCCGCGCATCGCAACCATTCGTCCTGCCGTCCGGCCGGAAAGCATTGTCGCCGCCGCCGTGGCCGCAGGGGCCATCGCCCCCACAACGGCCAGCGCGAATGGCAGCCTCGCCCTCATCGCGCCCGAAGGCACGGTCACCCCGATTGGCCTTACCATTTCGCGCCGCCCTGCCGCACGCCCCGGCGACATGACCCGCGCAGTCGAAGCCGCCGTCGCCGCCGCGATCCGCCAGCCCGAACCCGAGCCGCCCTCGGCCGAGGTCACGCCGGAAACGGAAGAAGAACCCGAACTCGCCGCCGCCACCGCGCCGCGCATCCCCTCTAGCGCGAATGTCGCCAAACAGGCGACCATCCGCAACGCCATCAACCTGCGCGACATGAACCTGATCGGCGTCTACGGCACGTCATCCCAGCGCTATGCGCTGGTGCGCAACCCGAATGGCCGTTACGTCAAGGTCGAGGTGGGCGACCGTCTGGATGGTGGCCGCGTTGCCGCCATCACCGCGTCGGAACTGCGCTATGAAAAGCGCGGTCGCATGGTGGTTCTGGCCCTTCCGAACAGCTGATCCTACCGGCAGCCAAAGCCGGTTGCAGCCGGTCCGTGGTTCGGATCATGATATCGCGATACATGGCCCGGAACGGGCTGCACAAGGGGCGGTATGGAAGGGTTCCTTCTCGAAGCCAGCATCTATCTTGGCGCGGCGATCCTCGTCGTGCCCCTTGCGATGCGCCTTGGCCTTGGATCAGTGCTCGGCTACCTCGCCGCCGGGATTCTGGTCGGTCCGGTCTTTGGCATCGCCGGGGCGGAAACCGCCGATCTTCAGCATTTTGCCGAATTCGGCGTGGTGTTGATGCTGTTCCTGATCGGTCTGGAACTGGAACCCCGCACGTTGTGGGATATGCGTGACCGGCTGATCGGTCTGGGCGGCGCGCAGGTGGTGCTTACGACCACGGCCATCGCGCTTCTGGCCTATACACTGGGCTTTGCCTGGCAGGTCGCGCTGACCTTCGGGCTGATCCTGTCGCTGTCGTCCACCGCCATCGTCCTGCAAACGTTGAATGAAAAGGCGCTGATGCGCACCGCCGGGGGGCGGGCCTCCTTCTCGGTCCTGCTGACACAGGATATCGCCGTCATCCCGATGCTGGCCTTCCTGCCATTGCTGGCGCTTCCCGCCATCCTTGGCCCCACTGCCGACCTCTACGGTATCACAAACAGCGCCGAAGAGGCCGCCCATGGGGCAGAGAACGCAGCAGAGCCGCTCTTGACGCTGGTCGAGCAGCTTCCCGGTTGGGCCACCACCCTGCTCACCCTCGCCATCGTGGGCAGCATAGTGCTTGCCGGAAACTTCCTGTCGCGCCCCGTCTTTCGCTTTGTCCACGCCGCCCGTCTGCCGGAAATGTCGACCTTCTTTTCGCTGCTGATCGTGCTGGGCATCGCCTTTCTGATGATGCTGGTGGGCCTGTCCCCCGCCCTTGGCACCTTTGTCGCCGGGGTGGTGCTGGCCAACTCGGAATTCCGCCACCAGATCGAGGCCGATATCAAACCCTTCAAGGGCCTTCTCCTTGGCCTGTTCTTCATGACCGTCGGCATCGGCATCGACACACGGCAACTTTTCGGTCAGCCCGTCACTATCCTGTCGCTGACCCTTGGCCTGATCGCGGTCAAGGCAGCGGTGCTCTATTGCCTTGCGGTTTTGTTTAAACTCCGCGGGCATGACCGCTGGCTCTTCACCTTGGGCCTTGCCCAAGCAGGCGAATTTGGCTTCGTGCTGATCGGCTTTGCCCGCCAGCAGGGTATCTTGTCGCTCAATCAGGGGCAGGTAGCGCTTCTGGTGGTCAGCCTGTCCATGCTTCTGACCCCGGCGCTGTTCATCGCCTATGAACGGCTGGCCAGCCGCATGCGCGCCCGCACCCCCGACCGCGCGCCAGACCTGATTGATGAAAAGGGCCGCGTCATCATCGCGGGCATCGGCCGCTTTGGTCAGGTGGTGAACCGGCTTGTCCGCATGTCAGGGCTGTCCACCGTCGTGCTGGATTCCGACATGGCCACGATTGAAACCATGCGCCGCTTTGGCGTGAAGGGCTTTTTCGGCGATCCGTCCAACCCCGCCCTGTTAGATGCCGCCGGGTTGGCCGAGGCGGCCATTCTGGTGGTCGCCGTCGACAGCCGCGAAAACACCAACCGGATCGTGCGCTACGCCCGCAGCCAGCGCCCCGATCTTCACATCGTCGCCCGCGCCCGTGACCGGGTGCATGTGTATGAACTCTATCAGGCCGGGGCCAATGACATTGTCCGCGAAACCTTTGACAGCTCCATCCGCGCGGGGCGCTATGTGCTGGAAAACATGGGGTTCACGGAATACGAGGCGGCGAAACTGTCGCAGACCTATTTCAAGGTGGATCGCGCCGCGATGCGCGATCTGGCCAGCCTATGGGTTCCGGGCCAACCCGTGCATCTGAACGATGCCTATGTCGAACGGGCCAAGCAGCTTGATCGCGATCTGGAAACCGCCCTGATCGACGAGCTTTATGAAACCCGCCCGATGGAGGGCGAGGATGTCCCCGCCCCCTTTACCGAAGTGGCGGAGGAAGACGCCCTCGCCGATCCTGCACCGCGATCAGAATCCGTCTAGGCCCCCGACACGCCCGCTTCAGCAAATGTCGCCATGCCCGAATGGCAGGCCAGCGCGCCCTTCACCACGCCCAGCGCCAGCGCCGCGCCGGACCCTTCGCCAAGCCGCAGCCCAAGGTTCAGCAGCGGCTCTTTGCCCAAAGCCGCAAGCAGCCGCCCATGCCCGCCCTCGGCGCTGACATGCCCGGCGACGCAATGGTCCAGCGCTCCCGGCACCGCCCGCTCCAGCACCGCAGCTGATGCCGTGCAGATAAACCCGTCCAGCACCACGGGAACCCGTTCCACCCGCGCCCGCGCGATGGCCCCGGCCATGGCCGCCAGTTCCCGCCCGCCTAGGCACCGCAGCACCTCCAGCGGGTCACCCAGCGCCGCTGCGTGCAGCGCCAGCCCCCGCGCCACGGCATCGGCCTTGCGCGCCAGTCCGGCATCATCCACGCCTGTTCCCCGGCCCACCCATCCGGCAGGATCGCCGCCGAACAGGGCCGCGGCCAGCGCTGCCGCCGATGTGGTGTTGCCAATCCCCATCTCGCCCGTCACCAGCACATCAGCCGCCTGGTCGACCGCCGCCCAGCCACAGCCCAGCGCCGCCACCACCTCAGCCTCGCTCATCGCGGGGCCTGTGGTGAAATCCACCGTGGGGCGGTCCAGATCCAGCGCGTGAACGGCCATTTCTGCCCCAAAGGCCCGGCTCAATTGGTTGATCGCTGCCCCACCATGGCGGAAGTTTGCCACCATCTGCACGGTCACCTCGGCCGGAAAGGCCGAAATCCCCTGCGCCACAACCCCATGATTCCCTGCAAATATCAGAACCTGCGGCCGGTCGCAGCGCGGCTTTTCCTCGCCATGCCAGCCTGCAAACCAGATGGCCAGATCCTCCAGCCGCCCCAAAGCCCCCGGCGGTTTGGTCAATTGACCGTTGCGCGCAATGGCCGCGTCACGCGCGGTGGCATCAGGCGCGGGCATGTCTGCCAACAGGGCACGGAACTGGGACAGGGAGGAAAAGGGAATGGGCATCAATCGCTCTTTCATTGCAGGTCACGCATCAAGTGGCTACCGAAGGGCGCGGCCCTTGGCCAGACGGGAAAGGACATAGCAATGACCAACCGCGACAATGCGCCCCTGATCCGCGCGGATCTGATCTCGGCCTTCGGCCTGCTGACCCGTTTGCCGCTGCCATCCGGTCCGGTCACCCCGTCACCGCGTGCGGCCTGGGCTTGGCCGGTGGTTGGCGCCAGCATCGGCGCCCTTGCTGCCGCGGCGGCCAGCGTGGCATTGGCACTATCAATGCCAGCAGGCGTGGCGGCCGCGATTGCGCTTGCCACAGCAGCCTTGCTGACCGGCGGTCTGCATGAAGACGGACTTGCCGACACCGCCGATGGCCTGTTCGGCGGCTGGACGCGCGAAAGACGGCTGGAGATCATGAAGGACAGCCGCATCGGTAGTTATGGCATGCTTGCCCTGCTGCTCGTCACGCTGATGCGCTGGTCGGCCGTTGTGGCCCTCATCGCGGCGGGGCAGCACTGGGCAGGCCTGATTGCCGCCGGTGCCCTGTCGCGCGCGCCGATGGCGGTGCTGATCGCCACCCTGCCCAATGCGCGCGGTGCGGGCCTGTCGCACAGCACCGGCACCCCCCCGACAGGCGCGGTCACCGCCGCGCTGCTCATCGCGGCCACGTTTGCCTTGCTCTGCACCGGCCTTGGCCTGCTTGGCATGGCCGCCCTTGTTGCGGTCACGACCTTTGCCCTCGCCCATCTTGCCCGCGCCCGCATCGGCGGCCAGACGGGTGATATCCTTGGCGCGGCGCAGCAACTGGCCGAAGCGGCGGCGCTTGCCATGGCAGCCGCCCATTTTACCTGAACCTTTCACCTTGGCCCAAATACCCAAGCCCGGCCGCCAAAAAGGCACAGCGGCCGCATCAAGGCGGTGGGGGGGCACGGGGGCAATGGCCCAACTACTGTGCCAAAACAAAGGGCCACGCGGTTGCCCGCATGGCCCCTGAATAGCTTGGAAACAGTGGATCAGGCCGCGCGGCTGACCAGAACGTCGTCCACCTTCTTCTGCGCCCCGGCCTCGTCGACGCCGGACACGGCGGCGACTTCGCGGGTCAGGCGTTCCAGCGCAGCTTCATACAGCTGACGCTCGGAATAGCTCTGCTCGCGCTGGTCGTCGGTGCGATAGAGGTCGCGCACGACTTCGGCGATCGACAACAGGTCGCCCGAGTTGATCTTCTGTTCATATTCCTGCGCGCGGCGCGACCACATGGCGCGTTTCACGCGGGCCTTGCCCTTCAGCGTATCCAGCGCCTTGGTCACGATGTCAGGCGAGGACAGCTGACGCATCCCGATTTCGGTCGCCTTATGCGTCGGAACGCGCAGGGTCATCTTGTCCTTCTCGAACGAGATCACGAACAGCTCCAAATGGAGCCCAGCGATTTCCTGTTCTTCGATAGATATGATCCGGCCTACGCCATGCGCAGGGTAGACAACGAATTCGTTGGGGCGGAATTCGGGCTTCTTGGTCTTGGTCATTCAGACGAATCCTCGATGGGACGACCTGCCTCATGCGACAAAAAGATGGGCCGGGCCAAAGAGGGCCGCGGCGATCCGTTCCAATTGTCACAGAAAGACCCCGCTCAGGCGAGCAGCTCTGAGCCAGGCATCAGGCTTCCGTGTGGTTTGTAACGAATTCTATACCACAGAATCGCCCTGATTCCAACATCGGCGAAGGGGGGATCAGCGCGCAAATACCCGCAATTCGGGCAAAAACTCGGCGCTATGCCGAATCGGCAAGCCCGGTCTTCCGAATCGGAATGCCTGATCAGGGCCGTTTCCGGCTCAGTTCCCTTCGCCCGGCGCTTCCGAGAAATACTTCTCCAGCTTGCCGGTTTCGCCATCACGGGCCTCGGCCTCGGGGAGAGGGTCCTTCTTGACTGTGATCACCGGCCACATTTCCGAGTATTTGCGGTTAAAGGTGACCCAGGCATCCATATCCGGTTCCGTATCCGGGCGGATCGCATCGGCGGGGCATTCCGGTTCGCAGACGCCGCAATCGATGCATTCATCCGGATGGATGACCAGCATGTTCTCGCCTTCGTAGAAGCAGTCCACCGGGCAGACTTCCACGCAATCGGTGTATTTACAGGCGATGCAGTTGTCGATCACGACATAGGTCACGGCGGTCTCCTAAAATCCCGGAAGTCTGACTAGTTTGCTTTTCCGGATCATTCAAGCGGCTCCGGATCATCCCCAGATCCGTCAAGGTCAAGATAGAGCGTCTGCGCCTCAGGGGCAGGCCCCCGGCGCAGGCCCAATGCCAGAATTTTCACCAGCCGGATGCGCGCGCCTTGCGGAAAGGTGAGCACATCGCCCGCCGCGACCCCTGCCCCCGGTTTGCGGGTGGGTTGGCCGTTGATCCGCAAGTGGCCGCTTTCCGCCACCTCGGCGGCGAGGGCGCGGCTCTTGAAGAACCGCGCCTGCCACAGCCATTTGTCCAGCCGAAGCGTTTCCCGCTCCGACCCGCCCCGTGCCCCGATACGCTGCGCGCCGGGGCCTGCCAAATCAGGACTTGGTCTTCAATGCGGCCAGAACCGCAAAGGGATTGTCCGGATCGATGGGTTTTTCGGCCCGCGGCGGGCGTGCCTCAAAGGCCTTGGCCCCGCCCGGCTTGTTGCCATCGCGCCGTTCTGGCTTGCCGCCCTTGCCCTTGTTGCCACCCTTGAACCCACCTTCGCGGCGTTCGCCCTGCGGACGATCACCTTGCGGGCGGTCACCTTGGGGCCGATCGCCCTGCGGGCGGTCGCCTTTCGGACGGTCGCCCCCCTCGGCCCGTTTCGGCCGATCCCCGCCCTGCGGCCGTTCGGTACGGTTCGGGCGGTCGCCCCCGCGTTCAGGCCGCTGGAAGCGCGGCTTGGGGGCCCAACTGAAGCTGTAATAGGTTTCCATCTCGACCGGCGCCGGTTCGGCATCGGCATCAGCAACAGGCGCGGGCGGCGGTTCGACCGGCGGCGGAGACAACACGGATTCGCCTTCGGGAATCGGCGCCGTGGATACCGGCGCATCCGGCAGCGCGACAGGTTCGGCCACCTTGACCTTTACCCGTTCCGCTTTTTCCGCCTTGTAGCCAAGGCCCGTCATCAGATCGGCGAACTGTTCCAGCGTCATGCCGGTGATCGACAGCATGTCAGGCGTGGCTTCGAACCCGGCGCGGCTGTCCTTGGCGCGCAGCAGATCGGCCAACCGTTCCAGCATGTCGATGCGGATCGCCCGCGTCCCGGCCGGGTGATAGCCCGAGAGCGTGTAATGCTGCTTTGGCACTTCGGCGATGTTGGGGATCGTCACCAGACCCGGCGGCGGGCTTTCGGGGAATTCGTCCAGCCCATTGGCCAGCGACCACAGCACCAGCCGCAGCCGCGTGGGTGCAGGCTTCAGCAGAACAGGGAGGAATACTGTAAACTGACCGAAGCGGACGCCATGTTTGCGCAGCGCGCCACGGGCTTCCTGATCCAGTTGCTTGACCTCTTCGGCCACCGCCTCGCGCGGGAGCACGCCCAGGCCTTCGACAAGGCGGAAGGCAAAGCCGCGGGCAAGACCCGTCAGCGCCTCATCCCGGCTCATGGCGGCCAGTGGCTCGAACAGGGCGGCGATCTTGCGATCAATGAAATGTTGTAGGCGGCGCTTCACCTTTTCTGCGACGTCCGGCCCGGCCTCTTCGTCCACGAACCCCTCGACCGAGGGGCGCAGCGCTTCGGCGCCTTTCACCAGCTTGCCGACAGCCGTGGTTCCCCACATCAGCCCGCCTTGTTCGGTGAAATCCATTTCCGTATCCGGCGCGTTGTAGAACCGGTCCGCCCGCAGATGGAACTCTGGCCGCAGCGCCTGCACCGCGGCCTGCCGCAGCGTGCGCGCCTCATCGGGCGAGGCAGAGGCGTCTTGCCGGAAGCGGAACCCCTCCAACTTGCCGACGAACTCGCCTTCAACCATCACTTCGCCCTTGTCATTCACCTCGGCCACGAGGGTCTCCTTCTGCTTCAACCGGCGAAGCAGAACGCTGGTCCGCCGGTCAACAAATCGCTGCGTCAAACGCGCGTGCAGCGCATCTGACAGGCGGTCTTCTACAGCGCGAGTCTCGTCGCGCCAATGGCTTTCATCTTCGCACCAGCCGGAACGCTGCGCCACGTAGGTCCAAGTGCGGATATAGGCCAGCCGTTTGGAGATGGCGTCGATATCGCCATCGGCCTTGTCGATGCGGGCAACGGCGGTTGCAAGCCAATCCGACGGCACCCGACCGGACTTTAGAAAATCAAAAATCCGCGCCAGAAGCGACGCATGTTCCATGGTCGAGGATGACCGGAAATCGGGCACACGGCAGACATCCCATAGAAGGCGCACGTCTTGCGGGGATTTCACCCTGTCGCGCACTTCGGGCATTTCCGACAGGGTTTTCAGCGCGACCACGTCATCCGCATCGCGCGCCCGTGTCAGCCATTCGTTTGAGGTGGGCATCTCAAGCGACCGAACCAGCCGTTCCACGGTGCCGAATTCCAACCCCGCATTGCGCCAGTGCAGCTTTTTCACTGGCGAAAAGCGATGGTTTTCGATGGCGTCGATCATCTCTTCATCGAGCGGCCGCGCTTCGCCCGTGATGCCGAAGGTGCCATTTTCGGTATGCCGCCCGGCGCGACCGGCGATCTGCGCCAGTTCCTGCGGGAACAAGGCCCGCATCCGCCGCCCATCGAACTTGGCGGTAGAGGAAAAGGCGACATGCCGGATATCGAGGTTCAGGCCCATGCCGATGGCATCGGTTGCCACCAGATAATCCACATCGCCATTCTGATAGAGCGCCACCTGCGCATTGCGCGTGCGGGGCGAAAGCGCCCCCATGACCACCGCGCAGCCGCCCTTTTGTCGGCGGATCAGTTCGGCGATGGCATAGACGTTTTCAACAGAAAAACCCACGATTGCGCTGCGTGGGGGCATCCGGCTGATCTTTTTCGAACCTGACCAGGTCAGCGTCGACAGCCGGTCGCGTTTCGTGAAACTTACTCCCGGCACCAGCGCGGCAATCGCGCCGCGCATCGTGTCGGACCCCAGAAAGAGGGTCTCATGCAGGCCCCGCGCGCGCAGCAGGCGATCGGTGAAAACATGGCCGCGTTCAGGATCGGCGCAGAGCTGAATCTCGTCCACGGCCACGAAATCAGCCCCGATTTCCAGCGGCATCGCCTCGACCGTGCAGACCCAATACTGGGTGCGGTCGGGGACGATGCGTTCTTCGCCGGTCACCAGCGCCACGACCGATGGGCCGCGTTGGGCGACGATACGGTCATAGACCTCGCGCGCCAAAAGGCGGAGTGGCAGGCCGATCACGCCTGTTCGATGCGCCAGCATCCGTTCGATCGCGTAATGGGTCTTGCCGGTGTTCGTCGGTCCGAGAACCGCCGTAACCCGTCCGGTCATGGCCATGATCTTGCTGCCTTACAGGTCTTGCCCGGCGGTATCCGTTTCCAGACGTTTCACCGACTCGATTACCCCCTCAAGATGGGGATGTATAGCCAAGGCAGCCTTATAGGCCTCAAGCGCCTTTTCGGGTTGTTCGAGTTGTTCGAAGATCATCCCCAATCCGGACAACGCCCCGAAATGGCGCGGGTTTAGCGTCAATGTGCGGGCGATATCGTTCACCGACGGGCCAAGATCGCCCACTGTGAAATAAGCGGTTGCCCGCGCATTCCAGCCTTCGGCGAAATCGGGGGCGTGGTCTGTCAGGGCGGTGAAATGTTCGATGGCCGCAGCGGCATCGCCCGCCTCCATGGCATCGCGACCGCGCTGAAGCAGCAAGTCCATGGCAGGCGAGCCAGATTTGGACCATTCGTTCCAGATCTCGCGTTCGATCCGCGCAGCACCCTGCGCGTCGCTGTCTTTCAATTCCTGATACAACTCGTCCAGCGCAGGGGTTTGCGCGGCCAACTGGGCGGTGGCGCAGAAAAGCAGCACAAGTGCCGCAACGACATGATTGTGTAACCGGCGAAGCGCTTCCATAACCCGAAGGTAACGCAACCGCGCAGAAAGACCAGCCTTGTGCGGTCACGACCAAGCGATGGAGATGATGAATGAGCGAAGTGATTGACGCCGCAGTAACGGCCCTGACCGCCAAACTGAATGGCGGGTTTGACGGTGTGGCAAAATTCGTGATTCCCGGCGAAGGGGCGATCATGATGGATGCCAACGGGGTGCGCGCCGGGGATGAAGAGGCGGATGTGACGCTGACCGCCTCGACCGAGACGTTTCAGGCGATTCTGGCGGGCGATATGAACCCGACGATGGCCTTCATGACGGGCAAGCTGTCGGTCGACGGGTCGATGGGCCTTGCGATGAAGCTGGGTTCCGTTCTGTCGTGATGACTGCCGCCCCGTTCTTTGCCGACCTCGCCGATGGCCCCGAGGGCGGGCGGGCGGTCTGGGCGGAAACGCCGGATCGCGTGCGCGTGCGGATCGCGATTTGGGCGGGCGGGGAACGGGGGACGGTCCTGCTGCTGCCGGGCCGAACGGAATATGTTGAAAAATATGGCCGCACCGCCCGCGATCTGCTGGCGCGCGGTTATGCGACGGTTGCGATCGACTGGCGCGGCCAAGGGTTGGCGCAGCGCGCGCTGCCGGATCGGTTGGTGGGCCATGTCGGTGATTTCGACGAATACCAACGCGACGTGGACACGCTGATTGCGGTCGCGCAGTCGGAAGGATTGCCCCGTCCCTATTACCTGCTGGGGCATTCGATGGGGGGCTGTATCGGGCTGCGCGCGTTGATGCGCGGGGCGCCGGTGAATGCGGCGGTGTTTTCCGCGCCGATGTGGGGCATCAGCATGGCGGCATGGATGCGCCCGGTGGCGCATGTGGTATCCGCCTTGGCGCGACCCTTCGGGCAGGCGCATCGCTTTGCGCCAGGCACGAATGACAAGACTTATATTGCCACCGCCACCTTTCAGGGCAACGTGCTGACCACCGATCCCGACATGTGGGAGTATATGCACCACCAGATAAGGACCGAGCCTGATCTTGCGCTGGGTGGGCCTAGCCTTGGCTGGCTGCGGGCGGCGCTGCGGGAATGTGGGGCGTTGGCGGCGATGCCATCGCCCAAGGTTCCCTGCATCACGGCGCTGGGAACGGCCGAAAAGGTGGTGGACCTGGCCCCGATCCATCTGCGTATGGCGGCTTGGTCGGGGGGGCGGCTGGACATCTATCCGGGCGCTGAACATGAGGTGCCTATGGAACTGCCCGTGCATCGGGGCCGGTTCCTGGATGAGGCGGCAAAGCTGTTCGCGGCCCATCGGTAAGCCCGCGAAGGGCCTTTCAGATATTGATCTGGCTGAACCCGTCGCGCAGGGCGCGGCTCCAGGCTTCGGACATGGCGCGGAACTGTTCATCCCCCGCTTCGATCCGGCGGGTATAGGAGACCTGACAGGCATCCTTTTCGATGACGCAAAGATCCAGCGGCATTCCCACGGAAAGATTTGATCTTAAAGTCGAATCCATGGATAGAAGCACCGCCTTTTGTGCGTCTGCCAGCGAGGTGGATCGTTTCACCACCCGGTCGAGGATCGGCTTGCCGTATTTGTGTTCGCCGATCTGAAGGAAGGGCGTGTCTTCGGTCGCTTCGATGAAATTGCCTTCGGGATAGATGAGGAACATCCGCATCGCCCCGCCGCGCCGCTGGCCTGCCACGATCATCGACGCGGTGACGCCCTGCATGGCCGAGATCTTTTCGTCGATGTCTTCGCGCACCCGGGCCAGCATGTTGCCGATGATTTCGGCCACCTTCAGCATGGTGGGGGCCTTCATGATCGACTGGGTTTCATCTGATTCGGGGTCTTCGATCGCTTCGCGCAGGCGCGCGATGGTGGTTTGCGTGACTGACAGGCTGCCTGCCGTCATGATGGCAATCACCCGTTCGCCGCGTTCTTCATATAGAAACATCTTGCGATAGGTGGATATGTTATCGAGCCCCGCATTGGTGCGGGTGTCGGACAACAGCACAATGCCGTCATTGAGCATGAGGCCCACGCAATAGGTCATGATCTCTCCTTGATGATGCGCAGACCCTATTGCTGCAAGCTTTGGACCGCAACCGTAACATCGAGACTTTCGGTGCCAAGACCGCGCGCCGTGCCGCGGATCGGGGCTGCATCCTGTGCATCCAGACCCGAACCCAACCGGATGTAGCGTTCATCCGGGCAGCAGCGGTTGGCGGGGTCGAACCCGACCCAGCCCAGACCGGGGATGAAGATTTCACCCCAGGCATGGGCCGCCTCATGTGCGGTGCCATCGGATGTTGCGAAAAGATAGCCCGAGACATAGCGCGCGGGCATCCCGAGGACGCGGGCGCAGGCGATCAGGGCATGCGCGTGATCCTGACAGACGCCTTCGCCCAGAGCCAATGCCTCGGCCGCCGTGGTGTGGGCATGGGTGGCACCGGGCGTGTAGGCGATGGCGTCCGAGACCGCCGCCGACAGGCGATGTGCGGTGGCAAGCGATCCGTCGGCATCCTTTGACTGCTCCGCCAACGCGGTCAGCGCGGCATCCGCCGTGGTGGGCGGGCTGTCCACAAGATAGACTTCGGGCGGGACGATTTCCCGATGTCCGCGCAAAAGACCCGCCAGATCGAAGGTTTCAACGACGCCGCTGACATGCACCTCGATCTCGCTGACCGGGCCTTTCACTGTCCAGGCCTGGACACGGTCGCCCGCGCCATCGCGAAAGGTTCCGCCTTGCAGACCGTCGCTGACGGTGACCTTCCAGTTGCGCACTTTTTGCCCGTCAAAGACGGATGGCGTCAGGCGGTGGCTTTGCATCACTGCGCGCACCGGTTTGTCATAGCTGTAGCGGGTTACATGATCGACCGAGAGCAGCATCAGCGCATATCCCCACTGAGATAGGTTTCGTGGATCAGCGAGCCCAGACCGGCCATGTCGCGGATGAAGCGCGACAGGAATTCATGAAGGCCTTCATCAAAGATGTCATCTTCGCGCGTTTCGCTGAGCGCGATCAGCATCTGGCGCGCGCGGGCCTGTGCGTCTGTTGTGGTTCCATACAGTTTGGCCAGCCGGTCCAGATGCCCGGACAAACCTTCGACGCAGGTGATCAACGAGCGGGGGCATTGCGGGTTGAGGATCAGGAAATGGGCGATCTTTGCCGCCGTCACCTCACCCCCATAGGCCCAATGAAAGGCGCGATGGGCCGACATGGCGCGCAGCAGGGTGGACCATTGGTAATTGTCGAGGCCGGATCCCACAAAATCCACCCGCGGCAGCAGGACATAGTATTTCACATCCATCAGGCGGGCGGTGTTGTCGGCGCGTTCAAGGCTGTAGCCGATGTTAAGGAAATCCCAGCCATCGTTGCGCAGAAGGGTGGCCTCGATCGCACCGCGCACCATGGCGGCGTGGCGCATTGTCCATTCCGTGAGCCGCGACAGTTCCAACTCGCTGCGTGGGGTGCGTTCAAGCTGGCGCAGTTCCTGAAAGGCAGAGTTGAGCGCATCCCAGACCTGCGTGGTCAGGGCGGTGCGGACGATCCGCCCGTTTTCCCGCGCCGTGGTGATGCAGGAGGCCACGGAAGAGGGGTTGTCGTGATCAAAGAACAAAAACCCTTCAATGTCGCGCTGCACGGGATCGCCGTATTTCCGGGCGAAAGCATCGGCATTGCCGGATGCCTGCAACAGCGAGTCCCATTCGTTTCGGTATCCAGCGGCGGACGGTAGCAATGCGATGCGCGAGCCCACCTCAAGCAGGCGCGCGGCGGTTTCGGCCCGTTCCATGTAGCGGGCGATCCAGAACAGGTTGTCGGCGGTACGGCTTAGCATGTCATTCTCACTCCGCCAGCACCCAGGTGTCCTTGACGCCCCCACCTTGGGAGGAGTTCACCACCAGCGATCCTTCGGTCAGTGCGACGCGGGTCAGCGCGCCCGGGACCAGTTCGATGCGTTCCCCCACCAAACAATAGGGCCGCAGGTCGACATGACGCGGAGCCACCCCTTCGGCCACGAAGGTGGGGGTGGTGGACAGCGCCAGCGTCGGCTGGGCGATATAGTTGCCGGGATCGGCAAGCACCTTGGCGCGGAACATCTCCACCTCTGCCTTGCTGGCCTTTGGGCCGACGAGCATGCCATAGCCGCCGGAGCCGTGAACTTCCTTAACGACCAGTTCGCAAAGGTTGTCGAGGACATAGCCAAGATCATCCTGCTTGCCGCATTGCCAGGTGGGCACGTTTTGCAGGATCGGTTCTTCGCCCAGATAGAAGCGCACCATTTCAGGGACGAAGGTATAGACCGCCTTGTCATCCGCGACGCCCGCGCCGGGGGCGGAACAGATGCTGACCCCGCCAGACCGGTAGACATCCATCAACCCCGGCACGCCCAGTGCGGAATCGGGGCGGAAGCAGAGCGGATCAATGAAGGCGTCGTCGATCCGGCGATAGATCACATCCACACGTTTCGGGCCTTCGGTCGTGCGCATCCAGACAAATTCGCCTTCGACGAACAGGTCTTGGCCTTCCACCAGTTCAATCCCCATCAGATCGGCGAGAAAGCTGTGTTCGTAATAGGCGCTGTTGAACGGCCCCGGTGTGAGAAGGACGATGGTCGGTTCCTTGGTGCATTTGGGTGGGGCGACCGAGGCGAAGGTGCGGCGCAGAATTTCGGGGTAGCGGTCGACGGGTTCGATGCGGTTGCCGCGGAACAGGTCGGGGAACATCCGCATCATGATTTCGCGGTTTTCCAGCATGTAGCTGACACCCGATGGCGTGCGGCAGTTGTCTTCCAGCACGAAGAAATCTTCCGGGCCAGTGCGGACGATGTCGATGCCCACGATATGGGAATAGACGCCCTTTGGCGGTTTGATCCCGGCGACCGCCTTTTCGTAAGCCTCGTTCTGATAGACCAACCGGGCGGGGATGCGGCCGGCGCGGACAATTTCGCCCCGTCCATAGACATCGACGAGGAAGGCATTGAGCGCGCGGGCGCGTTGCTTGATGCCCTTTTCCAGCTTGGCCCATTCTGAGCCGGTAAAGACGCGAGGGAACATGTCGAAGGGGATCAGCCGGTCGGGATCGCCGCCTTCGCCATAGACCGCGAAGGTGATGCCGATGCGGCGGAACAATTCTTCGGCCTCGGCCTGTTTTAGGGTTCTGAGTTCGGCCGGCATGGCGTTCATCCAGTCTTCCAGCCGCGCATAGGGCGCGCGAACCTTGCCGCCGTGATACATCTCGTTGAAGTATTGCGTCACCGTCACCGCCCCCGCGCCATCCCACAGGCTTTAGTAAATCAGGCGATGTTGCGGGGGGGAAGGGTTTCATCCGGCTGAAATGGGTGAGGCATGGGCATATGCCCAAAATACAGGCGAAATCAGTGGCTGGCGTTGGGTTGGCGCGGCGCTAACTTGGGGTCATGGCGCACAATCCCGTTCTGACCTTCACCGATAGGGGCATTTACTGCCCGGATGGTGATTTTTTCATCGACCCGTGGCGGCCGGTGGATCGGGCATTGATCACGCACGGCCATTCCGACCATGCCAGATGGGGGCATCGGCAGTATCTGGCGACGCATCAGGCGCTGCCGGTGATCCGGCATCGGCTTGGCCAGATCGAAGCGGCGGGGATCGCCTATGGCGAGCGGTTTCAGATCGGCGGGGTGACGGTTTCGTTTCACCCGGCGGGGCATGTGCCCGGATCGGCGCAGATCGCCGTGGAACGGGCGGGCGAGGTCTGGGTCGTGTCGGGGGATTACAAGGTGGAGCCCGACGGGCTGGCCGAGGGCTTTGCCCCCATCCGATGCCATGCCTTCATCAGCGAATGCACCTTTGGCCTGCCCGTCTTTCGTTGGCAGCCGCAAGAGCGGGTGATGGATGTGATTGGCCAGTGGTGGGCGGCCAATGCGGCGGCGGGGAAGACTTCGATCATCGGCGCCTATAGTTTTGGCAAGGCGCAGCGGTTGATGGCGGGGGTGGCGCCGATTGGCCCGATCCTGACACATGGCGCGGTGGAAGAGATCACAGCGATCCTGCGGGCACAGGGCTATGCGCTGCCCGATACGGTGCGAGCGGTGGCGGGGGTGGATGGCAAGACGCATCCGGGTGCCTTGGTCATCGCGCCGCCTTCGGCGCTGGGGTCGGCTTGGGCGCGGCGGTTCGGGCCTGCGGAAGAGGCCTTTGCCAGCGGCTGGATGGCGGTGCGCGGCATTCGCCGCCGCCGCGCGCTGGGGACGGGTTTCGTGGTGTCGGACCATGCCGATTGGGACGGGCTGAACGCCGCTATCCGTGCGACGGGGTGCGAGCGGGTCTTTGTGACCCATGGCTATACCGCGCCATTCCGGCGCTGGCTGGCCGAACAGGGCTATGATGCAGGGATCGTGGCCACCGAATACGGGGAGGAGGCCGAAGAGCCACCCGCCGAGGGCGCGGCATGAGGCAATTTGCAGAGCTTTTCGCCGCGCTGGATGGCACGACCAAAACCACGGCAAAACTTGCCGCATTGACGCGTTACTTCCAGACCGCGCCTGAGGATGACCGGGTTTGGACCATCGCGCTTTTGTCGGGGCGGCGGCCGAAGCGGAGTGTCACGTCGACCGAACTGCGGGAATGGGCGGCGGAGGCGGCGGGGTTGCCGCTTTGGCTGTTCGAGGAAAGCTATGCGATGGTGGGCGATCTGGCCGAGACCATTGCGCTGATCCTGCCCGTGGCCGAGGGGGTGGAGACGCCGTCGCTGTCGGCCATCATCGCCGAGTTGATGCTGTTGACCGGGCAAAGCAGTGAGGCGCGAAAGGCGGCGATCCTTGCCTATTGGGCGCGGCTAGGCCCGACAGAGCGGCTTTTGTTCAACAAGCTGATCACGGGCGGGTTCCGGATGGGGGTGAGCCAGGGATTGATGACGCGCGCCCTGTCCACCGCGACGGGGGTGGAAGAGGCGGTGTTGGCGCATCGCTTGATGGGGGATTGGGCCCCGCAGACCACGCGCTTCGACATGCTGGTTCGGGATGATGCATCGGGGCCTGCGTCGCGGCCTTATCCTTTTGCGCTGGCGGCACCTTTGGAAGATGGGCCCGAGGGGCTGGGTGATCCGGGCGACTGGCGGGCAGAATGGAAATGGGATGGCATCCGGGGGCAGTTGATCCAGCGGACGGGGGCGTTTGCCCTATGGTCGCGCGGGGAGGAGTTGATTACTGACCGTTTCCCGGAATTCGCTGCGCTGGCCGATTTCCTGCCCCCCGGCACGGTGATCGACGGCGAGGTGCTGGCCTGGGATCGGGCGACGGACCGGCCTCTGCCCTTTGCCGATCTGCAAAAGCGGATCGGGCGCAAGACGGTGCCGAAAAAGCTGTTGGTTGAGGCCCCTGCCCTGATGCTGGCCTATGATCTGCTGGAGGATGGGGGGCAGGATTGGCGGGATCGGCCCTTTGCCGAACGGCGTGCGCGTCTTGAGGCGGTGGTGGCCGGGCTGCCGGAGGGGATGCCGTTGCGGCTGTCGCCTGAGATTGCATTTGAAAGCTGGGGCGGACTTGGCGCAGAGCGGCAGGGTGCGCGGGAGATGCGGGCCGAGGGGGTGATGATCAAGCGCGCGGCGTCGGGATATCACGTGGGGCGCAAGCGCGGCGATTGGTGGAAGTGGAAGCTGGACCCGTGGACGGTGGATGCCGTGATGATCTATGCGCAAGCGGGGCATGGGCGGCGAGCGAACTTGTATACCGATTTCACCTTTGCGGTGCGTGATGGCAATGCGCTGGTGCCCTTCACCAAGGCCTATTCGGGGCTGACCGATGCGGAATTCGCTGAGATTACCCGTTGGGTGCAGAAGAATACACTGGAACGGTTTGGCCCGGTGCGGCGGGTGCCGCCGGAACTGGTGTTCGAGATCGGGTTCGAGGGGATACAGGAAAGCCCGCGCCACAAATCGGGGATTGCGCTGCGCTTTCCCCGGATGATCCGCTGGCGGCGCGACAAGCCGGTGGATGAGATCGACACGCTGGAGGGTTTGCGCGATTTGCTGCGGGCGGCGCGGGGGTGAGGCGTCGGCAGCGGGGGTTTTGCACCCCCGCACCCCCGCAGGATATTTGAACAGAGAAGATGTAAACGGATGGATGGATTGCGCCGAAGTGAAGGGGCTTCCCTTGCACCTTTGCCCCATGCCGCCCTAGATGGAGGCCAAGCATATGCATGAGGTTTCCCGATGACGCTTCCCCTGCCCCGCCCCGTATTTGACGCCAATGCCAGCGGTGGGGGCCTTGGCAAGTTGCCCGATTGGGATTTGACCGATCTCTATGCCGCGCCTGATGCGCCGGAATTCGAGCGTGACATGGGCTGGCTGGAAAAGGCCTGCGCCGAATTTGCAGGCAAGTATGAGGGCAAGTTGGCCGCGCTGGATGCGGGCGGGTTGCTGGCCTGTGTGCGGGAGTATGAGCAGATCGACGTGGTGGCGGGGCGGATCATGTCTTTCGCCGGGCTGCGCTATTACCAGAACACGATGGACAGCGAGCGCGCAAAGTTCATGGCCGATGCGCAGGACCGCATCACCACCTTCACCACGCCCTTGGTGTTTTTCAGCCTGGAGTTCAACCGTCTGGATGAAGGGCATCTGACCGGGTTGCTGGCGCAGAATGCTGACCTTGCGCGGTACAAGCCGGTGTTTGACCGGATGCGTGCGATGCGGCCTTATCAACTGTCGGATGAGTTGGAAAAGTTCCTGCACGACAATTCGGTCGTGGGAGCAAGCGCCTGGAACAAGCTGTTTGATGAGACGATGGCCGGGCTGATGTTCAGCGTGGCGGGTGAGGAAGCAGAGCTGAACCTTGAGGCCACGCTGAACCTGCTGACCGATACCGATCGCGCCAAGCGTGAGGCGGCGGCGCGGGCACTGGCGGTGGTGTTTGACAAGAATATCAAGCTGTTCTCACGCGTGCACAACACCTTGGCCAAGGAGAAGGAGGTCGAGGATCGCTGGCGCAAGATGCCCACGCCGCAAACCGGGCGGCACCTGTCCAACCACGTGGAACCCGAGGTGGTGGAGGCGCTGCGCAATGCCGTTGTAGCAGCCTATCCGAAGCTGTCGCATCGCTATTACCGGCTGAAGGCGAAATGGATGGGGTTGGAGACGTTGCAGATCTGGGATCGCAACGCGCCTCTGCCGATCGAGGCCCCGAAAACGGTGGATTGGGAAACGGCGACGGCGATGGTGCTGGATGCCTATGGCGCGTTCGACCCCAAGATGGCCGATCTGGCCAAGCCGTTTTTCGAGAAAGGCTGGATTGATGCGGGTGTGAAACCCGGCAAGGCGCCCGGCGCGTTCGCCCATCCGACGGTGACGGCGGTGCATCCCTATGTGATGCTGAACTATCTGGGCAAGCCGCGCGATGTGATGACGCTTGCGCATGAGTTGGGGCATGGCGTGCATCAGGTGCTGGCCGCCGGTCAGGGGGAGTTGCTGTCATCGACACCGCTGACGCTGGCCGAAACGGCGAGCGTGTTTGGCGAGATGCTGACCTTCCGCAAGCTGCTGGACGGCGCCAAGACGCAGGCCGAGCGCAAGACTCTGCTGGCGGGCAAGGTCGAGGACATGATCAACACGGTCGTACGGCAGATCGCGTTTTACGATTTCGAATGCAAGCTGCACGCGGCGCGGCGCGAGGGCGAGCTGACGCCCGATGACATCAACGCGCTGTGGATGAGCGTGCAGGCGCAATCGCTTGGCGATGCGTTCGAGTTCATGGACGGGTATGAAACCTTTTGGGCGTATATCCCGCATTTCGTGCATTCGCCGTTCTATGTGTACGCCTATGCCTTTGGCGATGGGTTGGTGAATGCGCTTTATGCGGCCTATGCCGATGGCTTGCCGGATTTCGAAGAGAAGTATTTCGAGATGCTGAAGGCAGGCGGGTCGAAGCACCACAAGGAATTGCTGGCTCCGTTCGGGCTGGATGCCAGTGATCCGAAGTTCTGGGACAAGGGGCTGTCGATGATCGCGGGATTCATCGACGAGCTGGAGGCGATGGAGGCCTGACCCGGCAGATCCGCGCGGATATGGGACCGGGAGCAAGCGATTGCCCCCGGTCTTTTGTTTACCAGTGGATTTCGCGCGCCGTGGCGAAGGCCGCGTCGATCATCACCTGCGTGCCGCGGGTAAACTCCAGCGGGCAGGGATAGGCGGCACCGGTGCGGATGGATTTCCCGAAGTTTTCCACCTGAAGCTTGTAGTGATTGGCAGCGGGCCAGCGTTCGGACGTGATGTTCGAGCCGTGATGCAGTTCGATCCGCGCCTCGGCGAAGAGGTTGGCATTGAAGGGGCCGTTGGCCACTTTCAACAGGCCCTTGTCGCCGTGGAAGGTGACCTCTTGGCGGTTTTGCAGGCGCATCGACGTCATCGCGGTATAGGTCGCGCGACCAAGCGGGCCTTCGAGGATGGCGTCCAGTTCGGCCCAGACATCAACGCCGTTTTCGCGGATCATGCGGCAGGAGATATCTGTCGCCTCGGCCCCCGTCACGAAACGGGCAGAGCCGTAGGTGTAGACGCCGATATCGCGGATGCCACCGCCGCCGGTTTCGGGGCGGTTGCGGATGTTCTGGGTTTCTTCGTGGTTGTCATAGCTGAAGAAGGCATCGACATGGCGCAGCTTGCCGATGGCCCCGCCCTGCACCAGTTCGCGGGCGCGGATCCATTGCGGGTGGTGGACGATCATGTACGCCTCGGCTGCCAGCAGGCCGGTCCGGTCACGCGCGGCGATGATGGTGTCGATTTCCTCGGCCTTCATCGCGATGGGCTTTTCGGTCAGGACGTGCTTGCCGGCCTCAAGCACCTTGAGCGTCCATTCCACATGGATGTGGTTCGGCAACGGGATGTAGATGGCGTCAATCGACGGGTCTGCCAGCAGGTCGGCATAGGTCATCTGTTTGAGGCCGGGGCAGAAATCCCAGCCGGTGGCCTGACCGGGCTTTGACGTGCCAAGGGCGACGAGTTCGGCGTTTTCGGCCATGTGGATGGCGGGGGCCATCTGTTCGCGGGCGAAATTGGCATTGCCAAGCACACCCCAGCGCACGGGTTTCATTGCGGGTTCCTCCGGTTTGGTGACGGCGCAGGCTAGGCGGGGTTGGCGGCCGGTGCAAGCCCGGGCTGGCGCTACCCGATCTTGCGGAACAGTTCCAGCAACTGGCCCCGCGCCACAAAAAGGATGCCTGCCAGATAGGCCACGGACAGGAATAGGAGCGTGATCCAAGTATAGGTGAACAGGGCGGCGATCAGTGCGGCAAGGCCCACAAGGATGTAGCGCGCATCTTCAGCATAGATGGTGACGCGTTTCAGTGATGGGGTGCGGATGCGGCTGATCATCAGCCCGCCCATGGCGACCATCCAGAAAAAGATCACCTCGGCCGGGATACGGACATCGCCGGGGAAGCAGAAGGCAAGGTAGATGGGGGCCAGAACCAGCATTGCGCCTGCCGGGGATGGCACACCGATGAAAGAGGTGCGCTCTGCCGGTTCGGCCCCTTCGGTATGCTTGTTGCCGACGTTGAAGCGGGCCAGCCGCAACATGCAGCAGATGGCGTAGATCAGGACGGCGATCCAGCCGAGGCTGGCCTCGCCTTTCAAGCCCCAGAGATAGAGCACAAGCGCGGGGGTGACGCCGAAATTGACGAAGTCACCCAGGCTGTCGAGTTCGGCACCGATTGCGCTTTCGGATTTCAGCATCCGCGCGAGGCGGCCATCCAGCGCATCCAGGGCGGCAGCAACTCCGATCAGGGCGACGGCGGTGGCGATCTGACCGTCGACCGCAAAGCGTATGGCGGTCAGCCCTGAACAGAGCCCGAGGATCGACACGAGGTTGGGCAGAAGCTGCAGGATATGCAGCTTGCGGCGCGGACGGGTCTGATCATCGGGCGGCTGGGTCATTCCATGCGGGCCATGCGTTGCGGGCTGTCGATGCCGAGGGTGGCGATGACGGTTTCCCCGGCGACGCAGGTCTGGCCAAGGGCCACCTGCGGCTGGATCCCATCCGGAAGGTAGATATCGAGGCGCGAGCCGAAGCGGATCAGGCCGAAGCGTTCGCCGGTGCGGATATCCTGCCCCTTCACCGCGAAGCACAGGATGCGGCGGGCGACGAGGCCTGCGATCTGCACCACGGCGATGGAGCGGCCATCGGCCATGTCGATGCGGACCGAGTTGCGTTCATTGTCGACAGAGGCCTTGTCGAGCGAGGCGTTCAGGAATTTGCCCGGACGGTAGCTGATTTCGCTGATCCGGCCCGCGATGGGGGCGCGGTTCACGTGGCAGTTGAAGACCGACATGAAGACCGAGACGCGCATCAGCGGTTCCGGCCCCATGCCCAGTTCGGGCGGTGGGACGGCGCGTTCGATGAGCGAGACCACGCCATCGGCGGGGCTGACCATCAGGCCCGCATTCTGCGGCACGGCGCGTTTGGGATCGCGGAAGAAGTAGTAGCACCAGACGGTGAGGCCTACACCGATCCAGCCAAGCGGATCCCAGATCCAGAACAGCACCAGCGTCACGGCGGCAAAGGCCGCGACGAAGCGGATGCCTTCCTTGTGCATCGGCTTGATGAAGGTCTCTAGCATGGTCATGGGCGGCCTCCGGCTTTGCTGCGGTCTACCCCTCTGGAACGGTCGAGGCAACCGCTGACAGGACCTGCGGCTGCCCTTGCATATAGGCATGCCGGGGGCGCGCACCAAGCCAGAGCCCGGGTGGTGGTTGGTGGTTTGGTGGGGTTACCGGAAGAATCGGTCGATACGGGAGCGGCGCAGTTCATAGCTGTCGCGCAGCCAGGTTCGGATGGGCCGGGTGCCGGGAACCGCGCGGATGACGCTGCGCAGCCCGCCGGGAAGGCGTTCGATCCAGCTGTCGCCGCGTTCCGTGTTGCGGAAATCCGCCGCGCCGTCGCTTTGCTTGCCGTTGAAGGTTTCGACACAGGGCCGGGTCGATTCAGCCCGATTGATGTGCAGCGCGACGAGGGATTCAAAGCATTGCACAGACCAGATGCGGTTTTCCGATCTGGTGGTGTCGAGCAGGCCGGAGCGTTGATTGATGCGGTCGATCAGGCCTTTGGTGTATTCCAGAAAGGAATACCGCCGGGGGCCGAAGCCATCCATGTAGGAGGTATGCGTATCTTCGACGACCAGAAGGCCGTGGTCGCGGATGGTGTCGACCATGGCCTCGACCGTGGTAATCTGCTGGGCATAGGTATGACCGCCATCATCAAGCAGGATGTCGACCGGGCCGACCGCGCGGCGGAACTCCTGCCAGAACTCTAAGCTGGACTGGCTGCCGATAAAGATTTCGAACCCGTCCTTTTCCCATTTGCGGGCATTGGGGTTCAGGTCGATCCCGATGATGCGGGCCTGTGGGCCAAAGAATTCGCGCCACATGAAGAGCGAGCCGCCGCCCAGGACGCCGACTTCGACAAAGGTGATGGGTTTGCCGCGATAGGGGCTGAAGAGCGCGTCATAAACAGCGAAATAGCTGCTGTGCTTCATGGTGCTATAGGGGCTGTTGCGATAGGCGGCGAAGCTGTGCGTCTGTTCCATACCGATCTTGCCCACCCCTGAAGACCCCGGAACCGTTCCCCGTTATCAGGCAAGGCGGCACCAATGATTAACTTTCGTTAACTTTCAGGACCGGGTGTGGCAAGAAAAACCCGCGCTCGCCGGTCGGGGCGGGCGCGGGCGCGGGATGTTCGGTGTTTTTGGCCAAGAAAGGCCCGAGGTTCTGTCCTTCGCCATGCCCTGCGCCAAGGGCTTTGGCGGGCGGGGCCTTCGTCAGGCGGGGATGGCCATGCCTTTGACGCGGGCGAGTTCGCGCATCTTGTCTTGCAGCTTTTCGAAGGCCCGCACCTCGATCTGGCGGATGCGCTCGCGGCTGACGCCGTAGCTTTCCGACAGTTCTTCCAGCGTGACGGGCGTGTCGGCCAGACGGCGCTGCATCAGGATGTCTTTCTCGCGGTCGTTGAGCACGGACATGGCCTGCACCAGCATGGCGCGGCGGGCGTCGAGTTCATCGCGTTCGGCATAGGCATCGGCCTGATCGCTGTCTTCGTCCTCCAGCCAGTCCTGCCATTGCGTGGCCCCTTCGCCATCGGACCCGACCGTTGCGTTCAGCGAGGCATCCGAGCCGGAGAGGCGGCGGTTCATGTCGATGACCTCATCCTCGGTCACCGACAGATCCTTGGCGATCTGGGCCACGTTTTCGGGGCGAAGATCGCCCTCTTCCAGCGCGCCGACCTTGGCCTTGGCCTTGCGCAGGTTGAAGAACAGCTTCTTTTGCGCCGAGGTCGTGCCGAGTTTCACCAGGCTCCAGGACCGCAGGATGTATTCCTGAATCGAGGCGCGGATCCACCACATGGCATAGGTCGCAAGGCGGAAGCCTTTTTCGGGGTCAAAGCGTTTCACTGCCTGCATCAGGCCGACATTCGCCTCAGAGATCACTTCGGCCTGCGGCAGGCCATAGCCGCGATAGCCCATCGCGATCTTGGCGGCGAGGCGGAGGTGACTGGTGACAAGCTGGTGCGCGGCGCCGGCATCCTGATGATCCACCCAGCGCTTGGCCAGCATGTATTCCTGTTCCGGTTCCAGCAGCGGAAACTTGCGGATTTCCTGCAAATAGCGGTTCAGGCCCTGTTCCGGGCTGGGTGCGGGAAGGTTCTGGTAGGTGCTCATGTCGTGCCCCCTATACTGTTGCCGGGTCTTGCTTAAGCCCCCGGACGCGCGAAACTGGTATCTGGCGGTGCAGGATGCAAGCCCGCCTTTTCCTTTCTACGGTATTTGGGAAAGGTTCCGTCTTTGTTAAAGACGCGGCAACGTGCTTTCACGCACATGTCAGGCATTGTTTCAGCAGATCAGTGCGCAGCGCGAAGGGTTTCAACCAGCGCGGCAAGGTCAGGCGGCAGCGGGCTTTCAAACTCCAGCACCTGACCTGTGACGGGGTGGACAAAGCCAAGGGTCGCTGCATGAAGCGCCTGACGGGGGAAGCTGTTGCCCGCCTCGGCCGCTGCATCGCCCACGAGTTTGGGCGCAAGACGGCGACGGCCACCATAGGTTTGATCGCCCAGAAGGGCATGGCCGGCATGGGCCATATGAACGCGGATCTGATGGGTGCGGCCGGTTTCCAGCCAGCATTCCACCAGCGCGGCAGCATTGGTGCCAAAGGATTCGATCACATGCGCGCGGGTAATGGCGTGGCGGCCCGCGCCATCCCAGACCACGGCCTGACGCTGGCGGTCTGTCTTGTGCCGGGCAAGCCCTGTGGCGATACGGACGATGCCACCCGGTTCAAAGCTGACGCCGCGGGTGCCGCGCAGGCGCGGGTCGGCGGCATCGGGCAGGCCGTGGACCAGGGCGATATAGTGGCGGTTCACGGAGTGATCTTCGAACTGCTTGGCCAGCCCGTGATGCGCGCGGTCGGATTTCGCCACGACCAGCAGGCCGGTCGTATCCTTGTCGATGCGGTGGACGATGCCGGGGCGTTTTTCACCGCCAATGCCGGAAAGCGTGTCGCCGCAATGGTGCAGCAGCGCGTTGACGAGGGTGCCGGAAGGGGAACCAGGGGCGGGATGGACGACCATGCCTGCGGGTTTGTCGATCACGATCAGATCGTCATCTTCATAGACCACCGTCAGAGGGATCGCTTCGGGCTGGGCATCGTAATCCTCGGCCGGGGCGAGGATGAGGGTGAAGCTGTCCCCCTCGGCCACACGGGTTTTCGGATCGGTGGCGGGGAGGCCGTCCTTGAGGACGGCGCTTTCGGCGATCATCTTCATCAGGCGGGACCGGGACAGCGCCGCTTCCTCTGGCACCTCGCGCGCGAGGGCCTTATCAAGGCGGTCAGGCGGGTTTGGCCCGATGGTGACGATCAGGGTGGCGGCGCCGTCTTCGATGGCTTCTGGTGAAAGGTCTGGCATGGACGATACTCCTGATCCCGCTGGGCTTCCGCCCAGCCTGACCTTTCTGAAATGGCTGGTCATCGTGCTGATGATCACGATGATCGTGGGTGTCATAACCATCGTCGGCCTGCTTGTCACCCGGATGCCGAGCGGGGCGGGACCGGTGCTGCCCGAGAGCCTGACCCTGCCTGAAGGGGCGAAGGCCGAGGCGGTGACGGTGGGGGCGGATTTCGTGCTGGTCGTGACGACGGATGGGCGGGCGCTTGTCTACGGGCGCAACGGGGCGTTCCGGCAGGAGATTGCGCTGTCAGAGTGAGGCGTCACCCCAAAGGGCAGTGAGGATAGCATCCAGCCCATCGGTCAGCGCGGCGGGGCCGGGTTGCAGGATCAGGGGCGACTTGATTTCATGGATCCGGTTGTTGCGGATGGCGGGAATAGTGTCCCAGCCGGGACGTGCGGCAATGCGGGCGGGGACGACCTTTTTCCCGCACCAAGAGGCGAGGATCACGTCGGGCGCGCGGGGGATCACCTGATCGGGCAACAGGATGCGGTCTTTGGCGGCCTTTTGCGTGGCGAGTTCGGGAAAGGCATCCTGCCCGCCTGCGATCTGGATCAGCTCGGACACCCACCCGATGCCGGAGATGAGCGGTTCATCCCATTCCTCGAACAGCACTTTCGGGCGGTTTGGACGGGGGATGGCAGCGATCCGTTGGAGACGCGCCTCGTAGCTGCGGGCGAGGGTTTCGGCGGTGTCCGTTGCGCCGGTCAGCATCCCGCAGGTGCGGATCATGCGCAGGATGCCCGCAACATCGCGCTGGTTGAAGGCGTGCACCTCGACGCCTTCGCGGATCAGATCGGCCACGATGGGGGCCTGAAGATCGGAGAAGGTCAGCACAAGGTCGGGGTTGAGATCGAGGATCTTGGGGATATCGGCAGAGGTGAAGGCCCCGACGCGGGGCTTTTCGCGGCGGACGCGGGCGGGGCGTACCGCGTAACCGGTGACGCCCACAATGCGGTGATCCTGCCCCAGCAGATAAAGGGTTTCGACGGTTTCCTCGGTCAAGCAGACGATGCGGTGATAAGTCATTTCGCGGCCCTGCGTTCTTCTTCGGCTTTGCGCCAGACTTGCCAGTCGGCAGCGGCGGCGGTGATGGCGCGGCGGGTGGCGGCACCCACCGCCTCGCCTATGGCTGTGTGTAGGCCGGCATAGCGGGTATCGCCCGGATCGCAGGCCAGCGCCGCGCAATCGGTGCCGGTGCCGGTGGCGGTGCCCGTGGGCAGGGTGAGGCCCGCCTCCATCACCGCGGCGGTGCGGGCCTGCACGGCGATGGAGAGCGCCTCAAGCTGGGCGGTTTCCGTGAGGGCGGCGTCAACGGCGGTGCAGAGGTTGATCGTGCCCCAATCGGCGCTGTGATAGGGGCGGCGGGTGCCCACCGCTTCGGCATTCGACAGGCCGACAGTGGCGAGGCAAGTGGCGGTGATGCCGTCCACGGTCACCCCAGCCAGATGGTAGGTGCCGATATCGCGCGAGGTGAGCATACCCACGGCATCGGGCCAAGCCTGCATTTCGCGGGCAAACCACGATTCAACATCGAAATCGCGGGGAAGGTCGGCGTTCTTCACCTCACGCCAGATCACGGACGTGGCGGTGGCAAAGCCGGGGCGGAAGGGGGCCCAGCTGAGCACACGCATGGGGCGCGGCAGGTGGGCGGCAAGCCAGGGGCGGGTGAGGGATGCGCGGATCATCGGGTGACGGAAAGCGGTTGGAAGACGGGGCCATGGGGCGTTTCCGTGTGGAAACCTTGGACGCCAAAGACGCGCGCAAGGAGCGCGTCGGACAGCACGTCACGCGGGGGGCCATCGGCGGCGATGCGACCCGTTTCCAGCATGATGAGGCGCGTGCAATGCCGCGCGGCGAGGCCGAGATCATGGACGGAGGCGATGACAGACCGCCCCTCGGCCGCGAGGTCGGCAAAGACCTGCATGGTGCGGATCTGTGCCGCGGGGTCGAGCCCGGCCACGGGTTCATCGGCCAAAAGGAGCGGCGTTTCCTGCGCCAGTGCGCGGGCGATCAGCACGCGGGCCTGTTCGCCGCCCGACAGTGCGGTGGCGGTGCGTCCGCGAAAGCCCGTCAGACCCATGCGGTCCAGCGCGCGGTCGATGGCGGCCTGATCCTGCGCGCGCAGCAGACCCGCGTGGTGCGGGACGCGGCCAAGGGCGACGATGGAGTCAACGGTTACGGGCCAGGCGATTTCGCGGGCCTGCGGCAGGAAAGCGGCGATGCGGGCGCGGTCCTGCGGCGAGAGGGTGGAGAGATTTGAGCGGCCCAGATGCGGCAGCAGGCCCAAAGCGGCGCGCAAAAGCGTTGTCTTGCCCGCGCCGTTGGGGCCGATCAGACCCACGAACTCCCCCTGCCCCACCGTCAGAGAAATGCCCTCCAAGACCGGGCATTCTCCGCGCTTCACGGTCAGGTTTTCAAGGTGCAGCAGGGTCATGCTTCCACCCCGCGCATGCGCCACAGAAGGTGCAGGAAGAAGGGCGCGCCGATCAGGGCGGTCAGGACGCCAAGCTTCAGGTCCTGATCCGGGGTGATCAGGCGCACGGCGATATCCGAGGCCAGCAGCATGGCCGCGCCGCCCAACATGGCGGCGGGCAGCAGGCGCGAGGGTTGGCCTCCTGTGAGCGGGCGCAGCAGGTGAGGGATCACAAGGCCGACAAAGCCGATGGCCCCCGCCACGGCGACAGAGGCACCGATGGCGGAGGCGGTGCCGAGGATTATCATCAAGCGCAGGCGGCGCAGGCTGACGCCCATGGATTGCGCCGCGTCTTCGCCAAGTGTCAGCGCATCCAGCGCGCGGCCCGTGGACAAAAGCATCACGCTGCCTGCCAGCATGAAGGGGGCGGCGATCCAGACATGGGTCATGGACCGGTCGGCAAGCGAGCCCATCATCCAGTAGACGATTTCCATCACGGCAAAGGGGTTGGCCGAAAGGTTCAGCACGAGTTGGGTTCCAGCCCCGGTGAGCGCCGAAATCGCGATGCCGGCAAGGATCAGCGACAGCGCGCCGCCGCGCGGACCAGCGAGGGCGAGGATCAGCAGGACCGACAAGGCCGCCCCGGCAAGCGCGGCCAGCGGCAGGGCCAGCGTGAAGGCAGCGGCGAGGCCGGTCTGGAGCGAGAGGACCGCGCCCAAAGCGGCGGAAGAAGAGACGCCGATCAGGCCCGGCTCGGCCAGCGGGTTGCGCAGGAAGCCCTGCATTGCGGCACCTGACAGCCCCAGAACGGCGCCGACCAGCAGGCCTAGGATGGCGCGCGGCAGCCGGATCTCTTGCATGACCAGAACGACCGGGCCGCCTTCGCCGCTGAGCAGGGCAGAGAGACTTTCCGACAGGCCCAGCGCCGCGGGACCGATCAAGAGCGAGGCGAGGAACAACACCGCGACCAGCAGTCCAAGCAGGGTGAGGAGGAGGCGTTGAGACATCATTCCGATGCTCCGATCGCCGCGCGTGTCTGGGCCATGGTGCGGATGGCGTTCAGGATATGGGGCGTGCCGCAGACCCAATCGGCATCGCGGACCGAGGCGCGGGCGGCATCGTTGCGGATCGCGTCCAGCGCGGGGTGGGTCAGGATCTCTTCGGCCCGCGACGCGCCGGGATAGGGGGTGGAAGTCACGACGACCGTGGGTTCGGCGATAACCAGCCGTTCCAAGGGCAGGATGCCGCCCCCGGTGAGGCCTGCTTCGGCCCCGACATTGGCAAAGCCGGTGAGGGTGAGGATGGCGTCAGACAAGGTGCCCGATCCCGCGGTATAGCCGTTGGGGTAATACATAGCCGCCGTGACGGGCGCGCCGTCAAAGCCCAGCGCGGCAAGGTCGGATTCAAAGGCCTGCGCCATCGCCTCGCCTTGTTCGGCGCGACCCAAGGCAGTGCCGATCAGGCGCATATGGGCGGCGACATCTTGCAAAGTGTCGGCGGGGGGAAGCTGGACGACCTCGATCCCCAGCCCGCGCAGCAGGTCGACTGAGGCGCGGGCAGTGTAGGTGCCGGCCAGCACGAGATCGGGGTGCATAAGGAAGATCTGTTCCGCCCCGCCCCGGTTGATCGGGTAGGCGCGGGCCTCTTCGACCATGGCAGAGGACAGCGGGTCAAGCGACAGATGGCTGACCGACAGCAACTGCCCGGGGGCAGCCAGCAGCATGGCAAGCTGATCGGTGCAAAGGTTCATCGACACCACCCGTTCGGGCGGCGCCGCCACCGCCGCCCCGGCCCAAAGGGCAAGGGCGACGGGGAGGAGGGGATTAGAACGACGCACGGAGGCCAAGGTGCACTGACCGGCGCGGTGTGGCAAAGTCCTGCACGATTTCGTAGATCTCATCCGTCAGGTTTTCCACTCGCAGATAGAGCTCACGGTCCTGCCCGAGGTCATAGGCGACCTGCGCGCGGTAGACGGTGTAGGTGTCGGAGTCTGCGCCCGCATCCTCTGCGCCCGAGGCATGGACAAGGCCGAAGCTGCCGGTCCACCCATCGCCCAGCTCGGCATCGAGGTTGAGGCTGAGCTGGTTCAGCGGAACGCGTGTCAGAGGCAGCCCGTTGGGACGGCGCGCGTCGGTATAGGTATAGGCACCGACCAGCGTGAGGGTCGAGGTGACCGGCACTTCGAGACCCAGTTCAACACCCTGACGGACCGATGTGCCCGGCAGGTTCACGAGGGTATCCGGAGCGGGCGTCGCGTCATAGGTGACCAGATTGTCAGTCTCTAGCCGGAACAACGTGGCCGACAGCGTGGTGCCATTGAGGAATTCCTGATCAATGCCGATCTCGTAGCTGGTGCTTTCCTCGGGCGTCAGGTTCGGGTTGCCGACGAAGAAACCATAATCGCCATACAGTTCGTCAATCGACGGGGCCCGGAACCCGGTGCCGAATGAGGCGCGCAGGACCGTGCCAAGGCCGACTTGCCAGCTTGCGGCAAGACGGCCAGTGGTGAAGGTGCCGAATTCCGAATGTTCATCCAGACGCAGGGTGGCCGAGACATCGACACCATCTGTGGGCGACCAGAGGGCCTGACCGAAAGCGCCGACCGTTGTGGTATCGCGCGAGCCGCCGGGGATGCGGGTGTAATCCGCGCCTTCCTGCATCGCGTCGATCCCATAGACGAAGGAGAGTCTGTCAGACACCGAGGTGGTGGCGTTCCAGCCCAATGCCCAGCGGTCGCCCGCGAAGAAGGAGTTGCCCTGATCGACATCGACCACGTCGCGCGTCACCCGGAAATAGCTGAGGTCGAACAGATGCTGGGTGTTGCCTGCATCAAGTTCGGCAAAGACCCGGGCGCCGTATTCGTTTTTGGTTTCGGTGTTCGGCAGATCGGCCAAGACGAAAAGCGGGGCGGGGAAGCCGTCAAAGCCGGACGTCGTTTCCTGTGTGAAGGCCGAGCCCCCGATGGTGAGCGTGTCAGACAGTGCATAGCGGGCCGAAAAGGACAGGCGCGTTGCCTCGGACGGGTCGGCCTCGGCGCCGCCGGCGAAGACGGAGAAACCGTCGCTCTGGTAGCGGGTGCCCGAAAAGGCGGTTTCCAGACGGCCTTGCCGTTGCGTCAGGCCATAGCTCAGGATGGCGGTATTGTCGGAGCCGTATTCGGCGAGAAGGTTCTGCTTCTGGCCGTCTTCCTCAAGCCGGTCATGGGTGGTGATGTTGATGACCCCGCCCACGGCAGAGCCGCCCCAGAGTGCGGATTGCGACCCGCGCAGCACCTCGATCCGCGAAATGTCTGCGGCGAGGAGGGAGCCGAAATCGAAGGAGGTTTCGGTCTGCGTCGGATCGGTGACGCGGATGCCGTCGACGAACACGGCGATGTAGCGGCGGTCTGCGCCGCGGATACGAAGGTTGGTAGTCGTGCCGACAGGGCCTTGGGTGGTGACGGTCACGCCCGGGATGCGGTTCAGAACGGCGGCGACGGTGGTGTCGCCCGCCTTTCTGATGGCCTCGGCATCGACGACCTGAACCGAGCTGCCGGTGCGGTTGGCAGCCTGCGCGGTGCGGTTGGGGGTGATCACGATTTCCGGCAGCCGGACATCCCGGTCGGCTGTCTGCGCGTTGACCGGGAATGCTGCGAGGAGTGCGATGAGTGAGACGGAGAGGCGTTGCATGCCTGTTTCCCTTCCTGCGGGCCACGGGGGCCCTGACAAAAACATATGTCTTGGGAAAGGGATGGCCCCTTCCGCCGACGGTGAGTTCGTCACCTCAAGCGGAAAGTCCGCTGCCCGATGCGCTCCCCGCGCCCCGGAAAGGGTGATCACCTTGGCAGGTCTCCTGGCTTGCGGGTCAGGGTTCGGGTGGGCCTTCCCGGGGATAACCCCAGTGGCATATTCCACCATCACTCGCCGCTTACAGTTGCGGGGGCAGCCGCGGATTTGCACCGCGTTCCCTTTTCATCCGACATCTGCCGGAACCGAAGGCACATCCTGCATAGTGCGACTGGAATTGCTGTCAATGGAATATTTTTCGCCGTGTCGGGTTTGAGATGCGGGATGCCGCTTGTGGGCTGCGGGGTGCACGCAAAGTGGATGGTTTTTGCGTAAACCAATGTTTTAGAACGGAAATACGGGATTTCGGCGTGCAGCAAACCGTGCAGCATCCTGTGCAGCAAAGTGTATGCACGCTTCGAACGGGGGGTTAGGGCCGCGTTAACCTTTGGTCCGGCGGAAATCGCAGCGCGGGGGGCGGAAAGCGACGCGCGGGTGGCGGTACGGGGCGGGACCCCGGCATCCTGCCCGGTCCAGCATGAAGAAATGCTGAAGGGGGAGAGCGGGATGATCGGGGATCTGGGGGCGCGGGATGCGACGGCGCTGGCGGAACTGGTCGCGGCCAAGGAAGTGACGCCGGGCGAGTTGCTGGATGCCGCGCTTGCAGCGGTGGCGGCGCGCAATCCGGCGATCAATGCCGTGGTGCTGATGCAGGAGGAGGTGGCGCGGCGGGCCATCGCCTCGGGTCTGCCCGACGGGCCGTTCAGGGGGGTGCCGTTCCTGTTGAAGGATCTGGGGTGCGAGGCGGTGGATTTCCCGTCACATAACGGTTCGCGCTTGCTGGCCGATACACGCTATGGGCGCGACTCGGCGATCTATGCGCGCATCCGGGCGACAGGGGTGGTCACGTTCGGGCGGACCACCAGCCCGGAGGGCGGGATCGGCGCGGCGACAGAGGCGGCGGTCTATGGCGGGCCGACGCGCAACCCGTGGCACACGGATCACACGCCGGGCGGATCGTCCGGTGGTGCGGGGGCGGCGGTGGCCGCGGGGATCGTGGCCTTTGCACATGGGTCGGATGGCGGCGGGTCAGTGCGGATACCGGCGTCGAATTGCGGGCTGTTCGGGTTCAAGCCGACGCGGGCGCGGCTGCCAGACGGGCCTTATGTCGGCGAAGGCTGGGCGGGGATGGCGATTGACGGGTTCCTGACGCGGTCGGTCAGGGATACGGCGGTGATGCTGGATGCCTGCGCAGGGCCGGATCTGGGTGCGCCCTATGTGGCCCCAGCCCTGCGCCGCAGCCATGCCGATGCGATCAGCCGACCGCCGCGCCGGATGCGGGTGATGATCTGCGATACGACCTTCACGGGCGCGGCGATCCACCCCGAGGTGCGGGCCGTGGTGCATCAGGCCGGGCGACTGCTGGAAAGCTTGGGGCATCATGTGGAGCCGGGGCGGCCGCAGGCGGATGTGCCGATGATGATGCGGGCCTGGACGGATATCGTGGGGGTTGGCACCGCACTGGGGGTGCGCAAGGCATTGAAGGGGCGCGAAGCGGCCGGGTTGGTGGAAGGCGTGTCGCGGGGCGCGATGGCCCATGCGGAAGGGTTGCATCCGACGCGCTATCTGGAGGCGGTGGGCGAGATCCACGCCTTTGGCCGCCAGATGGCCGGGGTGTTCGAGGGCCAGTTTGATGTGATCCTGTCGGCCACGCTGGCGGAACCCCCCGCGCAGGTGGGGCGGTTCAATCACGACACCGAGGATTATCTGGCCTATCGGATCGGACCGGGGGGAATCTTTGAATACTCGCCCTTCTGCGCGGTGTTCAACGCCAGCGGCCAGCCGGCGGCGAGCCTGCCCTTGGGGTGGTCCGAAGGGGATCTGCCCATCGGGGTGCATCTGGCCATGCCCTTTGGCGCGGATGAAGACCTGATTGCGCTTTGCGCGGAAATTGAGCGGGCGGCACCCTGGGCCGGGGCGCGGGCCCCGATGGCGGGGCCAGTGGATTCTTAACGCTTGCCAAGCCGAGATTCGCCCGTTCAGATATGATCAAAAGAAAAAGCAGACAAATGGGGAGCGCCAGAGAGTGACCGAAGCCGTCACCATCGAGGCCAGAAACACCGTCAAGGCCTTTGGCCAGGGCGACGCTGCCGTGCGGGCGCTGGACGATGTTTCGATCCAGATCCGCAAGGGCGAGTTCTTTACCCTGCTGGGACCGTCCGGCTGTGGCAAGACCACGCTGCTGCGCCTGATCGCGGGATTCGAGATGCCGACCAGCGGGACGATCCTGCTGGATGGCACGGACATCACCGAATTGCCGCCGAACCGGCGCCCGGTAAATACGGTGTTCCAGAGCTATGCACTGTTTCCGCATCTGAGCGTGGCGGAGAATGTGGGTTTCGGCCTGACAATGCAGGGCCGCCCCAAGGCCGAGGTGCAGGCGCGGGTGGCCGAAATGCTGGCCTTGGTGAAGCTGGAGGCGATGGCGGGGCGCAAGACCAGCCAGTTGTCGGGCGGGCAACAGCAGCGGGTGGCGCTGGCGCGGGCCTTGGCACCGCAGCCGAAGGTTCTGCTGCTGGACGAGCCACTGAGCGCGCTGGACCTGAAGCTGCGCAAAGAGATGCAGGTCGAGTTGAAGCGGTTGCAGACCGAGACCGGGATCACCTTCATCTTCGTGACGCATGATCAGGAAGAAGCGCTGACCATGAGCGACCGGATCGGCGTGATGAGCGCGGGCAAGTTGCAGCAGGTGGGCAGCCCGAAGGAGATCTACACCCGGCCCGTGAACCGCTTTGTCGCCAGTTTCATCGGCGAGACGAATTTCCTGCCCGCCACGGTGGTACCAAGTGGGGTGAAACTGGCCACGGGGGATGTGGTGGAGGTGGCGACGACGCGGCCGGGAACGGTGACGCTGACGGTGCGGCCCGAACAGGTGCGGCTGGTGGCGGCAGGTGAGCAGGGGGCGATAGCGGCGACGGTGAAGTTCCAAGTCTATTTCGGGACGGATACGCATTGCCACCTTGCGCTGGCCGATGGAACCGAGGTGGTGGCACGGCTTCAAAGCCCGGCCAATGGCGAGGCGGGGATCGAGCCCGGGCAGGCGGTGGGCATCCGCTTTGCGCCGGGCGCGGCGCAGGTTCTGGAGGATTGAGGCGATGAGCGCCGCCGAGGAGCGCCTGCGAAAGCAATCGGCCCGCAACGGGTGGCTGTTGTCGTCCCCTGCCCTGCTGTTGCTGATGGTGGCCGCCATCGGGCCGCTGTTCATCATCATCGTCTATTCTTTTCTGACGCCCGGCCAATACGGCAATGTGGTCTGGGAATTCAGCTGGGATGGCTGGGTGAGCATGATGTTCACGCGCGACATCTTTGACGGCACGCTGGGGCTTGCGGATGCGCATCTTTCGATCTTCTGGCGGTCGGTGAAGCTGTCCTTGCTGACAACGGCGGCGACCTTTGCGCTGGGCTTTCCGACGGCCTGGTTCATCGCCACGCGTCCGCCCCGGCAACGGGGGTTGTGGCTGTTTCTGATCACCATTCCGTTCTGGACGAACCTGCTGATCCGGACCTTCGCGATCATGGAGGTGATCCGTCAGGAAGGGGTGCTGAACACGTTCCTGTTGTGGACCGGGGTGATCAACGAGCCTTTGGCGATCATCTATACTGATACAGCGGTGCTGATCGGGATGGCCTATGTCTATTTGCCGCTGATGGTGCTGCCCCTGTTTGCAGCGATCGACCGGTTCGACATGCGCCTTCTGGAGGCGGGGTACGATCTTTACGCGACGCGCTGGCAGGTGTTGCGGCGGGTGATCCTGCCCATCGTGAAGCCGGGGATCATCGCCGGATCCATTCTGGTCTTTGTGCCGTCGCTGGGGGCTTATGTCACCCCGCGCGTGCTGGGTGGCGGCAAGAACATGATGATCGGGAATTTCATCGAATTGCAGTTTCTGGCAGGGCGGAACTGGCCGCTGGGGGCGGCACTGTCGGTGACGCTGCTGGTCATCGTGACGGTGGCGCTGCTGATCTATGTGCGGGCCGCGAACCGGGGGAGCAATCCGCATGGCTGAGCGGCGGTTCGAGGTGGCGCGCATTCCCGGCTTTGCCTTGGTGGCGGTGGCGACCTTCGTAATGCTTTATCTGCCCATCGCGACGCTGGTGGCATTTTCCTTCAACGCGGGCAACAGCATCGCGGTATGGGAAGGGTTTTCGCTGCATTGGTATGAGGATGCGTGGGACAATCAGGCGGTGAAGGATGCGACCGGGCGGTCGCTGCTGATCGCGGTCTGCGCGGCGGTGATATCGACGACGGTGGCGACGCTGGCCGCGCTGGGCACGACGCGGCGGGCGAAGTTCCGGGGCGAGACTTTCATCTATGTGGCGATCAACCAGCCGCTGATGGTGCCCGAGATCGTGACGGCGGTGGCGCTGATGATCCTGTTCGGGATGGTAAAGGTCGCAACGGGCTATCAGGGGCTTGGCTACCTGATCCTGGCGCATTCGGCATTCTGCATTCCCTTTGCCTATCTGCCGATCCGGGCGCGGCTGGAGGGGATGGACCTGTCGCTGGAGGCGGCGGCGACGGACCTTTACGCCTCGCCCTGGCAGACGTTCCGGCATGTGACGCTGCCTTTGCTGGGGCCGGGGATTTTGGCGGGGGCGATGCTGGCCTTCGTGATTTCGCTGGATGACGTGATCATCACCGAATTCGTGAAATCGGGCGGGCAGGATACGCTGCCCACCTACATGCTGGGGCAATTGCGCCGGACGATGACGCCCGAGGTGAATGCGATTTCCACCGCCTTGCTGGCGCTGACGGTGGTGCTGTTGACGGCCTTTTTCCTGCTGACGCGGAAACGGGACTGACAGGAAAGAAAAACGAAACCAACAAGGGAGCAACTGCAATGAAAAGACTGATGACGGCGAGCGCGCTGCTGATGGCCACCACGGCCATGGCGCAGGCGGAAGGGCAACTGAACCTGTACAACTGGGGCAACTATACCAGCCCCGAACTGCTGGAGAAGTTCAAGGCCGAGACGGGCATCACCGTTACGGTGACGGATTACGACAGCAACGACACTGCTCTGGCCAAGGTTGAGGCGGGCGGCCACGGGTTCGATCTGGTGGTGCCTTCGGCCAACTATGTGCCGATCTGGGTGGAAAAGGGGCTGATCGTCGAACTGGACGCATCCAAGCTGCCGAACAAGGCCAATATCGCGCCGGAATGGGCGGATGTGGCCTGGGATCCGGGTCGTGCGCATACGATTCCGTGGCAGTGGGGATCGACCGGGGTGGCGGTGGATACGGCCGTCTATCCGGGCGACATCAACACCAGCGCCGTCTGGCTGGAGGTGCCGGAGGAGTTGAAGGGCAAGATCAACGTGGTGCCGGAGATGAATGACATCGTGGCGATGGCCACGATGTATGCGGGTGGCGAGCCCTGTTCGGAAGATGCGGAAGTGCTGAAAAAGGCGCGCGACCTGCTGGTGGCGGCCAAGCCCAACTGGATCAGCATGGATTACGGCGCGACCGAGCGGCTGTCGAACGGCGATTGGGCGGGATCGGTGAACTGGAACGGATCCACCATGCGCGCGCGGATCGCCAATGCGACGGTGGCCTATGGCTATCCGAAGGAAGGCTATCCCCTGTTCATGGACTCGGTGGCCCTGCTGTCGGATGCGCAGAATGTGGAAGAAGCCTACAAGTTCCTTGATTTCATCATGGTGCCGGAGAATGCCGCGATGATTTCTTCCTTTGCGCGTTACGCGAACGGGATTGCCGGATCGGAAGCCTTCATGCCCGAGGACATGAAGACCGCGCCGGAAGTTGTGATCCCGGAAGAGCACAAGGCGGCGGGCGTTTTCCTGCCGACCTGCACCGGCAAGGCGCAGGAGTACATCACTGCGATCTGGACCGAATTGCAGAAGTGATCCAGCGGAGTGCCGCCCCCGCAAGGGGCGGCACATGTCTTTTAGGTCACGGGCGCGGGCCTTCGCCCGCGCCCGTTCCAGTTGGGGCGCTGCCCCAAACCCCGGAGTATTTGAGCCAAGATGAAGACCATGGAGATTTGTGAACTTTCGGCATCACGCCTTTCACGGCTGATCGCGACGGGAGAGGTGCGGCCATCTGAGGTGATGGAGGCCACGCTGGCGCGGGTGGCGGCGGTGAACGGGGCGGTGAATGCCATCGTTTCAATGCCGGATGCGGATGTGCTGATGGATCAGGCGCGGGCGGCGGATGATGCGCCGCGCCGGGGCTGGCTGCACGGAATTCCCATGGCGGTGAAGGATCTGGTGGCGGTCAAGGGGATACGCACGACCTGGGGGTCGCCGATCTTTGCCGATCACGTTCCGGTGGCCGATGACCTGTTGGCAGCGCGGATGCGGGCGGCGGGGGCGATCTTCATCGGCAAGACCAATACGCCGGAATGGGGGCATGGCAGCCATAGCTTCAACCCGGTGCATGGGGTGACGCGCAATCCCTATGACCTGACGCGCACGGCGGGGGGATCATCGGGAGGCGCGGCGGTGGCGCTGGCGTGCCGGATGGTCGCGGTGGCTGACGGGTCAGACATGATGGGATCGCTGCGCAATCCGGCGGGGTGGAACAACGTTTATGGTTTCCGCCCGTCCTACGGGTTGGTGCCAGCCGATGCGGTGGGGGCGACGTTTCTGGCCACGATGGCGACCGAGGGGCCGATGGCGCGGACGGTGGAGGATGTGGCGCGGCTTTTGGAGGTGCAGGCGGGGGTGAACCCGGAAGTGCCCTTCGGGCGTGCGGCGGAGCCGTTTGGTGACCTGCTGGACATCGATATGCGGGGCAAGCGGATCGGCTGGCTCGGCGATTGGGGCGGCGCCTATGGGTGTGAGCCGGGGATAATTGAGCTGTGCGAAGCGGGGTTGCGGGTGTTCGAGGAGATGGGGGCGGTGGTGGAGCCGGTGGCCCCCCCCTTTCCGGCGGAACAGCTGTGGTTTGCCTGGACGACGATCCGGGCGATGCTGAATGCGGGCGACAAGCAGGCGATGGCGGCGGACCCGGCCAAGCGGGCGCTGATCAAGCCGGAAAGCCTGTGGGAAATCGAACAGGGAACGAAGGTTTCGGCGGCGGAGTTCCATGCCGCGAATGTCATTCGATCACGGTGGTATGCGCGGGCGGCCAAGCTGTTCGGCGACTATGACGCGCTGGTGATGCCGACGGCGCAAGTCTGGCCTTTTCCGGTTGAGTGGCGCTGGCCACAGTCGATCAACGGCCGGGCAATGGACACCTATCACCGCTGGATGGAGGTGATGATACCGGTGGGCCTGGCGGGGTTGCCCGCCTTGAACGTGCCAGTGGGGTTTGGCGCGCAGGGGCTGCCGATGGGGATGCAGGTCTTCGGAGCTTTTGGAGCGGATGCCAAGGTGTTGGCCATGGGGCAGCAATATCATCTGGCGACAGATTGGCCGGGGCGGCGCGCGCCATTCTTGGAAACAACGGCGCTATAGATCGTAGCGGGCGAGTTCGCTGTAGACGCTGCCCTGCTTTGTCTGGCGGGACTCGAACAAGATGAAGTGATCGACCTGCCATGCGGGTGTGGTGAAGGTGCTGCCCGCCGCAATGGCGCGTTCGAGACGGAAGGTATCTTCGGTTCCCGGGGGGAGGAAGCGGCCGAGCGTGACGTGGGGGTGGAAGCGGCGGCGTTCCGTGACAATCCCGGCGCTGCGGGCGGCGTGGTCGAGTTTCGCTTGCAGGCGGGTGAGCGGTTCGGAGGGGGCAACGCCGGCCCAGGCGGCGCGGGGTTTGGCGCCACCAAAGAGGCCGAGGGATTTCAGGGACAGTGGAAAGGGTGGAACGCGGGTTTGAGCGAAGCGTTCATGCGCGGCCTCCAGCACGGGTTCGGGCTGTTCGCCCAAGAAAACGAGGGTGAGGTGGAAGCCGTCAGGATCGGTCTTTTTCGGCAGGGGCAGCAGGAATTGCTGCACGCGCAGCGCGGAGAGGGCCTCTTCCGGCAGGGGAAGGGCGAGGAAAGCGCGGATCATCGGCGGGCCAGATGGGCGAGGCGGTCGCGGATTTCGGGGCGGACGGGGCCTTCGCGCGGGGGGTCGAGAAGCGTGGTGAGCATGTGCGGTTCCGGAGCCGGGCGGGTGCCGCCGCCCCATGACAGGGCGCGGAGGATGGCGGCCGCATCGTCGGGCAGGTGGTCGGGGATTTCAAGGCCGTTGAGCGCGGCCCAGAGTGCCGTCCAGCAGCGGCCCACGGACCATGGGTTGTACCCGCCGCCGCCCAGCAGCAGGAGACGGGGCGCGAGGGGGCGGATTTCGGTGAGCGCCTCAAGATAGGCGCGGTTGGACAGGGCCAGGCGGGAGAGCGGGTCTTCCATCAAGGAGTCGGCCCCGGCTTGCAGGACGATGGCCTGCGGCCTGTGCGCGGCGAGGCGGGGGAGGATGAGGCCATGGAGGACGGCGCGGGCCTCGGTATCGTTGTAGCCGCGCGGGACGGGGAGGTTGAAGGCGTTGCCCCCGGCATCATCGGAGAGTGCGCCGGTAAAGGGCCAGCGGTTTTCTTCATGGACCGAGATCATCAGCAGGTCGGGATCGCCTGCAAAGGCGGGCTCTACGCCATCGGGGTGGTGGGCGTCGATGTCGATATAGGCGAGGCGTTGCAGCCCGGCATGGCGCAGCGCCATGAGGGCGAGGACGGGGTCGTTGAGGTAGCAGAACCCATTTGCGCGATCAGGCAAGCCGTGATGGGTGCCTCCGCCGGGAACGTGGATCGCGCCTGCCGGATGGGTGGCAAGCAGTTCGGCGGCAAGTATGACGCCGCCTGCGCCAGTGGCAGGGCGGCGGAACATTTCTGGGAAAATCGGGTTGGAGGTGGTTCCGAGGTGGTGGCGGGCGCGGGTGTCGGCATCGACATGGCCGGTTGCCTCGGCCTGTTGGAGGGCGGCGATATAGGCGTGCGTGTGATAGGCAGTCAGCGCGGCGGGCTTGGCGCGCGGGCTTTGGCGGAACCGGTCCGGCGGCAGCCAGCCCAAGGTGCGGGCAAGGTCCATCACGGTGGAGACGCGGGGCACGCGCAGGGGGTGGGTCTGCCCGTAGGAGGAGCCGCGATAAATGCCCGAGCCGAGGAAAAGCGGCCCCGGAAGGGCCACCGAAGCGGAAGATGTCACGGCAGCAGGGCTTCGATCTTTTCCACGACGGGGGCGGCGGTGGGGCGCATCACGCTGCCCCAGGTGGCGACAACCGCGCCATCGCCATCCAGCAGAACCTTGTTGAAGTTCCAGTTGGGTTCGAACCCTTCGGTCGTGGCGAGCCACTGGTAGAAGGGGTGGGCAGCCGCGCCACGGACGGGGGTGATGTCCGTCATCGGGATGGTCAGGTCGAAGTTGACGGCGCAGAATTCCTTGACCTCATCCGCGGAGGCGAGTTCCTGGCGGAAATCATCCGAAGGCACAGCAAGGACGACGAGGCCACGGGTGGCGTATTCATCATGCAGGGCCTGAAGATCATCGAACTGCGCGGCAAACCCGCAAAGCGAAGCGGTGTTGACCACCAGAACCGGCTGCCCCTTGAAGGTATCAAGGTCGATGGTGCCGCCGTCAATCGAGGGAAAGCTGAACCCGGCGACCGCGGCCACAGGCAGAAGAGCCAGCGCAGCAGAAGCGAGGGTAGTGGACATCGCACGAGGAAAAAGGCGCATCGCGGCTTCCTGAAATGGCTTGGCTTTACGTTATCAGGCGCAAGATAAGGCGGGTAGGGCCAAGGTCAACGCGACCTTGGCATGAAGCAAATGGCGGCACGGGCGTGAAATGCTGTCGTAAGTGGCATATTGCCGACAAAATCCAAAGAAACCACGTAAAATCCGCAGGAAAACCAATCTCGGAGTGGAAGTTCGGGGCGCGACCTATCATATACGAGGACAAAGCAGCGATCCGGATGAAAAACCGGGTTGAAAGATCGGGCGAGCAGATGAAACGGAGCCAGACAAGCCAATTCCTTTCCCTGGGGGAGGACGGACCGCGCAACCAGTTTGCTGCGTTGTGCTGGCGACTGCATCGCGGGCGTGTCGAGGTGCTGCTGATCACCAGCCGCGATACCGGGCGGTGGGTCATTCCCAAAGGCTGGCCCGTCGCAGACAAGAGCCCGGCCGAATCCGCCGCGCAGGAGGCCTGGGAAGAGGCCGGGGTGCGTGGACAGGAAGGTAAGGATGCGTTGGGCCTGTATACCTATGACAAGCTGCGCGGCACCAAAGAGGCGCTGCCCTGTGCAGTGTCGGTCTTTCCGTTGCGTGTAGAGGAGCTTGCGGCGCGCTTCCCCGAACGCAAGGAACGCCGCCGCCGTTGGTTCGGGGCGGACAAGGCCGCCAAGCTGGTGGCCGAGCCGGAATTGCGGGCGCTGTTCCAGAAGCTGGCGCATGATCCTGCAGTCCTGACCCAAGCCACGGCAGGACCTGCGACCTGACCGCGACCCGTGACGCGTGGCTTGATTTCCGGACCGATCTGCATAGGTCGGAAGGATGAGACGAGACTGCCCCTTGCAACCCGGTGATCCGCGATGATCCGCTTCAGCCTGAAATGTGCCAAGGACCACAGCTTTGAAAGCTGGTTCCCGTCGGGCAGCGCGTTCGACACGCTCAAGGCGGCGGGGCATGTGGCCTGCCCGGTCTGCGGATCGGGTGAGGTCGAAAAGGCGCTGATGGCCCCCAGCGTGGCGGCCCTGCGCGGCGAGGCGGAGCGGCCTTCGCTGGGCGCGCCGGCGACCGAGCTTGAGGCGGCGCTGGCCGCGTTGCGCCGCCAGGTCGAAGAGAATTCCGATTACGTGGGGATGGACTTCGTGACCGAGGCACGGCGCATGCATGCCGGTGAGGTACCTGAACGCGCCATCCATGGCGAGGCGCGGGCGGATGAGGCGCGCAAGCTGCTGGAGGATGGGGTGCCCGTCACCCCCCTGCCCTTTCTGCCCGCGCGCAAGGCCAATTGACGCCGCCCGATTGGGGCGTGATTGCCATGAACGGTTAACCATTTTCCCCGCGGCCGATGTGCGCGCGCCCTAATCTCGTCACAGTTCGGGGCGAGTCTTCCACCTGTGCCAAGTGAACGGGTGATCGTGATGCCAGACCAGATGCAAGATGAACGGGTGGATGCGGCGCTGGCGCTGGCAGTCCATGTGTTCCAGACCACGGAACTGGCCTGTTTCGCCCGGGGAACGCGGATCGAGACGGCGACGGGATTAGTCGCGGTCGAGGATCTGCGCGACGGCATGATGATCGAAACTATGGATCATGGGATGCAGCCGGTGCGGCGGGTGCTGTCAAAGCTGGTGGACGGGCGCGGTGCGCTGGCCCCAGTGGAGATCGCGACCGGGGTTTTGGGTAATGTGCGCCCGGTGCGGGTATCGCCGCATCACCGGATGGTGGTGTCGGGCTGGCGCGCGGAATTGCTGACCGGCGAGCCGGAGGTTCTGGCGGCGGCGGCCGATCTGGTGGATGGCGACCGGGTGCAGGTGGTGCCGGAGGAGCGGGTGGAGTACTTCCATCTGCTGTTTGACCGGCACGAGATCATCTTTGCCGAAGGGGCGGCAACGGAAAGCTATCACCCCTTTGCACAGGATGCGGCTGAGTTGGCACCGGACACGCTGGCCGAGCTTCTGGCCGTGTTTCCCGATCTGGGCCGGGCCTTCTGGGAAGGCACTTTGTTGGGAGGGACTGCGCGGCCCTGTGCCAGCCGGACCGAGGCGGCGCTGCTGCTGGCCTGATGGGGCCGCGCGATGCGCGACCCTGCCGATTAGATTTGGTTCGTCAGATCTGCTTTTCCGGCATCTGCACGCGCAGGCCATCCAGCGCGTCGGACACCTTGAGCTGGCAGGTGAGGCGCGAGCGGGCCGGATCGGGGTTCCAGGCGAAATCAAGCATGTCTTCTTCCATGCTGTCCTTCTTCGGCAGTTTGTCTACCCAGGCCGGATCGACATAGACATGGCAGGTGGAGCAGGCGCAGGCACCGCCGCAATCGGCCTCGATCCCTGGGATGCCGTTGTCGCGGGCGCCTTCCATCACGGTGAGGCCATTCGCGACCTCGACCACGTGTTCCTTGCCGCCATGTTCCACATAGGTGATCTTCGCCATTCTACCCTGCCCGTTGCGCCAGATGTGCGTTGCTGACGTTCGACATAGGCGATTTCGGGGGCCTTTGCCAGTGGGGCGGATGACGCGGGGGATGGGATCGGGCGGCTTGCCAAATCCGGCAGATGTTCTATTTTTGTTCTTATGTCACACCCTGCCCCGCGATCCCCTGATCCTGCCCTGCGCCCTATGTCGGATTGGCTGGTGCCGACGACACGGCCCGGAACATGGCCGCGCCCGCCAGCGGCGCTGGTGGCGGCGCGGCTGGATGAGCCGCCTGCAGGGGCGCGCGTCTGTGTGGCGGGGCTGGTGTTGCTGCGGCAGCGGCCCGGCACGGCGAAGGGGGTGATCTTTGTCACGCTGGAGGATGAGACAGGCACCTGCAACGTGGTGGTCTGGGCCAATGTCTATGAACGGTTCCGCCGCGCGGTGATTGCAGGGCGGATGCTGCGGGTGACGGGCAAGTTGCAGCGTGACGCAGGCGTGGTGCATGTGGTGGCCGAGGTGATCGAGGATCTGTCGCCCATGCTGGACCAGTTGCTGCGTCCCGATTTCCGCCATGACGGGGTGCGGGCGGGCGATCAGCCCTGAGGGGCGGGCTTTCAGCGCACAGGGAATGCCGCTATGCTGCGCCGTGATCCGGGCAAACCGGGCGGGCAGGACATGGGGCGGATGCAGAGAACAGCGATAGCGACGGGTCTGATGCTGGTGGTGCTGTGCGCCTGCCAGACGGCGGGCGTGCCACAGGCCCCCCGCAGCAGCGACCTTGCGCGCGAAATCGTGCGGCTGGACCGGCCCGGACCGCCCGCGCAGCCCGAAGGCGCGTGCTGGGAAAGCGACGTGACGCCTGCGGTGATCGAGACGGTGACGGAACAGGTGGTGGTGACACCCGAAACGCGGGCCGAGGATGGCAGCGTGCTGACCCCTGCCAGCTATCGCACCAACACAAGCACACGCATCCTGCAGGACCGCGAGGAGGTTTGGTTCCGCGCGCCCTGCCCTGCCGATTATACGGTGGGATTCATGGCATCGCTTCAGCGGGCGCTGAAAGCGCGGGGCTATTACACGCTGGAATTGACCGGGCAGATGGATGCGGGCACGCGCGATGCGGTGCGGCGCTATCAGACCGAGCGGGGGCTGGACAGTGCGCGCCTGTCGCTTGCGGCGGCGCGGGAACTGGGGCTGCTGCCCACCGCGCTGGAGGAATTGTGAGCGTCTGGGCGGGCCGCGCCCGCGCGCGGATGGCCGCGCTGTGGGAGGGGGCGACGGATGGGGCGCATGATCTGGGCCATCTGGACCGGGTGTGGAAAAGCTGCCGCCTGATTGCGCTGGATGAGCCGGGGGCGGATGCGGACGTACTTGCAGCGGCGGCCTATTTCCACGATGCGGTGAACCTGCCCAAGGACAGCCCTGATCGGGCGCAGGCTTCGCGACTGTCTGCGGATCTGGCGGTGCGGGAACTGGCGGCGATGGAGTTTGACGCAGGGCGAATGGCGGCGGTGCATCACGCCATTGCAGCGCACAGCTTTTCCGCCGGGATCGCGCCGGAAACGATAGAGGCGCGTATCCTGCAGGATGCGGATCGGCTGGAGGCGCTGGGGGCGATTGGGTTGGCGCGGATGTTCCTGATCGCCGGGCAGATGGGGGGCGCCTTGTTCCATGCCGTTGATCCGCTGGCGATGGAGCGGGCGCTGGATGATCGCCGCTATGCGCTGGACCATCTGGACGTGAAGCTGTTCCCGGTGGCCGCCGCGATGCAGACGGCGACAGGGCGGCGGATGGCAGAAGAACGGGCGGAATGGATGGAAAGCTTTCGTACCCGGCTGTTGCACGAGATCGGATAGCAAAGGGGCGGCAGGTTGCCCCGCCGCCCCGGATGATGATGCTGTGACCGCCCTTATTGTTCGGCAGGGGCCATTTCTTCGACCGAGAGAGCCACGAAGCGCGGGTCGCCTGCACGACGTACCAGCAAAAGCAGCGACTTGCGGCCCGCATCGCGCGCCTCGGTCACCCGGTCTTCGAGATCGGAAAGGCGCGAAACAGGCTGTTGCCCTGCCTCGGTGATCACGTCGCCTTCGCGGAGGCCTTTGCTATAAGCCTCGGACAGGGTGTCGACCGCGGTGACAGCCAGACCCTTGGCATCATCCGGCAGGCCCAGTTCGGCGGCGGTTTCTGCCGTCAGCGGCGCGAGGGTGAGGCCCAGGAGGTTCAGTTCAGCCGGGTCCTGCTGCGGGTCGGCGGCGGCGGGGACGACCTCGGAAGCCTCGGCCTCTTCGCGGCGGCCAAGGGTGACGGAAAGCGTTGTCGTTTCGCCTTCGCGCAGGACGATCACGGGAACGGCGGAGCCGACCGGGCTGTCTGCGACCTGACGGGTGAGGTCGCGGACCGAGCCGATTTCCTTGCCGTCGAAAGTGGTGATCACGTCACCTGCCTGCATCCCGGCGTCTTTGGCCGGACCGTCGGGGACATCGGTGATGAGCGCGCCGGCAGAGGCTTCCAGCCCCATCGCCTCGGCCACGTCGGGCGTGACGTCCTGAATGCGGACGCCCAGCCAGCCGCGGCGGGTTTCGCCGAATTCACGCAGCTGATCGACGACCTTGGTCACCACATTGGAGGCCATGGAGAATCCGATGCCGATGGAGCCGCCATTGGGCGACAGGATGGCAGTGTTCACGCCGATGACCTGACCGTCCATGTTGAACAGCGGGCCGCCCGAGTTGCCGCGGTTGATCGCGGCGTCAGTCTGGATGTAATCGTCATAGGTGCCCGACAGTTCGCGGCCACGGGCGGAGACGATGCCCGCGCTGACCGAGAAGCCCTGACCCAGCGGGTTGCCCATGGCCATGACCCAATCGCCCACGCGCATCAGATCGGAGTTGCCAAACTGGACGAAGGGAAGCGGTTCTTCGGACGTGACTTTCAGAAGCGCAATATCGGTTTTGGGATCGGTGCCGACGAGTTCGGCTTTCAGCCGGTCACCGGAGAAGAATTCGATCTCGATCTCATCCGCGCCTTCGATGACGTGGTTGTTGGTGACGATGTAGCCGTCTTCGGAAATCACGAAGCCGGAGCCCAGCGCCTCGGACCGGCGGGGTTCTTGCGGGCCACCCTCACCATTGGGGGGCATGAAATCGCGGAAGAAATCCTCGAAGGGGGATCCTTCGGGGACCATCGGGCCGTTTCCTGTGGGGGCGGCGACGACGGCAGAGGTGGTGATGTTCACCACGGACGGGCTGATCTGCTGGGCCAGGTCGGCAAAGCTGTCGGGGGCCGATTGCGCGCGGACGTCAAGCGCCGAACCCAGCGCCAGCGACAGGCCGAGCGCAAGGGCCAGAAACACACGGGGGGTTGGGCGCTGCGCGGATTGGGCGCGGGCCTGAGGGGACAGAACGGTGGGATGCACTCCGAACTCCTTTCGTTTGGCGGTGCCGCGCTGCCAATGGCCGGCACGGCGGAGCACGCTTGTGATCATCAGGTAGGCGCTGCGGATTGCAATGCAAACCGGGTCGCGCTCTCTCAACAGCATGTGAACCCTTTGCGCAGATTGTTTCAAGAGGCGCAAAAGGCGCGCGCTAGGGTGCGCCTGCCAGCTGCCGCGCCGTCCAGACCAGCAGGACGCCTGTGGCAACGGCGGCAAGACCAAGGCTGCGGCGGCGTTCGGGGGACAGGGCGGCGAAGAAGGCCAGCAGTTGTTCGATACGTGAAGGGGCCAGCGCAAGCGCCAGCCCCTCGATCACCAGAACCAGGCCGAGGCCCAGTAGAAACCAGGTCATTCCGTCACGGGAACTTCGGGGTCGGTTGCGTTGCCGCGTCCGGCGTCCGAGCTCAGATAATCGAAGAATTCGCTGGTCGGCTCCATCACGATGGAGGAATTGCCCGGCTGCAACGCGCGCTCATAAGACGTGAGCGAGCGGGTGAAGGCGAAGAATTCCGGATCGCGGCCAAAAGCTTCGGCATAGATGCCGTTGCGTTCGGCGTCGGCCTCACCGCGGATGACGTCGGCCTCACGGCGTGCATCGGAGGTGAGTTCCACCACCGTCCGGTCGGCAGAGGCGCGCACGCGCTGCGCCGCTTCGTTACCGCGGGCGATTTCATCGGCTGCCTCGCGTTCGCGTTCGGCCCGCATCCGGGCGAAGGTCGCCGAGAGGTTCTGATCAGGCAGGTCGGTGCGGGTGAGGCGGACGTCGATGACCTCGATCCCCAGATTCGCTGCCTGACGGCGGGCGATATCGCGGATCTGGTTCATCAAGGCGGTACGATCCTCGGACAGGACGCGGCTTGAATCGACCGAGCCGAGCACCTGCTGGATGGCCGGGTTGATGATGCCTTCGAGGCGGCGCAGAGCCTGCGGCTCGCCCCCGGCGCCGACCGCTTCGCGGAACTGCACAAGGTTGGCGATCCGCCAGCGGGCGAAAGCATCGACGACAAGACGGCGGTCGTCCAGCATGGTGACTTCGACCGGGGTGGTGGGCAGACCGAGGATGCGGCCATCGTAACGGACAACGTCCTGGATCAGCGGGATCTTGAAGCCGAGGCCCGGGTCTATCTTGATCTGTTTGACCTGACCAAATTGCAGGACCAGCGCCTTTTCGCGTTCGTCCACGATAAAGACCGAGGACAGGGCCGTTGCGCCGATAATGGCGACGATGGGCAGAAGGATTGCGCTTTTCATCAGTTGGTCGCTCCGGTCGCGGCGGCACCCTGAGCGGGGACCGGACGGTTAAGCTCGTTCAACGGCAGGAAGGGCACGACACCCTGACCGCCACCTTCCCCACTGGAGACGCCATCAAGGATGACCTTGTTCATGCCGCCCAGGACTTTTTCCATCGTTTCCAGATACATGCGGCGGCGGGTCACTTCGGGCGCCTTTATGTATTCCTCATAGACCGACAGGAAGCGGCTGGCTTCACCCTGCGCCACGTTGACGACCTGGGCGCGGTAGGCCTCGGCCTCTTCGAGCAGGCGGGCGGCTTCACCGCGGGCACCGGCGGTGACGCGGTTGGCGTAGGCGTCGGCCTCATTCTGGAGGCGTTCGCGTTCCTGCTGCGCAGCCTGCACTTCGCGGAAGGCGTCAATCACCTCGCCCGGAGGAGAGGCGCGTTGCAGGTTGACGCGGATGACGTTGATGCCGGCCTGATAGGAATCCAGTGTGTTCTGCACGTTGGTTTGCAGATCCGTGGCGATCACGCCCCGGTCACGGTTGAGAATGGGTGACAATTCCGACCGAGCGATGATGTCGCGCATCGCGGATTCGGATACAGCGCGGATCGTGTCATCGGGATCAGCGAGGTTGAACAGGAAGGCCGAGGGATCGGCCACGTTCCAGACCACCTGAAAACCGATATCCACGATGTTCTGGTCGCGGGTCAGCATCAGACCATCGCCGATGGCCCCATCGCCCACAGCGCCGATATCGGTCGTGCGTTCGCCGGTAACGGAAACGATTTCCGCCGTGATCACGGGCCAGGGTGCGAAGTTCAGACCGGGATTGCCGACAGCGGAGAATTCGCCAAGGAACAGTTCGACAGAGCGTTCTTCGGGACGGACTGTGTAGAATGACATGAAGGCCCAGAGGCCGACCGCAGCCAATGCGCCGAGAAGCAGGCCCTGTTTGGTGACAAGCGGGCTGTTCGGATCGCGGCCACCGCCGCCGCCCGTTGGACCACGGCCACCGCGACCGCCCATCAGGACGCGCAGCTGTTCCTGGCCTTTTTTCATGATCTCGTCGATTTCGGGGATCTGCGGGCCGCCCTCGCCCGGCCGGCGCGCACCGCGCCCGGGATCGCGTCCGCCGCTATCACGTCCGTTGTCGCGCCCGCCGTTCCGGTCATCATCGCCCGGGCCGCCGCCGCCGCCCCAAGGACCACCGCTTCCTGCCATTGATCGTACCCTTTTTTTGTCGTCCGGCTTTAACTGTGTATGTCTGCGCCAAATTCAAGCAGTTGAATGCCCGCGTCTAGCCTTTTCGGGTCGGTTTGCGCATTGTCACCAACTCTTCCGAAATGGTGGGATGCACCGCAACGGTGCGGTCAAAGTCCTCTTTCGTGGCGCCCATGCCGATGGCAATGGCGGCAAGCTGGATCAATTCGCCCGCATCCGGTGCGACGATATGGCAGCCCAGAACCTTGCGCGTGGCGGCGCTGACGATGAGTTTCATCAGAACGCGGTCCTGCCGCCCGGCGAAAAGCGTCTTCATCGGGCGGAAGGTGGCTGCGTAAACCTCGATCTCTTCCTGTTCGCGGGCGGCCTCTTCCGACAGGCCAACGCTGCCCAGTTCGGGCTGGGTGAAGACGGCCGAGGCGATCAGGCTGTGATCGAAACGGGTGGGGATGCCGCGAAAGACGGTATCGGCGAAGGCGTGGCCTTCGCGGATGGCGACGGGCGTCAGGTTGACGCGGCCGGTCACATCGCCCACGGCAAAGATCGAGGGGACGGCGGTCTGCGAATAATCGTCGACGAGGATCTGGCCATTGCGGCCGAATTTCACGCCAAGCTCTTCCAGACCAAGGCCTGTGGCATTCGGTTTGCGGCCCGTAGCATAAAGGACGAGGTCAAACTCGCGTTCCGTGCCATCGGTGGCCACGGCGCGGATGCCAGTGGCGGTTTTCTCCAAACGGATGACGTCGGTGCCGCAATGAATGGCGATGCCGCGCATCTGCATCGCATTGGCGACGTGACCCCGGGCCTCATCATCAAAGCCACGCAGGATTTGCGCGCCACGGTAATACTGAGTGGTTTCCACCCCGAGGCCGTGCAGGATGCAGGCGAATTCCGATGCGATATAGCCGCCGCCGACGACGAGGGCGCGTTTGGGCAGGGAATCAAGGTGAAAGATCTCGTTCGATGTGATGGCCAGTTCGCGGCCGGGAATATCGGGGATGAAGGGCCAGCCGCCGGTGGCGATCAGGATGTGCTTGGTGGTGAACACCTCGCCCGTGGCGAGCCGAACGGTGTGCGGATCCACCACGGTGGCGCGGGCGTCGTGGATGGTCACGCCGGCATTGGTGAGCGTGTTGCGATAGGCGCCTTCCAGACGGTCAAGCTCCGCCTCCAGCGCGGTGCGGAAGCGGGGCCAGTCGAACGTGCCGGCCTGCACCTGCCAGCCATAGGCGGCGGCATCTTGCAGCGTGTCGGGAAAGCCAGATGCAAAGACCATCAGCTTTTTCGGCACGCATCCCCGGATGACGCAGGTGCCGCCCATGCGGCTTTCTTCGGCAAGGCCAACCTTTGCCCCGCCTTCGCCTGATGCGATGCGCGCGGCGCGGACCCCGCCCGATCCGCCGCCGATGACGAAAAGATCGTAGTCGAAGGTCATTCGATATCCGCGAAGATGTTGTCGGTGGGGGCGAATTCGACGAAATCCTCGCCTTCGGTCCCCTGATTGATGTCGCGCACCGTCACGCGGCCGTCGCCGTGGCCGATGACCACGATATCGCAGATGTCGATGAACAGGCCGTTTTCGACGACGCCGGGAATCTGGTTCAGCACCAGCGCCAATTGGCGCGGGTTGCCGATGCGCTTGAGATGCAGGTCGATGATGAAATTTGCCTCATCCGTGACCAAGGGGCGGTCGCCGTTCATGCGCAGGGTGCAATCGCGGTTGAGCACGTCAAGGCTGACCAGCGTTTCCTCGATCAGCGCCTTGGTGGTTTGCCATCCGAAGGGGATCACCTCGACCGGGAGGGGGAAGGCGCCAAGCTGGCTGACCTCTTTCGCGGCATCGGCGATGACGATCATCTGGTCAGATGCGGTGGCGACGATCTTTTCCTGCAAAAGCGCGGCGCCGCCGCCCTTGATGAGCGCGAGATTGGGGTCGAACTCATCGGCCCCATCAATGGTGAGGTCGAGCCATTTCACCTCATCCAGTGTGGCGATGGGGATGCCGAGCGAGGCGGCAAGTTCCGCCGTGCGCGATGAGGTGGGGACGCCCACGACCTTGAGCCCGTCTTCGCGGATGCGTTCAGCCAGGCAGCGTACCATCCACGCGGCGGTGGAGCCGGTGCCGAGGCCAAGCTTCATCCCGTCTTCGACAAATTCGGTGGCGCGTTTGGCGGCAACGAACTTGGCTTTGTCGATGGGGGAAAGCTCTGCGGGCATGGGGCAACTCCTTCGGACCTTGCCCGCTTATAGGCAAAGCGCGCGGGTCGTGTAAGGGTGAATTGCCGCCCTTTGCCCTGCTGGGCCGTCAGTCTGTGGCGGAAAGCGGCTGAAGGGCGCGGGTGAGTTCGGCAAGGCCCGTCTGCCCATCGGCATCGGCATCAAAGGCAGCAACGGCGCGCATCAGCCCTTCGTCGAGGGGGCGGGAGGCGCGGGCGACCCCGGCCTCGGCATGGGCGCGGAGTTCGGGGGGTGAGAGGGTGCCATCGGCATCCGAGTCAGCGGCGGCGTGATCGCGCATCAGCCGGGCGCGGGCAGGCGGCGATAGGGTGGCAGCGCGGGCAGTGACTTCGGGCGTGGTGAGCGTGCCATCGGCATCGAGATCGGACTCAAGGAAGGGCCGCAGGGCGCGGGTGCGGAAAAAGGCGCGGTCCAGCGCGATGGCGGTCTCAATGACGGCAGGTGTGATGGTGCCGCCCGTGCCATGGCCATGGATCAGATCCGTTGCCATGGCGGCGAACCGGTCAGGGCGGGCGAGGATGGCTTCGGCCACCTCGGGCGGAAGGGAAGCGGGAAGGAGGGCCGCCTCCTGCGCGGCCAAGGGGGCCGCGAGGAGGAGGAATGGAAATAGGGCGCGCATGACTGCTCCGTTCTAGAGGCTCACGAAGGTCAGGATGGGGGGGCGGGGTTAACGGGCGGTGAAGATCAGCGGGCAGATGTGCGGATTATGCTTTCCGGATGTCGCTTTCCGCAGCACGTGGCATGGTGGCGCGGCGCATTCTGGCGCGGCAGTCGGCGGGGGACCACATGTACAGGCTTTTCGGCGTTCAGGATTTCGCGAATCTGGCGGTGCATGTCGCGCTGGAAGAGGCGGGCGTGCCCTATGAGGCGGTGTTTCTGGATATGGATGCGGGCGATTTGCAATCGCCAGACCATCTGGCGCGGCATCCGATGGGGCTGGTGCCTGCGATGCAGACGCCGGACGGGATGATGTTCGAGACGGGGGCGATCCTGCTGCATCTGGGCGAGCGGCACGGGTTGGCCCCGGCGCAGGACGCGGCGGAGCGGGGGGTGTTCCTGTCGTGGTTCGTGTTTGCGAATAACGGGCTGCATACGGCGGTGATGGACCTGATCCACCCCTACCGGGTGAGCGAAGAGCACGCCCGTATCGTGGCCGAGGCGGCGCGGGTTCGGCTAATGGAGCGGATGGCGGTGCTGGAGGCGGTCGCAGTGATGCGGCCTGGCTGGCTGTCGCCGGATCAGCCGGGGATTCTGGGAATTTACATTTCCATGCTTTTGCGCTGGATGCGGGCCTTCCCTTGGGCGCCCGATCTTGCCATTTCCGCACAGGACTTCCCTGCGCTGCACGCTGTGGCAGCCGCCTGCGAGGCGCGGCCTGCCACGCTGCGCGCGGCCGCGGCGAATGGACTGCAAGGGCGGTTCTTCACCGATCCGGAGGTCTGATCCCATGTTCCTTTCGGTCTTTGACATGTTCAAGGTTGGGGTCGGCCCGTCTTCGAGCCACACGATGGGGCCGATGGTCGCCGGGGCGCGGTTTCTTGAGAAGATGCGCGCCTCGCCGTTTCACTTCCGGGGGTTGCGGGCATCGCTGCATGGATCGCTGGCCTTTACCGGGGTGGGCCATGCCACAGACCGGGCAACGATCCTTGGTCTGGCGGGGTTCGAGCCGGCCACCTATGACGCCGCCAAGGCCGAGGCGGCGCTGGCGGATATCAAGGCGCGCAAGGTGATCGACGTGCCGGGGATGGGCGAGCTGGCCTTTGATCCGGGGCGGGATCTGGTGTTCGACTATGGCCCCGCCCTGCCCGGCCATGCCAACGGCATGATCCTGCGCGCCACGGATGCGCAGGGCGACGTGATCATGGAAGAAACCTATTATTCCATCGGCGGCGGCTTTGTGCTGACGGCGGGGGAGTTGGCCGATGCGGGGGGCTCCAAGGCGCGCGCGCGGGCAGATGTGCCCTATCCGTTTGAAACAGCAGATGAAATGCTGGCGATGGCCAAGGCTTCGGGGCTGAGCATTGCGCAGATGAAGCGGGCGAATGAGGTGAAGTTTCGGTCGGCGGCCGATCTGGACCGCGGGATGGAACGCATCTGGCAGGTGATGAACGATTGCATCACACGCGGGATGGCGGGTGAGGGCATCCTGCCCGGCGGGTTGAAGGTGCGCAGGCGGGCAAAGGGCATCCATGATGCGCTGATGGCTGAACGCGGGCTGAATATGACGCCGCCGCATGTGATCAACGACTGGATGTCGCTTTATGCGATGGCGGTGAATGAGGAAAACGCCGCTGGCGGGCAGGTGGTGACCGCACCCACGAATGGGGCAGCGGGGGTGGTGCCTGCGGTGATCCGCTATTGGCTGGACCATGTGCCGGGGGCGTCTGCGTCGAAGGTCGGGGAGTTCATGCTGACGGCGGCGGCGGTGGGCGGGCTGGTCAAACACAATGCCAGCATCAGCGGCGCGGAATGCGGCTGTCAGGCAGAAGTAGGATCAGCGGCGGCCATGGCGGCGGCGGGCTTGGCCGCCGTGCTGGGCGGCACGCCGGAACAGGTTGAAAACGCAGCCGAAATCGCGCTGGAGCATCATCTGGGCATGACGTGCGACCCGGTGAAGGGCCTTGTGCAGGTGCCCTGCATCGAACGCAACGGGCTGGGGGCGATCAAGGCGGTGTCGGCGGCATCGCTGGCGCTCCGCGGTGATGGAATCCATCTGGTGAGCCTTGATGTCTGCATCGAGACGATGCGCCAGACCGGGCGCGACATGCATGAGAAGTACAAGGAAACCAGTCTGGGCGGGTTGGCGGTCAACGTGCCGAACTGTTGATCCCTAGCTTTGCGTGATCAGATGGCCGGTGCTGGCGACGCGGGCATATAGCGCGAATTCGTCCGCATGGGCGGCACGAAAGCGGTCCTCCAGCCCCGACGGCAAGGTCGGTGCAGAGCCGGGATCACGAGGCGACCTGTTCTTGTGGTGCAGCTCCAGTTCCGTGCCGAGGCGGGCCTGTACGAAGGCAAGCAGCAGGTCCAGCCGGGCATAATCAAAGACATGCGTCACCGGAGGGCCGCCGTCGAGAAAGCCGAGGAAGCGGTCCTGTCGGCCCAGCGCGGCATAGGGCGGGGGCGGATCTGACAGGCGCGCCTCGACGAATTCGGCGAAGGTCAGCCCTTGCGTGGAATTGGGACGGCCTGCCAGCGCATCACGCTGTCGGTAGCGAAACCAGCTTTCCATCTGCTCCAACGGGTCGCGCATCACGGCGAAGGTTTCCGGCGCGAAACCCAGTTCCTCGGTCAGCAATGGGGCCCAGCGGCGGGCATAGACGGTGGCGTTCATATGCGGAAACTGACGCGCGGTTTCCGGGGTTTCGGCATAGGGGCCAAGCATCGCCCGTATCGCCTGCGAGGCCGTCTTGGGCGTGGCAAGATAAACGAGACGGGCCTTCGCAAGAACCAGCACACCACACCTCCGTGCGAACTGGTCGGAGAGTGGGGACGGATGAAGGCCAGAGCAAGGGGGGACGGCGCATCGAATGTCGCTTTTGCGATGGACGAGGGCAAAGGCGGGGGTTAGCCAAGCGGGTATGAGCCGCCAGCCTGACCGTATCGTTCCCGGCATCGTCCTGATGCTTGCCTTCTGCGCGCTGGCGCCGCTGCTGGATGTGTCATCAAAGCTGGCGGCGGAAAACGGCATCCCGGTGGGGCAGATCACCACAGCGCGGTTCGTGGTGCAGGGGGCGCTGATGCTGCCTGTGCTGTGGTGGATGGGCCTGCCCTGGGCGGTAAGCCCGCGGGTGCTGGGCTTTGTGTTTCTGCGGGCGGTGTTTCTGATCCTGTCGACCTTTTCCTTTGTGTCGGGCATCGCGGTGATGCCGGTGGCGGATGCGCTGGCGATTGCCTTTGTGGAGCCGTTCATCCTGCTGATTCTGGGCAGTCTGATTTTTGGCGACGAGGTGGGGCCGCGCCGGATTGCGGCAAGCGCCGTGGGCTTTGGTGGGGCGCTGTTGGTGATCCAGCCGTCGATCGCGGCCTTTGGCTATGTGGCGTTGTGGCCGTTGGGGACGGCGTTCTTCTTTGCCTTTTACATGCTGGTGACGCGGGCGATGGCGGCCTACATGCACCCGGTCACGATGCAGGCGCATACGTCATTCGCGGGGATGGTGATCTGCTTGCCGCTGATGGTGCTGTTTGACGGCACGGGCTGGGCGCAGTTGGACCCGGTGATGCCGGGCGGATGGAACTGGCTGTGGCTGTTCGGTGTGGGGTTCTGGGCCGGGGTCAGCCATATGTGCATGACCTACGCGCTGAAATTCGCGCCATCGGCCACGCTGGCCCCGCTGCACTATTCCGAAATCGTGGCGGCAGTGGCCTTGGGCTATCTGATCTTTGGCGATTTCCCCAATCCGCTGACCTGGGCAGGGATCGCGGTGATCGTGTCATCGGGGCTTTATGTCATCCACCGCGAGCGGATCAGCGCACGGGCAAAGCGGCAGGCGGCTGCCATGCCGCCCCCAGAAGCGATCTGAGCGCGGCATCGAGCCGGGCGCGCGGCAAGATCACAAGCATGCCGGGGCCGTCCATTTCCAGTTGAACGGATGATGTTATGACGCGGTTCGATGTGCCGATCAGGCCTGCGGGCGCGAAGGCAATCCCATCGATAGGCCATTCCAGCCCGGTGCTGCGTCCGGTGATTGGGGCCATGGGAAAGAGCGACAGCCGGTCGCCGGGTTTGAGCGTCAGGCTGAGGCTGGGCGGGGCATGAAAGATCACGTCGCGCGGGCCGATGACAAGGCAGCGCCGGTCGCCGTGGCGGACAAGACTGTTAAAGACGGCAAGCCCGTGATCGACCCGCGCGCCGGTGAAACCCAGCGCAAGCGTGAAAGGCGCATCGACAGACCGCAGCGCCTTGTCGAAATCTGTCGTCATCTGTTCGCGAATCGGGAACAGTCGCGCTGCGCCGAGCGTGGCCCGGGCGCGGTCGGAAATGGAATCGAAATCACCCACCACCGCCTCGGGCATGTAGCCTGCGGCAAGGGCCCGGTCGGCCCCGCCATCTGCGGCAAGAATCCTTGGGGCACGGGCGGTTGCGAGGCGGAATTCCGCCTGTGAAACCGGGCCGCCGCCGACAAGGGTGACCCCGTCGGTTGATTGGACAATGAGGGCGTTCATTGCGATACTGTTTTCCGAATTGAGGCAGTTCGAGCGTTCGTGGGCCATAATCAATCCTTCAAATTACCCCTATCTGTCCATGAAAACGATCAGGAACGCGGTAAATTGGCGTAGTCGAACTGGCGGAAAGCGAGCATCCGATGAACGGTGCGAGTAAAATTCTAACGGTCTCTTACGGGACCTTCTCATGTACCCTCGAGGGTTTCGAAGATCCCTTCAATACGATGAAGGCGATTGCCGAATACTTCCGCGATCTTGCGGCGGGGGACCGATATTTCGGGGCAGAGCCTCCGACGCCGGATGCAGCCATGCTGCATCAGATTGCGGAGCGCGAGATTCAGCGCCGGGTCGAGGCGAAGATCCAGGACAACGGGGTGGTGCTGCGGGCATCCGATGAGCCGGAGGCAGCGCCGATGACGGCCGCGCCTTCGCAGCTTGCCGCGCCGGTCGTGGCCGAGGTTCCCGTGGCGGTGGCCCCCGTGGCCGCTTCCGTGGCAGAGCAGCCCGCCGTGCAGCCGCCCGTTCAGCCCAGCGTGGCCCCGGCCAGTGCGCCAGCGACCGAGTCGGTGGTGGAAAAGCTGTCCCGTCTGCGGTCCGAGATCGCAGCTCAGCCGGGTGCCATGGCCCCTGCACAGACCGCGCCGGTGGTGAGCTTCGCGATCCCCGACTATCTGGAAGATCAGGACGCCGAAACGCTTGAGGCTGCGGCGCTTGTCGATTTCCTGCCGGAAGATCTGATGTCGGATACCGGGATGGACCTGCCAGAGGATGTGGCAGAGGACGCCCCGGTCGAAGAGATGCGGACCGAAGCGCCGGTGGGTGCAGAGGCGGATGTTTATGTGGAAGAGCCCGCCGATCTGGCCGCCGAACTGCCGGAGATCGATTTCTCGGCCGTGATGGCAGAGGCGGAACCGGCTGCAGAGGTAGAGGCGGCAGAGACGGATGCGATCGATCCGGCATCGGTGATGAATGCGGTTGACGCGCCGTCCGAGGATGCCGCCGTTACTGTTGCCGAGGACGTGTTTGTGGCGGCAGTTGATGCCGAACCGGATCACGTGGACGACCTGCCCGAATCGCTGATGGCGGCGCTGTCGGATGAGGCAGAACCCGTTGCCGTGGCGGCGCTGGACGAAGACTATGAGGTTGAGGCCGATATCTGGGCCGAGACGGCGGCGGAAGATGGTGCGGCAGAAGATGTTGCGCCGGAACAGCAGGCGGATGCAGGCGACGATAGTCTGATCGCATCGCTGGGCGCCGTGATGAATGCGGAACCTGAGGCCGAGCCTGTGGCGGAAACCGCTGTCGAGGAAGCCGTAGCAGAGGACGAATCCATCTGGGCGGAAACCTGGGCAGAGACGACCGAAGCGCAAGCGGAAGCGGTTGTGGAAGCCGAGGCCGCGCCGATTGCAGAGCCCGCGACGGATGTTGATGCCGAAGCCGAGGCTGAAGCTGAAGCTGACGATCTGCGTGCGGCGATGATCGCGGAACAGGCCGCGGTTGAACCCGCGACTGTGACCGAGGATACATCCGGCGGCATGGAACTTCGCCCCGGTTCAGCAGAAAAGCTGCAGCGTGCCCGGGCACGTGTCATCCGCATCCGCAAGAGCGATGACGTGGTCGCGCCTGTTGCCGCAGCGGTGGCAGAGCCGGAAGCGATGGTCGAGGAAGCACCAATCTCTGCGGCAGCCTTTGCCGAAGTTGACACAGCCGCAGACGCAAACCTTGCATCAACGCCCCTGCTGTCGGCCGAGGATGAGGCCGAATTGCAGCGCGAACTGGCCGCCCTGCGGCGTGGCGAAGCGGAACAGGAAGCCGATGCCGTCGCCGCCCTGTCGCAACAGCAAGACAGCCGCCGCGGCTTTGAAGGACCCTCTGCCGATGAGGCGCTGAGCCGTCTGATGAAGCAGACCGACAACGAGATGGAAGGCAGCGAAACCAAGCGCCGCCAGTCGGCCATCCAGCATCTGAAGGCCGCCGTGGCGGCCACCGTGGCCGACCGCAAGGTGACCGGCGAAAAGGCGGGCGAGACGGAAACCGTGTCGCGGCTGGCGCGCTATCGCAACGATCTGGCAATGGCGGTGAAGGCCGCCCTGCCGGGCGGGCGCGGCACGGCGACGGGCGAACGCCCTGCCCCGCTGGTTCTGGTTTCTGAGCAGCGCATCGACCGGCCCCGCCCGATCAGCGCGCCCAATGCCAGCGCAGCGCCTGCGCCGATCCGCCCGCGCCGCGTAACCTCGGCCGGGTTCGGCATGGCGGCGGCGACGGATCTGGACCTGTCGGACGATGAAGAAGAGGGCGACGACCTGTCGAACATGTTCGGCGACAGCAAAGGATTTGCCGAGTTCGTCGAAAAGATCGGGGCGTCGAGCTTTGAACAGATCCTTGAGGCATCGGCGGCCTATCTGGCCGGTGTCGAAGGACGGCCGCATTTCAGCCGTCCGCAATTGATGCGGCATCTGACAGAGGTCATCCCGCAAGGGACGTTCCAGCGCGAAGACGGGCTGCGCAGCTTTGGCACCCTGCTGCGCGACGGCCGCATCGCCAAGGTGCGGCGCGGGCAGTTCATGCTGTCGGAAGAATCGACCTATCTGGCCGAGGCGCGCAAGCTCGCGCAGTAACGGGATCGCGGGTCGAGAGCTGCCACTCAGACCCCAAGGGAAAAGGCGGACCGGGAACGGTCCGCCTTTTTTCCGTTCTACGGCGCGTTAATCGCCGCGGTTGGCGTTCGGATCATTCGGATCGGCCTGACCCACGCCGCGGAAAATGGACCGGAATGGCAACGCCCAGACGATGCCCAGCACCACATAAACGATGAATTCGAGCCAGATCGGCGGGCGGTCAAACAGGCTGACGGTAAAGAGCGCCGCCGCGATATAGAGCGGCAACCCGACTACAAGGATCAGGAGCGACAGGCGGCGGCGGGTCTTGTAGGACAGCGACATCGGTTTCCTTGGATCAATCCTCGAACGGGTCGGTCACGAGGATCGTGTCGTCGCGTTCCGGCGAGGTGGAAAGTAGCGCGACAGGGCAGTGGATCAACTCTTCGATCCGGCGGACATATTTGATCGCCGCACCCGGCAGATCGGCCCAGGACCGCGCGCCGGCGGTGGATTGGGTCCAGCCTTCCATTTCCTCATAGATCGGGGTGACGCGGGCCTGAAGGTTCGCGGCAGTGGGCAAGTAATCCAGCCGCTGGCCATCAAGTTCATAGCCCACGCAGATTTTCAGCGTCTCAAACCCGTCCAGAACATCGAGTTTCGTCAATGCAATGCCCGACACGCCCGAGGTGGCGCAGGTCTGGCGCACCAGCACGGCATCGAACCAGCCGCAGCGGCGCTTGCGCCCCGTCACGGTGCCAAACTCATGGCCGCGTTCACCAAGGCGCGCGCCGTCGGCATCGAAAAGCTCTGTCGGGAAGGGGCCTTCACCCACGCGGGTGGTGTAGGCCTTGACGATGCCAAGGACGAAATCCACCGCAGTCGGACCAAGCCCGGTGCCGGTGGCGGCCATGCCGGCCAAAGTGTTCGATGAGGTGACATAGGGGTAGGTGCCGAAATCCACATCCAGAAGCGCGCCTTGTGCGCCTTCGAACAGGATGCGCTTGCCCGCGCGGCGGGCATCGGTCAGCACTTTCCAGACCGGTTTGGCATAGGGCAGGATCTTGGGCGCGACCTCCATCAGTTGCGCCTTGAGCGCGACGGGATCGACGGGTTCCAGACCAAGGCCCGCACGCAGGGCGTTATGATGGGTGAGCAGACGGCCAATGCGAAGATCCAGCGTTGCCTCATCCCCTAGGTCGGCCACGCGGATGCTGCGGCGGCCGACCTTATCTTCATAGGCGGGGCCGATGCCGCGCCCGGTGGTGCCGATCTTGGCCACCGCAGTCTGGCCTTCACGGGCGCGGTCCAGTTCACCGTGGACAGGCAGGATAAGGGGCGTGTTTTCCGCGACCATCAGGTTGTCGGGGGTGACATCCACCCCCTGCCCGCGCAGTTTTTCGATCTCGGACAGCAGCGCCCAAGGGTCCAGCACCACGCCATTGCCGATGACCGACAGCTTGCCGCCGCGCACGATGCCCGAGGGCAGCAGTGACAGCTTGTAGACATTGCCATCAATGACCAGCGTATGCCCGGCATTGTGGCCGCCCTGAAAGCGGGCGACGATATCGGCACGCTCGGAGAGCCAGTCGACGATCTTGCCCTTGCCCTCGTCGCCCCATTGGGCGCCCACGACAACCACATTGGCCATGACAGCGGTCCTTTCCCGGTCTGGTGAAACCGACTGTGCTATAGCGGGGAGCGGGGGGGATGGGAACGGGGAAACGGTTCTGTGTCGGCCCGTCAGGGCCAAATTCGTTCGAACGAATTTGCAAATTTCTTCGAAGAAATTTGGCGCAAGCCCGGGCTTGCGCGGGAATGGCGACCAAGGCAGGGTGCGGGGATGTTTCTCTATATCACCCTTGGCACCAATGATCTGGCGGCGGCGATCCGGTTCTATGATCCGGTCTTGGCCACGCTGGGCCTGGTGCGTGCCCGGACGCTGGAGACGGAAATCGGATATGCCGCGCCGGGCGACAGCCGGTGCAGGTTATGGGTGACGCAGCCCTTTGACGGGCGGCCTGCCACGGTGGGCAATGGGTCGATGCCTGCGCTGGTGGCTGAAAGCCGGGATGCGGTGGATGCGTTTTACCGGGCAGCGCTGGCGAATGGGGGCAGTGATGAGGGCGCCCCGGGGTTGCGGCCCTTTGGCCAGTCATTCTATGCCTGCTATGTGCGCGATCCGGATGGCAACAAGCTTTCCGCCGTTTGCGAAGGGCTGGCGGGGGTTTGATCTGGATGCAGACGAGGTGGCAAAGGGACTTCGCTACTTCACCAACGTTCCCTGATGATAAACAATAATGTGGATCGGCATGCCCTGCCGATCCAGCGCATAGGTGATCGTGCTGTGCAGAAGGCCCCGCCCTGCGGTCAGATCACCCCGTAGTGGTCCCGATAGTGGCCCTCTCCCTTCGATCATCCAAGTGAAGTCGTAGAGGTAGACCGGCATGCCCTGACGCCCATAACGCACCCCGCCTGAGCCATCGCCACCATCCATCCCCATTTTCAGACCCGCCTCAGTCAGCCATGCCGCGATCCCCTCGGCAGACCCGATGGAAGCGAAGGCATGGTGCAGGCAGACGGTGAGTTCCGCGTCATCGCGCATCCCTTCCCAGTCAAAGGAAGATGGCTCCACCGGATATCCGGGTTTCAGACACTCCAGAATGCCCGGCCGTGCCATCAGCGCAGGCACCGCATTGATCCGACGGGCAAGGTAGATCTGGCGCGTTCCGGGCAGGATCGGCTTGCCGAACACCTGAACCGGATAGGTCTGCTGGTCGCTGAGGAGCTGGAAGCGGACCTCATCCGCAGTAGCATGGCCACCTGCCAAAGCAGTGGCCCAACCGACCAGAGAACCGAACACAGCACGCAAAGAAATCGTCACATACTCCCTGTGGTTGTGCGAAGGGTAGCGGCGGCCAAAAGCTGCGTCAACGCCAGTGCAGATGTGTCTGTCTTGGGTCGGGCACGGAGGCACAATCTGCAAGTTGGTCGATGCTACCCGACTCTGACAGGTCTATGGCGGGGACGCGCCGGGGTTGCGACCCTTTGGCCTGTTCATTTACGCCTGATGTGCGCGCGATCCGGATGGCAACAAGCTGTCGGCGGTTTGCGAAGGCATGTAGGGGGCGTGACGCGCCTACTTGCGCCCTTTCCGGCTTGCGCCTAGATAGGCGCGTCAGTCTAGGGAAGCGCCTGAATGGAAAACGTCGTCCTCACCATCCACCTGATCCTTGCGCTTCTGCTGGTCGGCATCGTGCTTTTGCAGCGGTCCGAGGGTGGCGGTCTGGGCATGGGCGGTGGCGGCAACAACCCGGCGGGGCGCAGCGCAACGACCGCGTTGCAGAAACTGACATGGCTGTTGGCCGCAGCCTTTATCGTAACATCGCTGACCTTGACGATCCTCGCGGCACGTGGCGCGGATTCGGGTTCAGTGATTGACCAGATCGGTGCCGAACAGCCCGCCGATGCGCCCGCCAGCCTTCCGGCCGGGTCCGAGCTGCTGCCGCCTGGGCCGACGGATGCACCGCTGGCACCGCCGCCGGCAGATGCCCCGGCCACGCCGCCGGCAGCTAGCGAGTAACCACCACTTCTTGACGGATAAACCACGGGCCAGACTGCATCTTGCGGTCTGGTTGCGCGCGGGCGCAAGCTGCGTTAAGGCTTAACCCCCGTGATGATGCGATTCCCTGCGGGCGAATCGTGTTGGATTTGAACAACGAAATCGCGGGAGGCCATCCATGGCGCGCTACATCTTCATCACTGGCGGCGTGGTTTCGTCCCTTGGCAAAGGGCTGGCATCCGCCGCGTTGGGGGCGTTGTTGCAGGCGCGCGGCTATACGGTGCGGTTGCGCAAGCTGGACCCCTATCTGAACGTTGATCCCGGCACGATGTCGCCCTTTGAACATGGCGAGGTGTTCGTCACTGATGATGGCGCGGAAACCGATCTGGACCTTGGCCATTATGAGCGATTCACCGGCGTGTCGGCGCGGCAGAGCGACAGCATTTCATCGGGGCGCATCTATTCCAACGTGCTGGAGAAGGAACGGCGCGGGGATTATCTGGGCAAGACCATTCAGGTCATTCCGCATGTGACGAATGAGATCAAGAATTTCCTCCGCATCGGTGACGATGAGGTGGATTTCATGCTGTGCGAGATTGGTGGCACGGTGGGCGATATCGAAGGGCTGCCGTTCTTTGAGGCGATCCGCCAGTTCATCCATGAACGCCCGCGCGGCCAATCCATCCTGATGCACCTGACGCTGCTGCCCTATCTGGCGGCGAGCGGCGAGTTGAAGACAAAGCCCACGCAGCACAGCGTGAAGGAATTGCAGAGCATCGGCCTTGCGCCCGATGTGCTGGTCTGCCGGTCGGAGCATCCGATCCCGGAGAAGGAACGCGAAAAGATCGCGCTGTTCTGCAATGTGCGCAAAGAGCATGTGATCCCGGCCTATGATCTGAAGACGATCTATGAAGCGCCGCTCGCCTATCACCGCGCGGGGCTGGATCAGGCGGTGCTGGATGCCTTTGGCATCACCCCTGCCCCCAAGCCCAATCTTGCGCGCTGGGAAGATGTGATGGACCGGCTGGTGCATGCCGAGGGCGAGGTGCGGGTCGCCATCGTGGGCAAGTACACCCAGTTGGAAGATGCCTATAAATCGATTGCCGAGGCGCTGACCCATGGCGGGATGGCCAACCGCACGCGGGTTCGCGCGCAGTGGATCGACGCTGAGATATTCGAGCGCGAAGACCCCGCGCCGTACCTTGAGAATTTCCACGCCATTCTGGTGCCGGGCGGCTTTGGCGAGCGCGGCACCGAAGGCAAGATCAAGGCGGCGCAATTCGCGCGGGAAAAGAAGATCCCCTATCTGGGTATCTGTTTGGGCATGCAGATGGCGGTGATCGAAAGCGCGCGCAATCTGGCGGGGATGAAGAATGCCGGGTCGGAAGAATTTGACCACGAGGCAGGGGCGAAACGGTTTACGCCCGTCGTCTATCACCTGAAGGAATGGGTGCAGGGCAACCATGTCGTGGCGCGCAAGCTGAGCGATGACAAGGGCGGCACGATGCGGCTTGGGGCCTATACGGCGACGCTGGCGGAAGGATCGCGCGTGGCGGGGGTTTACGGGACCACGACGATCGAGGAACGCCACCGCCACCGCTATGAAGTGGATATCCAGTATCGCGACAAGCTGGAAAGCTGCGGGCTGATCTTTTCGGGCATGAGCCCCGATGGGCGGCTGCCAGAGATCGTGGAGGTAAAGGATCACCCCTGGTTTATCGGGGTGCAGTTCCATCCGGAACTGAAATCCAAACCCTTCGCCCCCCATCCGCTGTTTGCCGATTTCGTGCGGGCAGCGGTGGAGATGAGCCGGTTGGTGTGAGGGAACGCGAAATCTGACGCAGATTTCGCGACGTTTTCTGCGCGCAGAAAACGGGGGCGCATCATTTGGGGCGCCGGAATTTGCGTCAAATTCCGACGCGGTCTTTGCGTCAAAGACCGCTTTGCGGCTCCAATAGCCCGCCTTGAGCGTGACATGCGTTTCACGCCCAAGGAACTTGGCCGGAACACGCTTAGGCGGCAGGTTTGCCGGGGCGTTCGTGGCTGAAAAGGGTCCACTGGACCCTGTTTTCCCCGCGCAAGGTGCGCGGGGCCGCCATTCACCCCACCATCCCCATCACCACGGGCTCGACCTCGTGCCAGCCTTCCCAGATCATCTTCAGCGCGACGTAGAAGATGATCGCAAGGCCGACATAGGCGATCCAGCGGTGCTTGTTCAGCAGCTTGGCGATGAAGCTGGCGGCAAGGCCCATCAGCGCGATGGACAGGGCAAGGCCGATCACCATCACCGACGGGTGGTCATGCGCCGCCCCGGCCACGGCGAGGACGTTGTCGAGGCTCATCGACACATCGGCCACCACGATCTGGATCGCGGCCTGACGGAAGGTCTTTTTCGGCGCGCCGCCCGCGATGGTGCCATCGCGGTTCAGGTCTTCGCCGACCAGCGCCTCGGCCCCGGCCTCGTCGTCGCCATGCCCGCCTTCGCGCAATTCGCGCCACATCTTCCAGCAGACCCACAGCAAGAGGATGCCCCCGGCCAGGATCAGCCCGGTGATCGCCATAAGCTGGGTGGTCATCAGCGCGAAGGCGATGCGTAGTACCGTTGCAGCAAGGATGCCGACAAGGATCGCCCGTGTCCGCATTTCGCGTGGCAGGCCCGCGGCGGCGAGGCCGATGACGACGGCATTGTCGCCCGCAAGCACAAGGTCGATCGCGATGACCTGGGCGAGCGCGGTCAGCCCTTCGGTGGTGAAGATTTCCAGCATGTCCCTCTGTCCCTTATGGGGTTTTGCCCTTGGCTACGCCTGCGGCTGCGGGCTGTCCATCACGCGCTTTGGCATGGGGCCAGAAAGATGCGAACTGCACCGTGCCGGCATCAGGCGGGCGTTGCACGGCGCGGCGTTCCCGGTTAGGCGAAGGGCATGCTTTCCTATCAACACAGCTATCACGCCGGGAACCTTGCCGATGTCCAGAAGCACGCGCTGCTGTGCTGGGTGCTGGACTATCTGACGCGCAAGGACAAGCCGCTGACCTATATCGAAACCCATTCGGGGCGCGGGCTTTATGATCTGGGCAGCCCTGAGGCCAGCAAGACAGGCGAGGCCGCGCTGGGGATCGCGCGGGTTGAGGGCGCGTTCAATGCCGACCACCCCTATCGCCGGTCGCTGGCGGGGGTGCGAGCACTGCACGGCGCGCAGGCCTATCCGGGATCGCCCCTGCTGGCGGCAATGGCGCTGCGCGAAGGCGATGTGATGCATCTGGCCGAGTTGCATCCGCAGGAACATTCGGCGCTGTCGGCGCTGCTGTTACCCTGGGGTGCGCATATCCAGAAGCGGGACGGGTTCGAAATGGCGATGGCCGTGACGCCCCCTACCCCGCGGCGCGGGATGATGCTGATTGACCCGTCCTATGAGGTGAAGGCCGATTACCAGACCATCCCCAAGCTGATCGGGCAGGTGGTCCGCAAATGGAATGTGGGGATCATCGCGCTGTGGTATCCGATCCTGACCGAGGGCGCGCATGGGCCGATGCTGCGGGCGCTGGAGACGGCGTTTCTCGGCAGCTTGCGGCATGAGTTGCGCTTTCCCCCGGTGCGGGACGGGCATCGGATGATCGGCACGGGAATGTGGATGCTGAACCCACCGTTCGGGATCGAAGAGGAATGCGCGCGGCTGGACGCGATGTTCCGGGGATTGGGCAATGCTTGAGTTTCGCACGCTGGATGTGTTCACCACCCTGCCCTTCACGGGCAATCCACTGGCCGTGGTGCTGGGCGCGGATGGACTATCGACGACGCAGATGCAGACCATCGCGCGGGAGTTTAACCTGTCGGAAACCATTTTCGTGATGGCCCCACGCGACCCCGCCCACCGGGCGCGGGTGCGCATTTTCTTTCCAACAGCGGAAATACCCTTTGCGGGTCATCCCACAATCGGTTGCGCCATCTTGCTGGCCTCCATGGATGCCGGACTGGAGGATGCAGGTTTGAGCGATTTCGAACGGCATATAGTGCTGGAGGAAGAGGCGGGGCTGGTTCCTGTTACCGTCTGGCGGAAAGGCGGGTTGATGGAGGCGGAGTTCACCGCGCCGGTCGTGCCGCATGGCACGGAGGGGTTGGTGGCCGAGGACCGGCTTGCGCCCGCTTTGGGGTTGGAGCCGGGTGAAATAGGTTTTGGCGCGCATCGGCCGGGCATCTGGCAGGGCGGACCGCGGTTTCTGTATGTGCCGGTTGCCTCGCTGTCCGTGTTGGCCCGGGCGCGGGCGATGCAGCCGCATTGGGATGCGGTGATGGCGGCGGCTGGGGTCGACAGCGCCTATCTGTATACGCCGGGAGCGGAACGCGATTTCCGCGCGCGGATGTTTTCGCCGACAGCGGGCATTCCGGAAGACCCAGCCACCGGGTCGGCCACCGCGATCCTTGCGGCGCAGTTGCGTGCGAGCGGAGTGCTGGCGGATGGGGCGAACCGGTTCCATCTGCGGCAGGGGGTGGAAATGGGGCGAGCCTCGGATCTGTTCCTGTCGGTCGATGTCGTGAGCGGTGCGGTACAGGCCGTGCGCATCCGGGGGGCGGCGGTGCCGGTCTCAGAGGGCAGGATCACAGTGCCGCAGGCGTGAAAGCAGGGCGGCTTGCCGCCGCCCGTTGTGCCGCCTATTCTTCCTTTCATGTTGCAAGCGATCCTGCGCGCGCTGAGCGCCCCCGAACCCACCCGCCTGCCCCAACCCGATGCCCGCCTGGCCTTGGCGGCGCTTTTGGTACGGGTGGCGAAAACCGATGGTCTTTATTCGGCGGAAGAGGCCGAACGGATTGACCGCGTGCTGATGACGCATCATCAGATTGGCCCGTTCGAAGTGGCCAAGCTGCGGGCCGAGGCGGAAGAGTTGGAGAACATCGCGCCGGATACGGTGCGGTTCACCCGCGCGCTGAAGACCGCCACGGCGTTGGAGGATCGGTCCGCGCTGATGGAGGCGCTGTGGTCTGTCGCACTGGCCGATGGGGTGCGCGATGCCGAGGAAGACCGCCTGCTGCGGATGGTGGCCTCCCTTCTGGGCCTGACGGATGTGGAATCCGGGCTGGCGCGACAGCGGGCCGAACGAGCCTGAGGTCTGACCTCATTCTCTGATGTTTTCAGGATGAGTACGGCGATGCGCGGCATCGCCCTTGCCGATGCGTTCGGTCTTGCTATTTATCGTTCGATAGATAATCTTTCGAGAAAGCGGGATCGGGGGCGGCGGCATGAAGGCTTCACACTTCGACTATGTCCGCGTCCAGTCAGTCGAGGATGCGGTCCGGGTGATGGCGGATTCGGACGGCGAGGCGCGGTTTCTGGCCGGTGGGCAGAGCCTGATCCCTGCGTTGAACTTTCGGCTCGATCGTCCCGGCCTGCTGATTGACCTGAATGCGGTGACCGCGCTTTCGGGCATCCGGCGAGAGGGGGATCACATCGTGATCGGCGCCCTGACCCGCCATGCCGAGGTAGAGCGTCACCCTTTGATCGCCGCTCATCTGCCGCTGCTGGCCGAGGCCGTGCAGCATGTGGCCCATTCAGCCATCCGCAACCGGGGCACTTTTGGTGGCAGCCTTGCACTGGCTGATCCCGCGGCAGAGATGCCTGCCTGCGCGCTGGCGCTGCGGGCGGTGATCCATGTACAGGGGCCAAAGGGGCGGCGCAGTATTCCGGCTGATGCGTTTTTTGAAGGCAGCTATGCCACCGCGCTTGCGCCCGGCGAATTGCTGACCGAAGTGCATATCCCCCTGCCCGATCCGGCGGCGCGGCACGGCTTTGCCGAATTGACCCGGCGGCGGGGCGATTATGCAATGGCGGGGCTGGCGCTGATGGCGGGGCCAGAGGCGCGGGTGGTCTGGTTCGGTCTTGCCGACAGGCCGCTGCGCGATCTGGGGGCCGAGGCCGCACTGGCGCAGGGGCCACATGCCGCTGCGGCGGCAGCGCTTGACGGAGTGGAGGTCTGGGGGGACCTGCACAATTCTGCCGAGACCAAGGTTCATCTGGCACGGGTGATGATCCGCCGCCTGCTGGAGCGCATGACATGAGGGTTACTTTCCGCCTGAATGGCGAAGCCACGGTGATCGAGGCCGAACCGCGCCAAAGCCTCGCCGATGCGGTGCGCGCGGCGGGGTTCACTGGAACGCATCATGGCTGTGAACATGGGGTTTGCGGGGCCTGCACCCTGCGCGTGGACGGCGTGGCGGTGCGGGGATGCCTGATGCTGGCCGTGCAGGCAGAGGGGGCCGAAGTGGTGACGGTCGAGGGGTTGGATGCGCCCGATCTAAAGGCGGCTTTTGTCCGCCACAATGCCCTGCAATGCGGGTTCTGCACGCCGGGGATGTTGATGACCGCAGCGGAATTGCTTGAATCCGGCCATGTGCCGGACCGCGCTGAAATCCGCGATCACCTGTCGGGCAGTTACTGCCGCTGTACCGGCTATCAGGCGATTGTCGATTCAGTGGAAGAGGTGGCGCAGGCGCGTCATGGGGCCAAGCCATGACCCAGATCGGCCGCGCCCTACCCCGCCCCAATGCGCGCCGACTGGTGGAAGGCGCGGGCCGGTTCGTGGGCGACCTTACCCCGCCCCGGATGCTGCACGCGGTCTTTGTCCGGTCGCCCTATGCCCATGCGGTGATCACCGGGATGGATCTGGACGCCGCGCGCGCCGCGCCGGGGGTGGTTGCGGTCTATGACGGGGCCGACATGGCCACCCAGATCACGCCTTGGGTGGGCGTGCTGACGCATATGGTGGGCATGCGGTCACCGCCGCAGCCTGCGCTGGCGGTCGGGCACACGCATTGGCAGGGTGAGCCTGTGGTGATGATAGTGGCCAGCAGCCGCGCGCTGGCCGAGGATGCCGCCGAACTGGTTACGGTGGACTATGATCCGCTTCCCCCGGTCACGGACATGGAAGCTGCGCTTGCCCCCGACGCCCCGGTGATCCACCCCGACCTTGGGTCGAACCTCTGCTGGGAGAAGCGTATCGATGTGGGCGCGGTGGACGTGGCCTTTGCCGATCCGGCCAATACGGTGGTGGAACGCCGCTTTGTCTTTGGCCGCCATACGGGCGTCACGCTGGAGCCGCGCGTCATCACGGCCGATTATGACGCGGCGCAGGATCAGTTGACGGTAAACTACTCGGGCCAAGTGCCGCATATGATGCAGGAGGTGTTGGCAACCCATCTGGGCCTGCCGCAATCGCAGGTGCGGATCGTGGCGCAGGATGTGGGCGGTTCCTTTGGGATCAAGATCCACACTTACGGCGACGAGGTGGCCGCCTGCGCCGCAGCCCGCCTGCTGCGCCGCCCGGTGCAATTCGCAGCGGACCGCTATGAAAGTTTTCAAAGCGACATCCACGCCCGCGATCACAGGGTGACAGCCCGCGCGGCGATGGCGCCTGACGGGCGCCTGCTGGCCGTGGATGTGGATGACATCACGGGGATCGGCCCCTATTCCGTCTACCCCCGCTCTTCGGCGATCGAGGGCAATCAGGTCATCAACCTGATCGGCGCGCCATACACCCTGCCCGCCTATCGCGCCCGGTTGCGAGTGGTGTTCCAGACAAAGGTTCCCACCTGCCAATACCGCGCTGTGGGCCATCCGATTGCCATGGCGGTGATGGAAGGGCTGATGGACGATCTGGCCGCTGCAACGGGCCGCGATCCGGTGGTGCTGCGGGAGATGAACCTGATCCCGGATGATGCCTATCCGGTGCGTTCGCCGCAGGGGATGCTGTATGCCGATCTGTCGCATCAGGCCTGCCTGACCCGCCTTAAGGAACTGATGGGCTATGACGCGCTTTGCGCGGAACGCGACGCGATGCGGGCGCGTGGCGTGCATCGGGGGATCGGGATCGTCAGCATGGTAGAGATCACCAACCCGTCGCCGATGTTTTATGGCGTAGGCGGTGCTCCGGTTGCGGCACAGGATGGGGCGGTCGTGCGGCTGGATGCGTCGGGTGCGGTGCATCTGTCCAGTTCCGTCACTGAACAGGGACAGGGAACGGAAACGATCCTCGCCCAGATCGCCGCCGATGTGCTGGGCCTTAGGGCCGAAGATATCCGGGTACAGACCGGGGATACCGCCCATATGCCCTATGGCGGTGGCACCTGGGCCTCACGCGGGGCGGGGATCGGGGGCGAGGCGATGCGCGCGGCAAGCGTGGCATTGCGCGCGCAAGTGTTGGAACTGGCCGGAGCTGTTCTGCAATGCCCGCCCAGCGCCTTGGCTCTTGCAGGCGGTGCGATCATTGATGCCGCAAGCTCGACGGAGCGCATGACCCTGCGCGAGTTGGCGCAGATGGTGTATTTCCGGGGCAATGAGCTTCCCGCCGGACAGGCGGCTGAGTTGATCGCCAGCCGCCATTTCCGGGTTGAGGGGATGCCATTTGTGTTCAGCAACGGGGCGATGGCATCCTATGTCGAGGTGGATGTCGAAACAGGGCTGGTTACGCTTTTGAACCATTGGGTGGTGGAAGATGTGGGCACCATCCTGAACCCCAAGCTGGTGGATGAACAGATCCGGGGCGGTGTGGTGCAGGGCATAGGTGGGGCCCTGTTCGAGGAATGCCTGTTCTCTGACGATGGCCAGCTTTTGACCGCGACGATGGCCGATTATCTGGTTCCGATGGCGGGCGAGATGCCAGATATCGAGATCGCGCATGTGGTCACGCCCACCAGCACCTCGGCTCTTGGGGCCAAGGGTGCGGGCGAGGCGGGCACCTCGGGCGCATCGGGCGCTGTGATGAATGCCGTGAACGATGCGCTGCGTCCGCTGGGCGCGCAGATCAGCCAGATGCCCATGACGCCAGAACGCATTTTGCGCAGTCTTGGTCTGGTGCCATGATGCCCCCTTTCAGGAGAGAACGCCGATGATCATGGACACTGACGGCGGCACCCTGTTTGGCGTGGCCGCCATGCTTGTGGTGGCGGGGTTGGCCACCGGGGTTCTGGCCGGCCTGTTCGGTGTTGGCGGCGGGGCGATCCTTGTGCCAGTCCTGTTCCTGTCTTTCACGCTGGTGGGGGTGGAAGAGGCGATTGCTATGCCGCTGGCAGTGGGAACATCGCTGGCTGTGATCGTGCCCACCTCGATCAGTTCGGCGCGGGGGCATTTCGCCAAGGGCATGGTGGATATGGCGCTGGTGCGTGTCTGGGCGGTGCCGATACTGGCGGGTGTGATGGGTGGGGCGGTGCTGGCGCGGTATTCCGCGCCTTGGGTGTTCCAGTTGGTCTTCATTCTGGTTGCGGGGACCAATGCAACCAAACTGCTGCTGGGCAAGGCGAACTGGAAGATCGCGGATGATCTGCCGACCGGTTGGCTGTTGCGGTTTTATGGGTTCATGGCGGGGCTTCTGTCGGCACTGATGGGCATTGGCGGCGGGGCGATTACCAATCTGGCGATGACGCTGCATGGCCGGCCGATCCATCAGGCGGTGGCAACCTCCGCTGCCATCGGGGTGGTGATTTCGATCCCCGGCGCCATCGGCTATGCGTTGGCGGGGCTGGGCAAGGCCGGCTTGCCGCTCGGGTCCATCGGGTTTGTCTCGGCCCTTGGCTTTGTGCTGATCGTGCCAACCACGCTGCTGACCACTGCGATTGGCGTCCGGCTGGCGCATGCCATGTCGCGCCGGACGCTGGAAAAGGCCTTTGGCATCTTCCTGCTGGCGGTAAGCCTGCGCTTTCTGCATCTGCTGTTGACCTGAGAGAGGCTGACCCATGCCCCGCCTGACTGATCTTGACGAAACCCGCCTCAGCCCAGCGCAACAGCGCATCTTCGATGCCATCCGGTCCGGCCCGCGCGGTGTGGTCGAAGGCCCGCTGCGCGTCTGGCTCACAAGCCCCGGCCTTGCCGATACTGCGCAGGCGCTAGGGGCCTTTTGCCGCTATGGCACGTCGCTGCCGCCGCGACTGTCAGAACTGGCGATCCTCGTGACCGGGGCCTTCTGGGCATCGGGTTTTGAATGGGCGGTCCATGCCCCCATCGCCCACAGCGCGGGCCTGTCGGAAGAGGTGATCGAGGCGATCCGTCAAGGCCGGATCCCGGCATTTGCGCAGGAGGACGAGGCGATCATCTACGCCTTTGCCAGCGAACTGCACCGCGGTCACAAGGTGCAACCCGCCACATATGCCCGCGCCACCGCAGCCTTTGGCGAACAGGCCGTGGTAGAGCTTGTGGGCATCCTTGGCTATTACACCTTGATTTCCATGACCATCAACGCCTTCGAGGTGCCCCTGCCCGCAGGCGCGCCCGATCCTTTCCCGAAGCAGGAGTCTGTCTGATGCTGAACGCCGCAATCGTCGGTCTGGGCTGGTGGGGCAAGACGCTTGCCCGTGCAGCGCGTTCCGGGGGAGAGATCGCAATTGTCGCCGGGGCCACGGGCCGCCGTGCCTTGGCCGAGGATTTCGCCGCCGAGCAGGGGTTTGACCTGCTGGACAGCTATGAACAGGTGCTGGCCGATCCGCGTGTCGATGCCGTGATCCTTGCCACACCGCATCTGGACCATGAGGCGCAGATGATCGCTGCCGCCCGCGCAGGCAAGCACATCTTTGCCGAAAAGCCCTTTACGCTGACCAAAGCCTCGGCCGAGGCGGCGGTGGCGGCTATCCGCGCGGCGGGCGTAACCGTGGGTCTTGGCCATAACCGCCGCTTTCACCCGCATATGGCCGATCTGAGACGCCGCGTGCGCTCGGGTGCTTTGGGCACTGTCCTGCATGTCGAAGGTACGATGACCGCGCCAAACGGGCTGTTCCTGAAACCCGACAGCTGGCGCGTCGATCCCCGGCAATCGCCCGCAGGCGGCATGGCGGGCCTTGGCATCCACATGGTTGACGGGATGATCGATCTGTTCGGCCAGATCACCGAAGTCACCTGCCAAAGCCTGCACCGCGCCACGCCTGCGGGAACGCAGGACACAACGTCGATCCTGCTGGCCTTTGCCGAAGGGATGACGGGATATGTGTCCTGCATGACGGCCACGTCGCCCAGCTATCGGTTCTGTGTCTATGGCTCAGCCGGGATTGCCGAAATCCGGGGGCAGCATCTGGACGAGTTCACCTTTGCCCCTGCCCCCGATGCGCCGTTGTCAGGCCATGCCACGGCGAAGCCGGTGGAGCGCCACAGCCTGCCCGGTTTCGATACCGTCGCGGCGGAACTGTCCGCCTTTGCAGCCGCCGTTGCGGGGCGCGCGCCCTTTCCCATCACCCCTGACGAAATGATCCATGGCGCGGCGGTGTTTGAGGCCATCGCCGAATCGGCGGCGGCCAACAGCAAGGTGCAGGTCCAGCGGTGAGCGCGAGTTTTGCCGTTGCCCTTGCGGGGCTGATCGCCGCCGGCGCGGTTCTGGCCATGCAGGCCCCGATCAATGGGGCGCTGGCGCGTGCGGCGGGCGATGCCACCTTTGCCGCCTGTATCAATTTCTTGGTTGGCTTTCTCGTGATGGGCTGCGTCGTTGTGCTGCGCGGGGCATGGCCTGTGACCGGTTTCATCGCCAATGCCCCGTCCTGGGCCTGGATCGGGGGGGCGCTGGGGGGATTTTACATCACCATGATGGTGATGATGATCCCCATCACCGGGGCGCAGACGGCGGCCATGGCAGGGATCCTTGGCCAGTTGGTCATGGCGATGCTGCTGGATCATTTCGGGGCTTTCGGCCTGCCGGTACAGCCGATCACATGGCAGCGGATCGCCGGTCTGGCGATGGTGGCGGGTGGCGTGCTGTTGTCGCGCGCCTAAAGCCCCATTTCCCCGCGATACCATCCGGCGATTTCCTCGCCCGTCATCCAGACCACGCCGTCATGGCTGCGGATGTGATCAATCGCACGCTCCAGATAACCGATCCGATGCGGCACGCCCGACAGATAGGGATGCAGGCTAATCGCCATGACGCGCGGCTGGGTTTCGCCGTCCTGATAAAGGCGGTCGAACTGATCGATGCAGCGGTTCATGAACCCATCCGATGGCAGGTGCTGCACCGCATGCACCACGATGTCATTGGTTTCCACTGTATAGGGCACCTGCAACATCGGCCCGTGCTTGGTGTGCAGAACCGAGGGCAGATCGTCGATGGGCCAGTTGGCCACATATTCGATCCCTGCCGCGCGCAGATGATCCAGAGTTGCTTCCGTTTCCGTCAGACCGGGGCTTTCCCAGCCCACGGGGGCCTTGCCGGTGAAGCCTTTGATCGCGGCCACCGTGGCATCAATCGCCGCGCGCTGGTCATCCAGTTGGTGCATCGGGCGCTGCACAAAGCCGTGGCCCATGAACTCCCACCCGGCGTCGCGGGCGGCTTCGGCGATGCGCGGATAGCTGTTCACGATATTGCCGTTCAGCGCCATCGTTGCCCGCAACGCGCGCGATTGCAGCGCATCGAGGATGCGCCAGAAGCCCACCCGCATCCCGTATTCATGCCAGGCCCAGTTGGGCAGATCGGGCTGCAACGGGTTGCCCATGGGCGGGGTCAGCACCTGCCGCGGCATGGGCCGCTCCAGCGCCCATTCTTCGATGTTCACGATGAACCAAACCGCCACCCGCGCCCCGCCGGGCAGGGTGAGCTTTGGGCGGTCAGGGAACGCCTCATAGGGCGCGCGGTCGCTCATGCGCATCGGGCAGGTCTTTCCTTGTCAGGTCTCAGGGGAAAGGGCCGCAAGCCAAAGGCCAGCGGCCCAAAGGATCAGAGCGACAGGCCCAAAAGCCGTGCAGCGGTGCCGCCGGCGACTTTGGCGGTGTCCTCGGTCGAAAGCCCGGCGCTGATAACATGTTCCACCGGATCGTAATCGCACATGTCATAGGGATAGTCGGTGCCCATCACGATCTTGTCCGCGCCATAGACCTTGACCAGATATTCCAACTGATGCGGGGTGAAGACGACGTTATCGAAATAGACCTTGCGCAGGTAGTGCGTCGGCGGATGCGGCAGGTCGGCATGGCTGTCCTTGCGTGCGCCCCAGGCATGGTCGATCCGGCCGGAATAGGATGGCAGATAGCCGCCGCCATGCACTGCCAGAATCTTCAGATCCGGCATCCGCTCCAAAGTGCCGGAGAAGATCAGGTGATGCAGGGCAATCGTTGTTTCCAGCGGGTTCCCGATCACGTTCGAGAAGTAGTAATCATGGAAGCGGTCGCCATGGGTGAACCCGTTGGGATGGATCATCACAAGTGCGCCCAACTCTTCCGCGCGCTTCCAGAAGGGCGCGAATTGCGGGGCGGCGAGTTCGGCGCCATGGACGTTCGTCAGCACCTCCACGCCTTTGAACCCCAGCGTGTTCATGCAGTATTCAAGTTCTTTCACCGCCTCGGCTGCGTCCTGCATGGCCACGGTGCCAAGCCCGGCAAAGCGATCCGGGCGCTTGGCGACAAAGCCTGCAATCCCTTCGTTCACCATGCGGCTGGCCTTGACGGCATGTTCGACCGGGACGGAGTAATAGCATTGGAAAGGCGGCGGGGCGACGACCTGAAAATCAATCCCCATCGCATCCAGCACGGCCAGGCGGTCATCCATATCGACCATGGCAACCTTGCGGTCGGCGTCTTGGGTCATGTTGATCGATTTGGTTTCCGCATTGGAATGCCGGACCATGGCGATATCGGTCATCACCAGATGCGGGGCGATATAAGCGGCGGCCTCGGGGACGGCGACGTGTGCGTGAATATCCACCGTGGGCGTTTTCAAACGCTTTGCGCCGTCGGGCCGCTGGCGGGCAGCGGTCGGCCCGTACCGGTTTACGTAATCGCCGCGATCGGCCGTATCTATCGTGCTATGAGACATGGAACAGTCCTTTTGAGGGTCGGAGTAATGCCAATCGGACCGCCTGAAGGCGCAATTCCGTGGTGAAGATCAGGATGGGTGACGGGCAGCCCCGATGGGGACTGCCCGCGCAGGGTTACTTGTTGGCTTCAAGCCAGGCTGCTGCCTCGGCCTCGACCTCGGCGCGGTCGAAATCATTGGCGGCGGCGATGTAGGTGTCGTTGAGGAAGGTGGTCACATCCACCGGTTCCGGCACAGCACCTGACGAGACGAGACGCGGCTGAAGCGCGGTCCAGACGTCGGATTGCAGATCACCCAGACGCTCGGTCGTCGATACGTTCATGCCGATGGACATATCGAGGAACAGTTGACCTGCCGCCTCGTTTTCCCATTCGGCCGGCACGCCCTTGCGCAGCGCCTGCGCCACCATTTCCGGGTTCACGGAAGCCACATACATCCCCTTGGACCAGGCCTTGAGGAAACCTTCGATGGCGTCACGCTTCTCTTCGATGGTGTCGGCATTCACGGCGAAGGTGTTCGCCGGGCTAGCCAGCATTTCGGGCGGCGTGATCAGGCGGACGTTGATCCCATTGGCGTTGAGCGAGATCCAGTCCGGGGCCGCGCCGGAAATGGCCGAGACCTGACCATCGCGGATCGCGGCGGCGAGCGTCGGACCGCTTTCACCCAGCACCACGGTTTCCACATCATCAATCGACTTGCCCACCACATCGAGCGAGGCCTGAAGGAAGGCGCGGTCACGGTCAGAGACAAGACCAACAGTGGTGCCGGCAAGATCGTCAACCGAGTCATATTCGCTGGTATCCAGAACACCGATGGCTTCGGGCGCGTTCTGCATCACTTCATAGACGGTGTTGATATTGGCACCGGCCAGCCGCGCGTTGATCGTTTCGACCGGGTCCAGCATGGCCAGATCGGCCTGCCCGTTTTGCACGAAGGCGACATAGGGGATCGAGGTGTCGGACGGCAGCAGGTTCACCTCCACCCCTTCTTCGGCGAAGTAGCCAAGCGCCTCGGCCACGACGAGCGGAAAGAAGTTGGTCGACCGCGGCAGCGGGTTGATCATGTTGACCGGGGTCAACTCTTGCGCGACTGCGGGCACCGTTACCACCGCCAGCGCGGTGCTCAGCATCAAGGTCTTGAAGATCGTCATTGGTCGTTCCTCCCAGAATTTTTGTTGATTTTTCGTGACTTGTTTTCGCCCCTTACTTTTCCGCGTCCGATTTCCAGGCCCGGGCGCGGGCGCGCGACACCGCCGACAAGCGCGCTTCCCGACGCCAGAACACGATCCGGTCGTCCAGGAATTCCATCGTGTAGAACAGCAGCAGCCCGATCAGCGTCATGCTCAGCAGCGTGGCAAGCGACGACGCCATATCCAGAGAAAAGGAGAAGCGGGCCATCAGGACGCCCACGCCTGCGGTGGCCTGCGCGAATTCGGCCACGACCGCGCCGATCAGCGCCGTGGTCAGCCCGATCTTCAGCCCGGCAAACATCAGCGGCAGCGCAGCAGGCACCCGCAATTGCAGAAAGACCTGCCGGCGGGTCGCGCCGAAAGAGCGGAACAGTTCTTCCCGGTCGGCATCGGTCTGGCGTAGGCCGGTCAGCGTGTTCACGAAAATCGGGAAAAAGCAGATCACGGCAGCAAGGGCGATCTTTGATCCCATGCCATAGCCGAACCATGCGATGATGATGGGTGTCAGCGCGATCCCCGGTGTCACGTTCAGCACCACCGCATAGGGCGAGACATAGCGTTCAAAACCCTCGGAAAGCGATGACGACACAGCAAGCGCAATCGCCACACCCGCCCCGATCAGAAAGCCGAAGACGGCCTCGGCCAGGGTGATGAAGAAGTGTTCGTAGATCGTGCCTTTGGTCACATACAGTTCGACGATGGCCCCCAGAATGGCGCTGGGGCGCGGCACCATGATCGTGTCGATCGTCCCGGATGCGACGGCCCATTCCCACAGAACGATTAGCGCCGCGAAGAGCATCAGATGCGGCAGGATGCGGAACAGCCAGTAAAGCCATGCCTCTGGTTCACGCATGGGCATTCCCTTTCTGTGACATGGCCCAGGCGCGGGCGCGCTTGGCGCCCACGCGGCGCAGACCGGCCTCGTTCTTCCAATAGGCGATGTGGTGATCGAGCATTTCCATGCCCTTGAAGATCAGGAACCCGATCAGCGTCAGGGTCAGGATGCAGGCAAAGGCCGAGGCCATGTTCAGGTTGCGCGTATAGGTCAGGATCAGGGTGCCGATCCCCTGATCGCGCTGGATGAATTCCGCCACCAGCACGCCGGACAGCGCCGATGTCAGCGCCAGCCGTTCGCCTGCCATGATCACCGGCACGGCTTCGGGCAGCACCAACTTGCGCAGAACCTGCATCTTGGAGGCGCCCAGAGACCGCATCAGTTCCATCCGGTCGCGGTCGACGTTGATCACCCCTGACAGCGTGTTGATGAAGGGCGCGAAGAAGCAGACCAGCATGATGATGGCGATTTTTGACGTCACGCCAAAGCCCAGCGCCGCAATAAGCAGCGGTGCCACCGCGATGCGGGGGGTGGCTTCCAGCACGATCACGTAAGGTTGCAGGAACCGCCGCACCACGGCGTTCATGCCCACCACCGCGCCCAGCCCGATGCCAAGAAGTGATCCTGCAGTAAAACCTGCCAGCACCAAACCGAGCGAGACGTAGAGGTGATACCAGATGTTCCCTTGGCTGACATAAATCCGCCAGACCGAAGTGAGGATCGCGCTGGGTGCGGGAAAGAACAGCGGGTCCAGCCAACCCATCTGCGCGCCCAGTTCCCACAACAGGATCAGTGTCAGGAAGATGCCCAGATGGGTGAACAATCGGCGTTGCCGAAGGCTGGTTGCGCCTGTCGCGGGGATGGCTGTCATCTCTGCCATCAATGTGTTCCCAGAATATCGCGCACTTCGGCCACCAGCGCATTGAATTCGGGTGTCAGGGTCAGTTCGGGCGTGCGGGGCCGGGCAAAGGGCACGTGCACCATGCGCGCCAAACGGCCGGGGCGCGGCGTCATCACCATCACCTCATCCGCCAGAAAGATCGCCTCGAGGATGTTGTGGGTCACGAACAGCGTCGTGGCCCCCACCTCGCCCACGATGCGCATCAATTCGATGTTCAACCGTTCGCGCGTGAATTCATCCAGCGCGCCAAAGGGTTCGTCCAGCAACAGGATATCCACACCCGTCTGTAACAGCCGCGCCAGCGCAACGCGCTGTTGCATGCCGCCCGACAACTGGCTGGGAAAGGAAAAGGCGAAATCCTTCAGCCCGACCATGGCAAGCAATTCGGCCGCGCGGGCCTTGTCCGCCGCCGTGACAGACCGCTGGATTTCGACAGGAAGCAGCACGTTTTCAATCGCCGTGCGCCATTCAAGAAGGGTGGCGCGTTGAAACATCATGCCGACATCGGTATGCGGGCCGGCCACATCCCGGCCATGCACGGTCAATTGCCCGGATGTGCGGTCGATCAGGCCCGCGATCAGACGCAACAAAGTGGATTTTCCGCAACCCGAAGGCCCCACAAGCGACACGAAGGATCCGGCCTGAATCGAGAAGCTGGCCCCTTCCAGCGCGATCACGCTGCCGCCGCCGAACGACTTTCCGACACCCCGTCCTTCGATCACGGTTCTGCTTTGCGCCATCGCGTCCATTCTTCCCAAAGGCTGCATCGTGTTCACTCCCCGGTTCCTCCCGACACAGCCAGCCGATATGCCACGCTGCTTTGTTTCGACCTTGCCTGATATATCAGAGATTCAGGCAATAAAAAACGCAACCCCCGTTCAATCCACAATTGGCCGCTGACCGAGCCCACGCATTATGGAGCCGCGCGATTTTCCGACATGCCGCGTCACCATCCGCGCCGCCGCAGCGCCATTGCGCGCCTGCAGGGCATCGATGATCTCGTTATGGTCGGCCAACGGGTCCGCAAGGGCATCCTCGCGCCGCAGGGTCGACAGGGACACAAGACAGAGGCGATCATAGACCTCCATCAGGCGGCGGGTTTCCTCGGCCAGCCGCCGGTTGCCGGTCATATCTGCCAGACCATAGTGGAACGAGCGATTATAGGCTGCAAACGCAGAAATAGACGTCAAATCTGTGGTGCGAAAGGCATCCAGACTCGCCAGTTGCGCATCCGTCGCCTTATCCGCCAGCAACCGCACCACGCCCGTTTCCAGAATGGCGCGCAGTTCCAGGATATCATCCGCATCCGCCACTGAAATCGGTTTGACCCTGTGGCCCCGCCGCGGCTCGATCTCGATCAGGCCTTCGAATTCCAGTTTCTGCATCGCGTCGCGCACCGGCGATTTGGACACGCCGTAGCGCCGCGCCAGTTCGTTTTCGCGCAATTCCTCGCCCGGTCGAAGTTGGCAGGACAGGATTTCACCCCGAACCATTTCAAAGACCCTGTTTCGAACTAGGCTCAATGATTCACACCTCTCTGATATTTCAAGAAGCATGATTTGTGCAGATGCCTGCGTCAAGGCTGCTTTCATCGCCCTAGCTGTCTTTTGCCAGACGGATCGTGCCGCCCCCTGCCGCCGAGGCGACGATCGCCTCAAGGATCGCGATATTCCCGACCAGTTGTTCGGGCGTGAAGCTATAGGTTGCCTTGCCCTGCGCGGCTTGCGCGAACAGGTCCAGATTGGCGCGCACGGAATCCGTCCAGTCATAGGTGATCACGCGCGGCGGTTGCCCGGTGACCTGCACCGTCAGGGTCGATGGGCCGGGCGTATCCGGATGGGTTTCGTTGCGGTATTCGGCCCAGGCCTTGGTGCCAAACACGGTAAAGCGGAGGTAAAGCGGTGTGTAGAGCACCGCGTTCAGATAGGCTGTCGGGCCAGAATGGAACCGGATCAAGGCCGAGACCACATCGCCATTGTCGCCAGGCAGCACGCGCTTGGCCGTCATCGCCTGCACTTCCGAAGCCGGGCCAAACAGGTTCACAAAAGCATCCGACAGGTGAATCCCCATCGCCGTATAGCCCGCCGCCGGGCTTTCGGTGGCGCTGCGCCGCCAATCGGTGACCGGCACGTTGATCAGCTTGTCATGGCTGAAGTTGCCTTCCGCATGCATGATCTCGCCCAACTCACCGGCGCGGACCATGCGTTCCACTTCCAGCATCGCCAGTTCAAACCGCCGCTCATGCCCCATGCCCAGCACGACTTGCTTTTCCTGACACAGCTCCACAGACGCCCGCGCCTCGGCCACGTTCAGCGCGAGCGGCTTTTCGCAAAACACATGCTTGCCCGCATGAGCCGCCGCCGCGATCTGCTGCGTGTGCAGGCTGTTGGGCGTGGTCAGGATCACGGCATGCACATCCGGATCGGCCAGCACCGCGGCGTAGTCGCCCGTCACCGGCACGCCGTATTTCGCAGTGTATTCCCCCTGCTTTTCCGGGAACAGATCCACCGCCCGGGTGATGCGCATCTCGGTCGATGCCTGCATCCGATCGGTGATGGTCTTGCCCCACCAGCCAAGGCCAATGACTGCTGCGTTCAACATGGTCCTGTCCCCTTCATTCCGCCGCCGTGCCATAGGCCACGTTGCGCCCGCCATAGCGGCGGACACGCACATTGGCCTGTTCGGCATGGCCGACAAATCCTTCCAGCATGCACAGGCGCGAACAGGCCTCGCCCACCTTGGCGCTGGCCTCATCCGTCAAGACGCGCTGATAGGTGCAGGTCTTCAGGAACTTGCCCACCCACAGCCCGCCGGTATAGCGCGCAGCCCCCCGCGTCGGCAGCGTGTGGTTCGTGCCGATCACCTTGTCGCCATAGGCCACATTCGTACGCGGGCCCAGAAACAGCGCACCGTAATTCGTCATGTGGTTCAGGAAGTAATCCGGGTCGCGCGTCATGACCTGCACATGTTCCGAAGCGATGCGGTCAGCTTCCGCCACCATCTCATCAAGACTGTCGCAGACAATGACCTCGCCGTAATCCTTCCAGGCTTGCGCGGCGATCCCAGCCGTCGGCAGGATGGCCAACAGCCGCTCCACCTCGGCCATCGTGGCACGCGCCAGCGCCTCGGATGTCGTAAGCAGCACTGCGGGGCTGGTCGGCCCATGCTCGGCCTGCCCCAGCAGATCGGTGGCGCAAAGTTCTGCATCCACGCTGTCATCCGCGATCACCAGCGTTTCCGTGGGCCCAGCGAACAAATCAATCCCCACCCGCCCATACAGCTGCCGTTTGGCTTCGGCCACAAAGGCATTGCCCGGCCCCACCAGCATATCGACGGGCGCAATGCTTTCCGTGCCCAGCGCCATGGCCCCCACCGCCTGCATTCCGCCCAGCACGTAGATCTCGTCCGCGCCCGCCATATGCATCGCTGCCACAATCGCCGGATGCGGTGCCCCATGGAACGGCGGGGCCGAGGCGATGACTCGCTTCACTCCCGCAACCTTGGCCGTCACCACCGACATATGGGCCGAGGCGACCATGGGATACTTGCCCCCCGGCACATAGCAGCCCACCGAATTCACCGGGATATTGCGATGCCCCAGCACCACGCCGGGCATGGTTTCCACCTCGATATCCTGCAAGGCGGCGCGCTGATGGCGGGCGAAGTTGCCGACCTGTTCCTGCGCGAAACGGATATCCTCCAGATCACGGCGCGACACTTGCGATATGGCCTTTTCAATCTCCACCTCTGACAGGCGGAACTGCGCAGGCTCCCAGCCATCGAACTGCTTTGACAGGGCGCGCACGGCAGCATCGCCCTCGGCCCCTATGCGGGCGAGCGTCTCTTCGACCGTGCGGCGCACGGCGGCATCGGCCTCGGCCCGCACTTCGGCGCGCATCGCTGTTTTCAGATGGCATGGCATGGCCCTGTCTCCCTCTTATCGCGCGGTCCAGCCGCCATCGATCCGCAGGCTGTCGCCCGTGATCATCCGCGCCCCATCTGACGCCAGAAACACCACACCCGCTGCCACATCTTCGGGCCGGGCCAGCTCGCGCATTGGGATCATGTCCAGAACGCTGTCGCGAAAGGCGGCGTCGGCGAACATTGGTTCGGTCATCGGCGTCAGCACAAAGGTCGGCGCCACCGACACCACCCGCACCCCCGATGGCGCCAATTCCACGGCCATCGCCTTTGTCAGGCCTTCGATTGCATGTTTGGACATGCAGTAAACCGTGCGCTTGGCCGCACCCACATGCCCCATCTGCGATGACATGTTGATGATGACGCCGCGCCGCGCGCGCACCATCGCCCGAGCGCCCGCCTGCGCCACTTTATACGCCGACCGTATGTTGAGCGCGATCAGGTGGTCCAGCGTTGCATCATCCACATCGACCATAAGCATCGGCCGGTTGCCGCCTGCGTTGTTCACCAGAATATCCAGATCCGTCATCGCCGCGATGGCATCATGCAGCGCCGCATCCTGCACGTCCCCCACCATCGCGGTGATCTGCCCCGGTGCCTCGGCGGCCAGTGTGTCGAGATCGGCCCGCGTGCGCGCCACGGCCGTCACCCGCGCACCCGCAGCCACCAGTGCAAGCGCAATGGCCCGGCCCAGGCCACGCCCCGCCCCCGTCACCACCGCATGCCGCCCCGCCAGCATCCCGGTCATGGTTTGCCGCAATCGCCGGTCAGGCCAGCCAGACCGATGCCTTCCATGGCACAAAGCTCGTCCATATCGCCGGTATCACCGCTGACGCCCACCGCGCCGATGATACGCCCCGCCGTATCCCGCAGCAGCACGCCGCCCGGATTGGGCACCATCCGCCCACCCGACGCCGCCGCCAGCGCGGTAAAGAAATTGGGGTTGTCCTGCGCGCGGGCAAAGAGTGTCCGGCTGGGCAACCCCATGCCAAGCGCGCCATAGGCTTTGCCATGCGCAATCTCACAGCGCAAAATCCCGCTGTTGTCGGACCGTTTCATCACCACGACATGGCCGCCTGCATCCAGCACGACCACGGTCAGCGGCTGCGCGCCCCTGCGCTGTCCGGCGCTCAGTGTGCCGTCTGCGATCACTTCCGCCTCAGCCAATGTCACGCTCATGGCGTCTCCTCCGGTCCGGGGGCCATTTGTTGCAGCACTGCGAAGAGCGCCGCCGTGTCTTCTTTGTGCCGACCCTGCGCCAGGGCCGCCGAATAGAAGGGCAGACTTGCCGCCATCAACGGAACCGGACAGGCCACGTCGCGCGCGTGATCCATGATCAGCGCGAGGTCTTTTTGGTAGACATCCATCTTCATCGTCGCGGGCTCATAGCGGCCGTCGATCATCAGCGGGCCGCGCACTTCGAACATGCGCGAATTCCCGGCACCCGACCGGATCGCATCATAGACCATGCCAAGATCAAGCCCCGACTTTTCCGCCAGCAGCAGCGCCTCGGCAGTGGCAAGGTTGTGGATCGTCACCAACAGGTTCGCCACCAGCTTCAGCTTCATGCCGGCGCCGAACGGTCCGACATGCCGGATATCCCGCGCCAGCGCCGCGAATACCGGGTGCAGCACCGCCACATCCGCCGCCTCGCCACTGGCAAACACCACCAGATCGCCCGTCGCCGCCTGCGCCCCTGTGCCCGAAACCGGGCAATCGAGCAGCGCCACGCCCACCTCGGCGCAGGACGCCCGCGCGGCCTCTTTCGCCTCCAGCGGCAAGGTGCCCATCTCGGCAATCACCATGCCCACGCGCAGGTGGGGCCGCATCTCGGCCACCACCGCCTCCAGCGCCTTGACCGATGGCAGCGCCATCAGGATCACATCCGCCCCCTGCGCCACCTCGGCCGCCGTGGCGCAGCCGCACCCACCAAGGCCGTCCAGCGCCTCCCGCGCCGCAAGCACAGGATCAAAGCCCAGAACCGTGGCCCCGGCGCGGCGCAGGTTGGTGGCATAGGCCATCCCCATGATGCCCAACCCGATCAGGCCCACGCGCGGCAGGGTCATGCGCTGGCCTCCAGCCAATCGGCAAGGGCGGCGTGAAACGCCTCGGGGTCTTCCATGTTGGGAATATGTGCGAGGCCTTCCAGAATGATCAGCCCGGCCCCCGGCGTGGCCGCCGCCATCGCCGCCATCGCCTCTTTCGGCGCGCCCATATCCTCGGCCCCGACCAGATACTGCACCGGCGGCTGCATCGATCCCAGATGGCGCAGGTAATCCAGCCCCATCAGGGCCTTGGCGCAGCCAATGTATCCCGCAGCCGACGTGGCGCGGATCATCGCCGCCGCCCGCGCCTTGGGCTCTTCGGAACAGGCGGGCGTGAACCAGCGCGCCAAGGTGCCATCCACCAGTGCGGCGGTGCCATTCGCCTGCACCACGGCAATCCGGTCGATCCAGCCTTGCACGAAAGGGGGCGGATTGTCGGCCCGCGCATCGCAGACCACCATCCGCCGCACCCGGCCCGGATGCGCGAGGCCCAAACCCAGCGCCGTCATCCCGCCCAGAGACAGCCCGATCACATCTGCCTGTTCTGCGCCCACATGATCCAGCACCGCCAGCATATCGGCGACCAGCAGATCAAAGTCATAGGCCCCGTCCGACGCCGTGCTTTGCCCATGCCCGCGCGTGTCATAGCGCACCACCCGGTGGCTGCGCGTCAGCACCTCCATCTGGTCGTCCCACATGGTCAGATCGGCCGCCAGCGAGTTTGACAGCAAAAGCCAAGGCTTGCCCGCCGATCCATCCACCTGCGCGGACAGCGTGGCCCCGGCCACCGGAACCGCGATCCGCGTCATTCCGCAGCCTCTGCCACAGCCGAGTTCACCATGGGCAGCACCTTTTCCGCCAGCAGCACCTTGGACCGCCGCGCCAGCGCCACATCCGTCCAGTCATGCCCGGCGTAAAGCAGCGTGCCGAAGGGGCCGACCTGATCGCGGAAGGCCAGCAGTTCATCGGCTACTTTGTCGGGCGTGCCCCAAATCACCAGACGGTCCAGCACGTAATCCAGCGTCACATCGTCATCCGACATGTTCGGATCATCTTTGAACAGGTTGGACCGCCCGTTCTTCTTCAGCTTGGTCACCAGCGATTTGTAGTAATGCACATAGGGCGACCCGGCCCCAAGCGCGTATTCCCGCGCGGTGTTCAGGTCATCGGCGACGAAGATGCTTTTCGCCACGCGCCAGTTGCCAAAATCCACCGCCCGCCCGCCTTCGGCGCAGCCCGTAGCATAGCTGTCGCGATGCGTGGCCACCCATTTCGGCATCAGGAAGTTGGCCGAGATCGGGTCCCACCCACGCGCTGCCGCCGCCGTCACCCCCTTGGAAAACGGCGCAACGGCCGTCACCACGATGGGCGGATGCGGGCGCTGCAAGGGCTTGCCGATCTTGCCCTGCCCGATCTCGCCCATCAGCGTCCGCTCGGTCGAGATGTTCCAGTATTTGCCCTTAAGGTTATAGGGCGCTTCCTGCGTCCACAGCGCCAGCACCATGTCGATGGCTTCAAGGAACATGGCGTTGCGGTCATTGTCGAGGTTGCCGAAAATCTCGGCATCCGACAGCAGGCCGCCCGGGCTGATCCCGAAGTTAAACTTACCGTCCAGCAGATGATCCAGCATCGCCAACTGCCCTGCCACATGGGCAGGATGGCTGTTGGGCAGGTTCACCGTGCCGGTACCCATGCGGATATTCTTCACCCGCCCCGCCAGCGTCGCGATGAACAGGGCGCAGGAGGTGATGTTTTCCGCCAGATCGGTGACATGCTCGCCGACATAGCCTTCGGTGAAGCCCAACTCATCGGCCAGAAGGAAGGCTTCCTGATCCTCACGCAGACACTGACGCCAATCCTTGGTCAGCGGGTGGATCGGCATGGTGAAAAAGCCAAGCTGCATCGACGGTCTCCACTGCGGTGTGGGGGTCAAGCTAGGCCGCGGCAGACTTCAGCGGAAACGATAATATATGATGGCTGCTATCAGATTTTTCGATTGGCCTCGGATGGCCCGATCAAGGACGTCCATTCCGCGTCGGCGCGGCGATATTCCTCTTCCAGATAACGCAGGAAGGCGGCGGCTGCCGGGCTCATCGCTTTGCGGGCAGGTTCAACCACCACATAGCTGACCGTCAGTTCAGGCCCGGTCAGGGGATGCAGCCAACGATCACGTCCGTCGATATCCTTGCGGCATATGGTGGCGGGCAGCACTGTGGCGTAATCGGACGTTGCCACCAGTTCCAGCGTGGCAAACATCGCGTCCATGTCGATGATCTTGCCGACCGTCAACCCGTTTGAGGCAATAAAATCATCCAGCCGGTCCCGGCGCACATTGCCCTTGGCGGGCAGGACCAGCCGCAGGGGTGTGACATCAGCCAGCCTCACGGGCGTCAGATGCGGGATCGGTCCGCCGGGGCGGCAGACCAGAAATTCGCGATCCGTGCCCAGGCGGCGGCTGCGCATCCCCGTGCGCCCACCATCCTGCGGCACCACGACGAAATCCGCCTCACCTTCGGCCAGACGATCCATCAGCGCGGCGGAATAAGCCTCGACCACCGTCACATCGACATTTGGATGATCGGCTAGAAAGCGGCTGAGCGTCGGGGCCAACACGCCGCGCGTGAAGGTGGGCATCAGGCCGATCCGGACCGGCCCGCTTATCGTGCCGGACAGGTTGCGCAATTCTGCCTCGGCCCCTTCCAGACGGCGCAGGATATCAACGGCGGTGTCGTACAGGCGCTGTCCGGCATGCGTGGGGGTTACCCCCCGGGCGGAGCGGTCAAACAGCGTGGTGCCCAGCGTTTCTTCCAACTGCTTGATCTGCATCGACAGGCCAGATTGCGTGGCGTTCAGGCGCGTGGCGGCGCGGTTGAACGACCCCTCCTCAAAGATGCCCACAAAGGTCGACAATTGGCGAAAGTTCACGGGTATCACCCTGAATGATATCTATAGACAGATATTATTGTTTCCTGTGATTGCCCGCCACGCCTATTTTTGCTGTGTCAAACATCAGGGCGGGTCGCGCATGAACATCCCCAATTCCTTTGTTGCCGATGGCATGGCCGGCGATCTGCGCCCCTGCGATCCGGCCAGCTATCGCGATGTGATGGGGGCCTTTGCCACGGGCGTCACGGTGATGACCCTTGGCACCGCCGATGGCTTTCGGCTGGGCGTGACGGCGAGTTCTTTCAACACCGTCTCGCTTGACCCGCCGCTGATCTTGTGGAGCTTGGCGCTCAAGGCGCCCAGTCTGGCCGAATTCAGGCGGCATGACCATTTCGCCGTGAACGTGCTTGCCGCCGATCAGAAGGATATCGCCCTGCAATTCGCACGGCCCTCGGAGGACAAGTTCGCAGGCATACCGACCGCGCAAGGCACGCTGGGCCTGCCCCTGATCGTGGGCGCGCTGGCCCATATCGAATGCCGGACAGTGGCCCGCTATCCGGGCGGCGACCATGAGATCATGCTTGGCGAGGTTGTCAGCCTGCGCCGCGCCGATCGTGCGCCGCTGGTGTTTCAAAGCGGCGCCTTCCACGGCCTGACCCGCGCTTAATCCAGCGGCAGGGGGCGGTTCGGGCTCAGCTTGTTCTCGACTGTGGTAAAGGTCAGGACGGTGTTGCCGATGTTTTCCAGATCATGCGTCATGAACTGGCCCGCCGCAAAATGCATGTGCCTGGTATCGCCGGGGGCATAGTCCATCTCGACCACACGGCCATCGGGATTGCGCGACCGCGCCCGCCCGTGGGAGGTGGCCACCCAGAAATAGTTCAGCACATGGGTATGAAACGGCATCCGATCCCCCGGCGCGATCTCGATCAGCCAGATGCGGTATTCGGATGTTTCATCCACCAGACGCGAACCGACACGGCCGTTGTCGCGCGCGCCAGCCGCCTCGGCCACCAACGCGGGCGACCAGTGCGGCGCTTGGGGATCAGCATGGGCGGACATTGCAGCTCTCCGTTGCGTTTTGGTGTTCTTATTTATAATATGATAAATAACGAAATCTGGCAAGGAAGTCTGGATGTCTCGGCGTGCGGTCATCTGTGGCGGTTCCATCGGCGGGCTGTTCTGCGCCGCCTTTCTGCGCAAGGCCGGGTGGGACACGGTTGTTCTGGAACGGTCGCGCAGCGAATTGTCGGGGCGCGGCGCGGGGATCGTCACCCATGACCTGCTGCTGGATCTGATTGCCCGCGCCGGGGCGCCAATCACCGAGTTGGGCGTGCAGGTGCAGGATCGGGCGGCCTTTGATTTGGCAGGTGATCGCGTCGCCACCCTGCCCTTGCCGCAGATCGTCACCTCATGGGACCGCGTTCATTCCCTGTTGCGCGCATTGGTGCCGGATGGTGGCTATCGCCTCGACAAGGCGGTGGCGCGCTATGATGACCATGGCGACAGCGTCAAGCTGACCTGCGAAGATGGCAGCCAGTTCGAGGCTGACGTGCTGATCGGGGCGGATGGCTTCCGCTCTGCCCTGCGCGGACAGATGCAGCCAGAGGTGCAGCCCGTCTATTCCGGCTATGTCGTCTGGCGCTGTCTGGCCCGTGAAGCGGACCTGCATCCCGACCTTCGCGATCAGGTGTTCGACAGTTTCGGGTTTTTCCTGCCGCAGGGCACGCAGATCCTTGGGTATCCGATTGCAGGGCCCGGCAATGACCTGCGGCCGGGACACCGGCGATACAACTTTGTCTGGTATGCCCCGGTTGAGGCGGGCGAACTGGCCGACATGCTGACCGATGCCAAGGGCATTCATCACCCTGTCACCATCCCGCCGCCACTGGTGCGTGATGATGTGCTGGACCGGATGCAGGGTTTTGCCCGCAACCATCTTGCCAAACCGTTCCTTGAGGTTCTCGCTCGGTCCGAGCGGCCCTTCTTCACCCCGATCTACGACCATCTCTCGCCCGTCTTTGCCGCCGGACGCGTGGCCCTTGCCGGGGATGCCGCCTGTGTCGCGCGGCCCCATGTCGGCATGGGGGTGACCAAGGCCGCCGCTGATGCCGAGGCGTTGGCGCGGCACCTGACGGCAGGAACGGTGACGCAGGCGCTGGCAGCCTATAGCACCGAACGCCACGCCGCCGCCGCACTGGCCCATGCGACGGCGCAACGTCTGGGCCGCTATATCTTTGCAGGGCCGGATGAGGGCAGCAACCAAGACGGCCGCAACAACCCCAACCTTGCCCGCATTATGGCCGAGACGGCGGTTGTTCCCGCCGCCCCGGATTATCCCGTTACTTGATGGCCTGCGGGTTGATGGGCGACCCGCATCCCCCCGGCACGTTCATCGGCGGCGCGCAGAAGAAGAATTCGTAAACCCCATCCGCCGCGCAATCCTCGGCCAGTTCCTTGACGAAAAAGATTTCGCCCATGGTGATCCCGATGGCCGGGATCACCACCCAATGCCAAGGCTGGTTCGCCTCATCCGTTTCATTCGGACGCACTTCGCAACCCCAGGTATCGGCGCAGATCGCCGCGATGTCGTGCTGGCGGATCCAGTAGGCCGTCTCGAAGGCAAGGCCCGGCGCATCGCCGCCCGCATAGCCGGTCCAGTCACCTTTGGCGAGGCAACGCTCCTGATGGCCGGTGCGCACGATCACGAAATCGCCGCGCCGGATGTCCACCCCCTGTGCCGCCGCCGTGGCATCAAGATCGGCGTTGGTGATCGGATAGCCGTCGGGCAGGGAATCGACCCCCTTCCACCGCGCCACATCCAGCAGGACGCCGCGCCCCACCATCTTGTCGCGGGTGTGTTCGATGCCGTTCTTCTTGGCCCCCTGCACGTCGACCAGCGTGGCCGGGTAGCCGTTCCACATCTTGTCATCGAGAAAGATATGCGCCAGCGCGTCCCACTGCGTTGAACACTGCATCGGCAGATTGATGGCATCATCGGCATAGCGCAGATAGGCCTTGCCATCCCCATCTTGCACGCCCGCCACCGCATCCGTGCCGGTCGCCAGCATCTGGTGCAGCGGGTTCCAGCGCCCCCCGAACAACCCCGACTGGATCTTTTCATCCAACGGCAGACCCAGCGCGAATGTCTTGCCGCGCTTGATCAGCTTTGCCGCGGCGGCCACATCTTCGGGCGTGACTAGGTTCAGGGTTCCGATCTGATCCTCCGGCCCCCAGCGACCCCAGTTCGACAGTTCCTGCGCCGCCTCATAGATCTTGGCGCGATTGACCTTCATTGCCATCCTCACTCCTCCCGCTATTCTTGCGGCGCTGCCGCGTTGTTATTTATCGCACGATAAAGAAAACGCCGTCAGCACGCAACGCAAGAGACAACGCCCCCGGGCGGACAGGTGATGGAACGTGACAGAGCCCGAAACGCAGCCAGACAGCCCGACCGCCCTACCCCCGCTTGCCCGCCGCACCCGCCTATCGCCCGCCGCGCGCAAGCAGGAAGTGCTGGCCGAGGCCATCCTGTATTTCGCCGATGAAGGCTTTGATGGCGGCACGCGCGGGCTGGCAAAGCGGATGGGGATCACGCAACCGCTGCTCTATCGCTATTTCCCGTCCAAAGACGATCTGGTGAATGAGGTGTATCGCGCCGTCTACCTTGACCGCTGGCAAAGCGGCTGGGAGGACACGATCCGTGACCGGCAGCTTCCGATCGAGACGCGGCTGCACCGTTTTTATCAGAGCTACACCTCGGTGGTGTTTGACCGGAACTGGCTGCGGATATTCTTCTTTGCCGGGCTGAAGGGCCTTGATCTGAACGCGCGCTACCTCCAGCGGGTGGAAAGCGCGCTGCTTGGCCCGATCTGGGCCGAAACCTGCATCGCCTTTGGTCAGCCCGCACCTGCGGCGCAGCAGACGGGGACACATGATCTGGTCTGGCAGATGCACGGCGCGATATTCTACCACGGCATCCGCCAGCAGATTTACGGCGACCGTTCGGTCAGCATCGACCAGACGATCACGCTGGCCATTAAAACCTATCTGGGCGCGGCGCAGGATCACTTGGGGTGAACTGACCACAGGCCCTTTGACCATGCACGCTGCATGGCTATGAACCAGAACAGGAAGACGATGACTTTGCACCCAATCAGCGGACCCTTCGCCTCGCTGCCGATGTATGACCGCCCCGAACTTCAAACAGAGACGGATCGCTATTGGGCGCTGATCCGCGACGGTCTGGCGGCGCGCGGGATCGCCGCGCCCGAGGCATTGCGCCGGGGGGATGCCGTGCTGATGCCGCAATGGGAGAGCGCCGATCTGATCCTGTCGCAGACTTGCGGCTTTCCCTATCGGGCGCGGCTGCATGGCCGGGTGGAGCTGGTCGGTACGCCGGATTTCGGCAATGACGGCTGCGCGCCCGGATACTACCGGTCCATCCTGATCGCACGGGCGGACGATCCGCGCGGCCGCTTTGCTGAGTTTGCAGGCGCGGCGCTGGCCTATAATGACGGGTTGTCGCAATCGGGATGGGCGGCACCGATCAACCATGCCACAGCAACCGGCATCCGGCTGCGTCCAGGGGTGGAGACCGGATCGCATCGCGCCTCGGCCCATGCCGTAGCAGAGGGGCGGGCAGAACTGGCGGCGATTGATGCGCTGACCTGGTCGCTCATGTGCGAGTTTGAAGACATGTCGCGCGTCAAGGTGATCGGGGCAACAGATCCCACCCCCGCCCTGCCCTACATCACCGCGAAGGGGCGCGACGCCGAGGCCATCCGCGCGGCGGTGGCCGAGGCGATTGCCGCGCTGACCCCGGCAGATCGGGCAAGGCTGCGTCTGCGCGGGATCGTGCAGATTCCGGCATCGGCCTATCTTGCGGTGCCCATCCCGCCATCGCCTGAACAGATCGCGCAGGAAAACTGATCAAATCGGCAGCGACCCGGCGGAAGTTGTGCCGAATGGCCGTTGCATTGCCCCGAATGATGCGCCTTACTCCACCACCACATTCACCAGCGCACCGAGCAAAGTGACAGATCACAGCCCCGATACGCCCGTCATCCGCATTCGCAACCTGCACAAGAGCTATGGTCAGCTTGAAGTGCTCAAGGGTGTGGATCTTGTCGCGCCGCGTGGGCATGTGATTTCGCTGATCGGATCTTCGGGTTCAGGCAAATCAACCCTGCTGCGCTGCTGCAACATGCTGGAGGAAAGCCAGGACGGCGAGATCGAGTTCGAAGGCGAGGCCGTCCGCTGGAAAGGTCACGGGTCGAGCCGCCATCCCGCCGACAAGGCGCAGGTCATGCGGATGCGCACGAACCTTTCCATGGTGTTCCAGCAGTTCAATCTGTGGTCCCACCTGACCATTCTTCAGAATGTGATGGAGGCCCCGGTCACGGTGCTGAAGCGCGATCCGAAAGAGGTAGAGGAAAAGGCCCGCGCCTATCTGGCAAAGGTGGGCATCGTCGAGAAATGCGACGCTTGGCCTGCCCAACTTTCAGGCGGCCAGCAACAGCGGGCGGCCATTGCCCGCGCGCTTTGCATGGAGCCGCGCGCGCTGCTGTTCGATGAACCGACCTCGGCCCTGGACCCTGAACTGGAACAGGAAGTGGTCAAGGTCATCAAGGCGCTTGCCGAAGAGGGGCGCACGATGATCCTTGTCACCCATGACATGAAGCTTGCCGCCGATGTATCGGACCATGTGATCTTTCTGCACAAAGGAAAGATCGAAGAAGAAGGCCCGCCCGACAGGCTGTTCGGCAATCCGCAGACCGAAAGGCTGCGCGGGTTTCTGTCTGCCACCGCCTGAGGCGGCCAAAACAATAGCCTATCAACCCAAGGGAGCTACCCAATGAAGAAAATGATGCTTGCCACCGCGCTTCTGGCGCTGACTGCCGGCGGATCGCTTGCGCAGGACGTTGTCCGGATCGGCACCGAAGGCGCCTATGAGCCCTACAACTATATCGATCAGGCCACCGGCGAACTGACCGGGTATGAAATCGAACTGGGTAACGAGCTGTGCAAGCGCGCATCGCTGAACTGTGAATTCGTGCAGAACGCCTGGGATTCGATCATCCCGAACCTGCAGTCGGGCAACTACGACATGATCATGGCCGGCATGTCGATCACCGATGAGCGGGAAGAAGTCATCGACTTCAGCCAGAACTACATTCCCCCGGCCTCCTCGGCCTATCTGGCCCTGACGGCGGATGCCAATGTCGGCGAAGGCGCCGTGGTGGCCGCGCAAACCGGCACGATTCAGGCGGGTTATGTGGCCGAATCCGGCGCGACCCTGCTGGAATTCGCGACCCCGGATGAAACCGTGGCCGCTGTGCGCAATGGCGAAGCGGATGCCGTATTTGCGGACAAGGATTACCTCGCCCCGATCGCGGCAGATTCGAACGGCGAAGTCGTTCTGCTGGCCAATGAAGTGCAGCTTGGCGGCGGCGTCGGTATCGGCATGCGCGAAACCGACACCGAGCTGAAGGAAAAGATGAACGCAGCCATCCAGTCGATGAAGGATGACGGCACGCTGAACACCATGATCACCAAATGGTTCGGCCCCGAAGCCGCGACCTTCTGATCAGGCGGGGGCGGCGATCACGCCGCCCCCCTTTCCCCGATGTTCGAATATTGCGCCGATCCTTCGCAACTGTCCGGCTTGACCTGGCTGAGCTGCTACCTGACCACAGGGACGCATTTCAATTTCTATTGGTCTTTCCTGACGGTGCTGATGCTGCTGGCCGTGACCGCGCCCACAGCGCTGGCCTTCGGCTTCGGCGGCGCGATGATGGCGCGTTCACCCGTTTTGCCGGTGTCGCTGATCGGGCGCGGCTATATTGCCGCGGTGCGTGGCGTACCGGACATCGTCTATTTCCTGTTTTTCGTCATCGCGTTGGACCAAGGGCTGGAATGGGCCAAACACCTGTTCGTCTGCGATGATCTGAGCCAGCCGGTCTGGCAGGGCACCGAGTTCCGGGTCTGTGCTGCGGCCAAGGTGCCCTTGGCAACATCCGCGGCGATCTGGCATTCGGCCTATGCCTTTGCGATTGCGGTCTTTACCTTTGCGCTGGTCTTCGGGGCCTTTGCCGCGAACGTCCTGTACGGCGCGATGCAGGCGGTGCCACGGGCGCAACTGGAAACCGGCGAAGCCTACGGCATGACCCAGCGGCAGGTGTTCCGCCGGATCCTTGTGCCGCAGATGTGGGTTTTTGCCCTGCCCGGCCTGTCGAACCTGTGGCTTATCCTGATCAAGGCGACGCCTTTGCTGTTCCTGCTTGGGATTCAGGACATCGTCTATTGGGCGCGCGAATTGGGCAGCGCCAAGACAAGCGGGAACAACCCCTATCCGCATGGCGACTGGCGGGTGTTCTATTTCCTGGCCCTGCTGGTGTTCTACCTTGCCTTCACGCGGGTGTCGGAAATTGTGCTGGGTCGCCTGACGCAGCGCCTGTCCAGCGGACAGGCCACGCTGGGCGGCGAACAGTTGCGCAAGGCGGGGGCCTGAGATGGAGCCGATGACCTGCTTCGAGACCATTCAGGCCTACGGCCTGCGCTCGCTCGGGATCGGTGAGCGGCTGCTGCCCCGGTCGGATTTCACCCTGTGTCAGCATTTCACGCTGATCGGGTCAGGGATGATCTGGAACATCTATTTCGGCGTGCTGGCCCTACTGTTCGGCTTCTTTTTGGCCAATGCGCTTGCGCTGGCCAAGGCGAGCCGCAGCCCTTGGACGCGCAAACCCGCGGAATGGTTCATCTTCGTCTTCCGGGGATCGCCGCTCTTCATCCAGTTCTTTCTGGCCTATGAAATGCTGGTCCTGCTGCCCAAGGCCGGGATCAATGTCATGGGCATCACGATCGAAACCGCCTGGACAACCCGCGCCTGGGCCGGGGCGCTGTTCGTGCTGTTCCTGAACACGGCGGCCTATTCGGCCGAAATCTTCTATGGCGCGCTGAAATCCGTGCCCAAGGGCGATGTCGAGGCGGCGGATGCCTATGGCCTGACGGGGTGGTCGCGGTTCCGGCGCATCCTGTGGCCCACGATGCTGCGGCTGGGATGGCCTGCCTACACGAATGAGGCGATCTTTCTGTTTCACGCAACGACGCTGGTCTACTTTTCGGGCTTTCCGGCGTTTCAGCAGAAGGGCGACGCGCTTTATTACGCCAACTTTTTTGCCGACAAGACCTTCAACCCTTTCATCCCCTATCCCATCGTGGGGTTCTATTTCATCATCCTCACGCTGCTGCTGATCTGGGTGTTCAACCGCATCAACCGCTATCTGAACCGGCATTTGCCTTCAAATATGACGGGCAGAATCCGCTTGCGTGCGCAGGTGATCCGATAGTAACCTTGATTTGATCAAATTCCCCGGCCGCCGGCCGGGTCTGCACAAGCTGCGGCGCAGGGCATGGGGCCCGGCGGACATGGGATCGAACACAGGGGAAGGATCGGGGCCGGGCATATGCTCCCCCGCCTGAAAAAAACGATGATGAAGGATTGGCTGAGAAAGCATCCCGATGTCCGCACCATTCGCGTCGCGGCCGTGGATCTAAACGGGCAGGCGCGCGGCAAACGCGTTCCGGCCCGCTTTGCGGAAAATGTGACCAAGAACGGGACGCGGTTCCCCTTTTCGGTTCTGAACCTGGATATCTGGGGCGAAGATATCGACGACAGCCCGCTGGTGTTTGAACAGGGTGATCAGGACGGGGTGTTGAAACCCACCGAACGCGGCTTCATGCCGATGCCATGGCTTGAGGCGCCCACCGCGCTGCTGCCGATCTGGATGTTCCGTGAAAACGGCACGCCCTATGAGGGTGACCCCCGCCATGCGCTGCGGTCGGTGGTGGAAAAGTTCAAGGAACGCGGCCTGACGCCTGTCGTGGCCATGGAGCTGGAGTTCTTCCTGATCGACGACAGCGGCAAGACGATGCAAGTGCCCGCGTCACCCCGATCTGGCAAGCGGCGGAAAGCAGCGGAAACGCTGTCGATCCGGGCGCTGGATGCCTTTGATACCTTCTTCACCGATCTGTATGACGCCTGCGAGGCGATGGACATTCCCGCCGATACGACCACGTCGGAAACCGGGCTTGGCCAGTTCGAAGTGAACCTGATGCATTGCGACGATCCCTTGCGGGCCGCCGATGATGCCTGGCTGTTCAAGATGCTGGTCAAGGGTCTGGCACGGCGGCACGGCTTTGCCGCCAGTTTCATGGCCAAACCCTATCCGGAATATTCCGGATCCGGCCTGCACACGCATTTCAGCCTGATCGACGAAGATGGCCGCAACGTGTTTGACTCGGGCGGTCCCAAGGGCACCGCGACGCTGCGCTCGGCCGTGGCGGGCTGCCTGAACGCAATGCACGATTCCACGCTGATCTTTGCGCCGCACCAGAACAGCTATGAACGGCTGGTGCCGGGCAAGCATGCGCCCACCGCGATCTGTTGGGGGTATGAAAACCGGACCAGCGCGATCCGCATCCCGGCGGGCAATCCCAGTGCACGGCGGGTGGAACACCGCGTCGCGGGCGGGGATGTGAACCCCTATCTGATGCTGGCGGCCATCCTTGGCGCGGCACTGGACGGGATCACACAGGCGATGGAACCGCCCGCGCCGATCACCGGCAACGCCTATGCCGTCGAAGACTTGCCGCAGATCCCGGCCACCTGGGAAGCCGCGATCGAGGCGCTGGAGCACAGCAGCATCGTCCCGCGCTTCATTCATCCGGAACTGATCAAGAACCTGATCCAGACGAAGCGGCAGGAACTGCACTACATCGGCGAACTGAGCGAAAGTGAAAGGGTCGAACTCTATCTCGACACTGTCTGAGTGTGACGAGGCCTGAATTTTCGCAGAAAATTCGTTGGCCTCGTCCGGCATAGGGGGCAACGATCTTTCTGCGAAAGATCAGCCCCCTTGCCGAATGCGATTGTCAGGCACTACCTTTGATCACGGCAGAACAGGCGAACAGCATGCGGATCGGCATTCTTCAGACCGGACTTGCCCCCGAGGCCCTCGCTCCCAAGATGGGGGATTACCCCGACATGTTCGCCCGCCTGTTGGACGGTCATGGCTTCACCTTCCAGACTTGGAAAGTTGTGGAAGGGGAGTTTCCCGCCTCTGTCCAGGATGCCGATGGCTGGCTGATCACGGGGTCGCGGCACGGGGTTTATGAAGACCATCCCTGGATTCCACCACTGGAGGATTTCATCCGGGCGGCCTTTGCCGCGCGGGTGCCGGTTGTGGGCATCTGCTTTGGTCATCAGATCGTGGCGCAGGCCATGGGCGGCAAGGTGGAACGCTACAATGGTGGCTGGGCGGTGGGCGCGACCGAATATGATTTCGGCGGCGAAACACTGCGCCTGAACGCCTGGCACCGCGATCAGGTGATCCGCGTGCCAGAGGGCGCGCAGGTGATTGCCACCAACGAATTCTGCGCCAATGCCGCGCTTCTTTATGACGACCGCGCGCTGACGGTGCAGGCCCATCCGGAGTTTCGCCCCGATTTCATCGACGGCCTGATACGGACAAGGGGCAAGGGGCTGGTTCCGGACGAGGTCATGGCAGAAGCCACGGCCCGGATGGACCTGCCGATCCAAGACAAGACCATGGCGGGGCGTATCGCCGCCTTCTTCAAGGAACCGCGCGCCTGACGGATGGGCGCGCGGGCAACCGCAAAACAAGAGATTACACATGTCCAAGTGGACCGAGAAACTGCCCGAAGCTGCGCGTGATTTCATCGCAGGCCGCCGGGTTGATGAAGTGGAATGCATCATCGCCGATATCGCCGGCGTGGCGCGGGGCAAGGCGATGCCCGCTTCGAAATTCGCCAAGCAGGCCAGCTATTTCCTGCCCAACTCGATCTTCCTGCAAACAATCACCGGGGAATGGGCTGACAATCCGTCAGGTGCCTTTACCGAACCGGACATGATCCTTGTGCCGGATTTCAGCACGGCCACTGCCGCGCCCTGGACGGCGGATGTGACGCTGCAAGTGATCCATGACGCGCAGGATCAGCAGGGCAATCCCGTTCCCACTGCCCCGCGCAACGTGCTGAAAAAGATCGTCGCGCTTTACAATGCCGAAGGCTGGCAGCCGATCGTTGCGCCCGAGATGGAGTTTTTCCTGACCGCCCGCAACCTTGATCCGAACATGCCGGTGATGCCGCCGATGGGCCGGTCCGGCCGCCGCGCGGCGGGCAAACAGGCCTATTCCATGAGCGCGGTCGATGAGTATGGCAAGGTGATTGACGACATCTACGACTTTGCCGAAGCGCAGGGGTTCGAGATTGACGGCATCCTCCAGGAAGGCGGCGCCGGGCAGGTGGAAATCAACCTCGCCCATGGCGATCCGGTCGCGCTGGCCGATGAGATCTTTTTCTTCAAACGCCTGATCCGTGAGGCGGCGCTGCGGCATGACTGTTTCGCCACCTTCATGGCCAAACCGATCGAGGGCGAACCCGGATCGGCCATGCATATCCACCATTCGGTGGTGGATATGAAAACCGGCAAGAACATCTTTTCCGACAAGAAGGGCGGCGAAACGCCGGAGTTCCTGCATTTCATCGCCGGGATGCAAACCCACCTTCCCGCCGCTGTTGCCCTTCTGGCCCCTTACGTGAACAGCTATCGCCGCTACGTCCCCGATTTCGCAGCACCCATCAATCTGGAATGGGGGCGCGACAACCGCACCACCGGCCTGCGCGTGCCAATTTCGGGGCCCGAGGCGCGGCGTCTGGAAAACCGCCTCGCAGGGATGGATTGCAACCCCTATCTCGGCCTCGCCGCCAGCCTGGCCTGTGGCTATCTGGGGCTCAAGGCTGGCAAGATGCCGCGTCCGGAATGCACGCAAGACGCCTATAACATGGAAACAGACCTGCCCTACAATCTGGGCGATGCGCTGGATCTGCTGGAAGAAGATGCTGCCCTGCGCGAAGTGCTGGGGGTGGAATTCTGCAATGTCTACGACAGCGTGAAGCGCAATGAATACAAGGAATTCCTGCAGGTCATCAGCCCGTGGGAACGTGAGCATCTGCTCTTGAACGTCTGATGCGCCTGAACCTGTTGCACGCAAATGACCGGGCGGGGGAATATCCCCCGTCCTTCTACGCCGCCACGCGCGCCGAGTTTGCGCCCCTGACCCCGCTGGCGGGCGAGGTGCGTGCTGATGTCTGTGTTATTGGCGCGGGCTATACCGGCCTGTCCGCTGCGCTGAATCTGGCACAGCGCGGCTATCGCGTTGTGGTGCTAGAGGCGCATCGCGTGGGCTTTGGCGCGTCGGGCCGCAATGGTGGGCAGGTGGGCAGCGGGCAACGGCTGGATCAAGAGGCGCTGGAGGCAACGGTAGGCCGCGCCGACGCGCGCCGCCTGTGGGATCTGGCGGAAGAGGCCAAAGGCATGGTGCGCGGCCTGATTGCCGAGCATGACATGCCGGTGCGGTTCCACTCTGGCATCGCCCATGCCTGCTGGACAGCGGCAGAGGCGCGCGATGCGCAGGCCTATGCCGAAAAACTGCGCCGCGATTATGACTATGATCAGGTCGAAACGCTGTCGTGCGATCAGATGGCGCGGCTGATCCCATCCGGCGTGTTTGCCGGGGGCGAGGTGGACTGGGGCGCGGGGCATGTGCACCCGCTGAACTATGCCATCGGCTTGGCGCGGGCGGCGCTGGCGGCGGGTGCCGTGATCCATGAACGATCCGAGGTGACGCGGGTCGATCAGGGCGCGAAACCGGTGGTGCATACGTCCGAGGGCCGGGTGACCTGCGATCACCTGATCCTTGCCTGCAACGGCTATCTTGGCGGGCTGGTGCCGCAGGTGGCCGCCCGGGTGATGCCTATCAACAATTTCATCGTCGCAACCGAACCGCTGGGCGACCGGGCGCGCGAGGTGCTGGCCGAACCCGTCGCCGTGGCGGATACGAAATTCGTGGTGAACTACTGGCGGCTGTCCGAGGATAACCGCCTGCTGTTCGGCGGCGGCGAAAGCTATGGCTATCAGTTCCCCGACATCATCCAGACCGTGCGCAAGCCGATGCTGGAGATTTATCCTGCATTGCGCGATGTGCGGATCGACCACGCATGGGGCGGAACGCTGGCCATCACCATGACGCGCAATCCGTGCTTCCTGCGCGTCGCGCCCAATATCCTGTCGGCCTCCGGCTATTCCGGACATGGCGTGGCGCTGGCCACTTTGGCCGGGCGGTTGCTGGCGGAAACGGTTGCCGGACAGGCGGAACGGTTCGACCTGATGGCAACCCTGCCCACTCCGCGCTTTCCGGGCGGGGCTATGTTGCGCTGGCCAATACTGGTTCTAGCGATGACTTGGTTCTCCCTCCGCGACAGGTTGGGGTTCTGACTGTCCGCTTGGGCGATTTCCCGCCATTGAACGGGGGGAAAAACCTGCTGTCGTAAAGATGTCACTGGAAATGTGGCATCTGTCCCTTTACACAAAAACAGAAGAAGAGTTTCAGAAAAGGTGCAGGATGGCTCCTGACGGACAGACGCTCGCCCCCAATGTCTATGACTCTGAGGCGATCCCCGATGCGGCGCGGGCCGAGATCGACCGACTGCTCGCGACCGGTGACCTGTTCCGCTACACCGCCCCGGAAGGCGCCCCCGTTGCGCTGCTGGAGGCCGAGTTCGCCGCACTTCTGGGTGCACGCTATGCGCTGGCCGTTTCCTCCTGCTCTGCCGCTCTGTTCCTGTCGCTCAAGGCGCTGGACCTGCCGCGTGGTGCAAAGGTTCTGATCCCGGCCTTCACCTTCGCCGCCGTGCCCTCCTCGATCGTGCATGCTGATTGCGTGCCGGTTCTGGTTGAGGTGGGTGCGAATTACCGCGTCGATATGGCCGATTTCGAAACGAAGCTGGCCAATGCCTCGGCCGTGATGATCAGCCACATGCGCGGCCATACGTCCGATATGGATGCGATCATGGCGCTGTGCGATGCGCGCGGCATTCCGGTGATCGAAGATGCGGCCCATTCGCTGGGCACCACATGGAACGGACGCAATATCGGCACCATCGGCAAGGTGGGCTGTTTCAGCTTTCAGTCCTACAAACTGGTGAATGCGGGCGAAGGCGGGATCATGGTGACGAATGATCCGGAACTGGCTGCGCGGGCGATCATCATGTCGGGCGCCTATGAGGAAAACTGGAAGAAACATCCGGGCCTGTCGAACAGCTGTGCGCATTGGCAGAACAAGCTGCCCCTGTACAATCTGCGCATGCAGAACCTGTCGGCGGCCGTGATCCGCCCGCAATTGCCCGAAGTGGCCCGGCGCGTGACGCAAGGGCGTTCTAACCACGATTGGGTCGCGGCACAGTTGAACAGCAGCGACTGGATGCAAGTGCCCCCTGCCCTGCCGCAGGAGTTGCGCGCGCCGGACTCGATCCAGTTCAACCTGACGGGCGACTGGACGGATGATGAGGCGCGCGCCTTCCAAAAAGCCGCCAAGCGGCGCGGGGTTTCGGTGCAGATTTTCGGCCTGTCCGAAGGGAACGCCCGTGCCTTCTGGAACTGGCAATTCCTGACCGATCTGCCCGAGTTGCCGCAGACACGTGCAATGCTGATGCGCGCCTGCGACGTACGCCTGCCGGCCCGGCTGACCGAGGCAGAGCTGGATTACATCGCAACCGCCATTCTGGAGGCTGCCCACGACGTAAAGGGCTGAGACAAAGAATTTTCAGCGAAAATTCTTTGATGCGATCTTTCTGCGAAAGATCGGAAGATCCTTTTTCAAAGGATTTTCGCTAAGGCAATCTTTTCCATGGAAAAAATTGCAGCCTTACAGAACCTTGAGCGCAGAGCCAAGCCAGGGCCAGGTCGCCTGTGCGGGATCAACCACCTGCGCCTGCAAAAGTCGGCGCAAACGGGCGGCCACTTCACCCGGCATATCGCGCAGAACACCCGCGCGGGCGTGCAAGGACAGGGTCCGTCCCAGCGGTTCAAACGGCAACGGGCGCAGGTCCACCGCGCCACGGAAGCGGGCTGCCTGATGCAGCGCAAGCGGCGTCAGGATCGTCCAACCCGCACCTGCAGCCACCATCGCAAGAATGGGGGTATAGCTGTCCAGTTCAAACTTGGTCCCGATACGGATGTTCTGGCGGGCCAAATGGGCGGCGATCTGGCGCCCCATCAGATGGCGGCTGGTGTAGTGGATCAGCGGAAGATCAGCGAAATCCCCCACCCCTTTCGGCGCGATGGCCAGAAACGGTTCCGCCAGCAGGGGATGCACCTCGCGCCAGCCTTCGGACATGTCCAGCGTCGCATCGGCGGCCACGACGATATCCAGCGCGCGGGTGGATAGGCGCTCCAGCAAATGATGGCTCGCCCCGGTTTCCAGCAGGAAGCGGCACCCCTTCAACTCACCCGCCAGTTCGGCCAGCAATCGCGGGGTGACCTCGGCATCCAGATCCTCGATCATTCCCAGTCGCAGTGTCGTCAGCGCTGAAAGATCGGATTGGGCCAGTTCCGCCCGCGCCTCAGCCTCGGCATTCAGGATCACCTGCGCGTGGCGGCGGAACATGGTTCCGGCCGGAGTCATGGTCATGGGGCGGGCGCTGCGGTCCAGTAGCGTGGTGCCAAGCGCGGCTTCAAGCGAGGAAAGCTGTTGGCTTACCGCTGACGGGCTTACGCCCAGCCGACGCGCCGCAGCCGAGATAGCGCCTTCCTCGGCGGTGGCGAGAAAGACCTCGATCCCCCAGAGCGTGACGCGACCCTGGCCTTCGGACATGGGTCGCGCCCCCTTTCCCGGTCAGAGTTTCGACAGCTTCTTTTGAAGCTCGGCCAGCTGGCGTTTGATTTGGGCCAGTTCTTCATCCTTGGAACCAGCCTCTGCTGCCGGTTCTTCCTTGCCATGCGGCGCGCCGGTCCAGCCGGGCAGGCCACCCATGAACGCCTGCATGAATACCTCTTGCTGCTTGCGCATCGCCTCGAACCCCGGCATCGCGGCCATGGGGTTGGGGATGGACGAGATATTTTCCATCATCTTGGATTGCCCATCACGCAGCATCTCGAACGAGGCGGCGAGGAACTGAGGCACCACGGATTGAATCTCGGTTGTGTAGGACCGGACAAGATCGGTCAGCACCCCGATGGGCAGCACATTTTCGCCCTTGGATTCATGTTCGGCCACAATCTGAAGCAGATACTGGCGGGTCAGATCATCGCCGGATTTCAGATCGACGATCTGCACCTCGCGCCCGGCCCGGATGAAACCGGCGATGTCCTCCAGCGTCACGTAATCGGACGTCTCGGTGTTGTAGAGACGGCGGCTGGCATAGCGCTTGATCAACAGCGGCTTGTCGGTATCGGCCATGGGCCACCTCCCCTTACGTTTTGCAGCCGCAGTGGCTGCAGTGCAGAGAAGCTTAGGACATGGAAATTCAAAAAGAAAGGGCGGGCGCAAGGCCCGCCCGTTAGGGGAAATTCAAAAAGAAAGGGCGGGCGCAAGGCCCGCCCAATGGCGCCGGTCCGACAGGGAGGAGTACGAACGGCGCACAATCCTTGCGGATTACTTCGCTGCTGCAGCGGCTTTCTTCGCGGCAGTGGTCACTTCCGACGTGGCTTTCTTCACGGCGGCGGTCGCGTCTTCCGAGATGTCTTTGCCAGCGGCCAGCATCAGTTCGACGGTCTCCATCTGAACCTTCTTCGCCACTTCGGCAAAGGCGGCCATGTTTTCAGCAGCCATTTCCGCAGCGGCCGAAGCGAAGTCCGTCACCGATTTGGTGTAGTCGGTCGGCTCGGTCTTGGCCTTGGACACGTCGCTCAGCTTGGCCAAGGTGTCCTTGGTCCACTTTGCGGTGATCTCGGTCGATTTTTCGGCGGCTTCCAGAGCCACTTTCGACAGTTTCTCGGCCATGGCGGCCTGGGTCTTGAATGCGTTCTGCATCGCCGACGAGTCGACCGGGAACGAAGCCATCATGTCCTGCATGACTTTGGTGAGGTCGGGGGTCTTGGTCATTTCATCGCTCCTAGCGTTCCGGGTCGCAACCCGCTTCCTGATGACGCTAGATATACATGCTGCACCGCAGCAATTCAAGTCTTTTTCTGCAGTGCAGCATTGCGCGGGCGGAATATGTCGTGCAACCGGAAATTGCGCGGCAGATCAACCGCTTGGTACAGAGGTTACGTAGGTGCCCGGTGCCGGAGCAAGGATTTCGGCCCCCGAATCGCCCGGAGCGCGCGCCTTGATCTTTTTGCCCGATTGCTTTGCCAGCCACTCTGCCCAGCGCGGCCACCAGCTGCCCTTGGTATAGGTTGCCGTAGCCTTCCAGTCCTCCGGTGCGCCTGCAAGCGGGGCATCACTGGTGTAATGGCCATACTTGCCCTTGGACGGCGGGTTGATGATCCCCGCGATATGGCCGCTTTCGGCAAGGATAAAGGTCTTGTCCTTCGATCCCATCTGCTTCACGCCATTAAAGCTGCCGCGCCAATGGGCAATGTGGTCGGTCTCACAGGCGATGGCGCAGAGCGGCAGCTTGACATCCGACAGATGGATCGGGCGGCCGAATACGGGAAAGCCGATGGTGGCAAATCGGTCGCTCTGGCACAGCCCGCGCAGGTACTCCACCGCCATTTTGGCAGGCAGGTTGGTGCCATCGCCGTTCCAGTAAAGCAGGTCAAAGGCGGGCGGCGCCTCGCCCATCATGTAGCTTTTGATGGCCGGCTGATAGATCAAGTCATTCGACCGCAGAAAGCTGAAGGTTCGCGACATGAAAAACCGCGACAGGATGCCGTCCTGTGCTGACTGGCGCTCGATACCGTCGACGAAATCATCGTTCAGGAAGACCCCCACTTCGCCGGGATCAGAGAAATCGGTCAGGGTGGTGAACAGCGTGGCCGATTTCACCGAAGTATCGCCCGCCTTTTCCAGATGGCCCAGCGTCAGCGACAGCGTGGTCCCCGCGATGCAATAGCCGACGCAGTTGATCTGCGCCTCGCCGGTAATGCGGCGCACCTCGGCCATGGCGCGCAGGTATCCGTCGCGGATGTAATCATCCAAACCAACATCGGCATAGCTGGCATCTGGATTTACCCAAGACACGACGAAGACGGTAAAGCCTTGTTCCACCATCCATTTTATCAGGCTGCTGGCGGGCTTCATGTCGAGGATATAGAATTTGTTGATCCAGGGCGGAAAGAACAACAGCGGGGTCTGATAGACCTTTTCCGTGGTGGGCGTGTACTGGATCAGCTCGAACATTCGGTTGCGATAGACCACCGCGCCGGGGGTGGTGGCGATGTTCTGACCCACCTGAAACGCTTCAGGGTCGGCCAGTGTCACCACCAAATCGCCGGAATTGTTCTCGATATCGTGGACCAGATTTTCCAGCCCCTTCACCAGGCTTTCGCCATCGGTTTCCACGGCCTTTTCCAGCGCATCCGGGTTCGTACCCAGAAAGTTGGTCGGCGCGAACATGTCGACGATCTGGCGCGTGAAATATTCCACCCGGCGCCGATCAGCAGGATCCAGCGTTTCCATGTCACCCACCGCCTCGGTGATCGCGGCGGCATTCATCAGGTATTGCTGCTTGAGATAGTTGAAGAACGGATGGCTCTGCCACAGCGGGTTGGAAAAGCGGCGGTCTGCGGGGGTCGGGTCCGGCGGTGCCTTCAGCTCGCCCTTGGCCAGCACCTGCTGCGCCTCGACATAATGCTTCAGGCTTTTGCCCCAGTAGCTGATCTGATGCTCAAGGATCTTGGCGGGGTTTTGCATCATTTCCGCCATATAGGCAGCGGCGGCCTTCATGTAGACGTCGTTCGAGGGGCCGTTCAGCGCCGTATCGACCTGCTTGCGCTTGGCCATCGCGGAAACGAGCCGGGCTGACAACTCTTCGACCTTGGCAAGATTCTCGTTCAATCTGACGAGTCGCTCGCCTGCGTCGTTCTCTTCCGTTGTCATGCGAAAAATTCCCCCCTATCCTCGCCGCTACGCAGCATACCGCCGCCTGTCCGGGGGGGGAAGCTGCGAATATGTTCGACCACCCCTTCCGGACCAGGAGACTCGCCTTGCGGTACATGTACACGTATGACCTTATGGAGACGACCCGGAACACGAATGAGTGGCTGGGTGCCACCGCGCGTGCCATGGCGTCCTACCCCGCCTTTGCCATGTCGATGAACCCCGTGCTGCCGCTGATGGCCGCCTGGGGCGAGGTGACGGAACGGACATTCCGCCGGATGGTGGCCAAGCCCGACTGGGGTATCCGGTCGATCGTGGGCCCCGATGGCACCGACCATCTGGTCGATGTGAAGACCGTGGTGGAAAAACCCTTCGGCAATCTGGTGCAGTTCTTTGTCCGCCGCCGCGCACCGATGGCCCGCAAGATCATGCTGGTTGCGCCCATGTCGGGCCATTACGCAACCCTGTTGCGGTCCACCGTCGCGTCCCTGCTGCCCGATGCCGATGTCTATGTCACCGACTGGCACAATGCGCGCGACATTCCGGTCTCTGCGGGCAAGTTCGACGTCGAGGATTACACCCTCTATCTTGTTGATTTCATGCGGGCCTTGGGGCCCGAGGTGAACGTGATCGCCGTTTGCCAGCCTGCGCCGCTGACGCTGGCTGCCACGGCCTATCTGGCCGCCGAAGACCCGACGGCACAGCCCCGCAGCCTGACGCTGATCGGCGGGCCGATCGACCCAGATGCCGCCGCGACCGAGGTCACCGATTTCGGCCGCCGCGTGACGATGGGGCAGCTGGAACAGACCGCGATCCAGCGCGTGGGGTTCAAATACAAGGGTGCCGGGCGGCTGGTTTATCCGGGCCTTCTGCAGCTGCAAAGCTTCATCTCGATGAACGCCGAACGCCATTCCAAGGCCTTCGCAGAACAGATCATGCGCGCGGCGCGGGGGGAGTCGTCGGATCACGATGCCCATAACCGCTTCTATGACGAATACCTCGCCGTGATGGATATGACAGCGGAATTCTACCTGTCGACCGTCGAGCGTATCTTCAAGAACCGCGAAATTGCGCGCAACGAATTCACCGTGAACGGCAAGAAGGTGGATATCGGCGCAATCACGCAGGTGGCGGTGAAAACCGTCGAAGGCGCGAATGATGATATCAGCGCGCCGGGGCAATGCGTGGCGGCGCTGGATCTGCTGACGGGTTTGCCCGATTCGAAAAAGGCCAGCCATCTGGAACCCGGCGCTGGCCACTACGGCATCTTCGCAGGCAAGAGCTGGCGTTTGAACATCCGCCCGCTGGTTCTGAACTTCATCGACGCGAACGCAGAACCGCCAAAAGTGCGCAAACCGAAGGTCAGCCTGGCTTCTTCGCAATAGAGCGCAGCATCATGGGGCCATTGAGGAATGCCTCGATGGCCGCCGTGACGGTTTCGGGCTGTTCCAGCATCGGCAAATGTCCCGCGCCTTCGATCACCGTCAGCTTGCCATAAGGCGCAAGCTGCGCAGCGAAATCCTGACGACGCACCGGGACAAGCCGATCCTCAGCCCCCGCGATGATCAGCAAAGGCAGGTTCGCGCGGCGCAGCGTCTTTTGCTGGTCCGGGCGGCGTTGCAGGGCGCGGCTCTGGCGCAGAAACACCCCCTCGCCCAACGTCAGCGCCATGTCGCGCAGCAGCGCCATGATCTCATCCCGCCAATCGCTGGGGGCGAAGGCAGTTTCGGGATATTCCTGTGCCACCACCTCTTTCAACCGTCCGGCCTTGGCCGCAACGATCCGCGCTTCGCGCGCTGCCGCAGTCGCCGGGGGTTCGGCCAGCGGATCGGTGCTGATCAGCACCGCGCGGCTGGCGCGGCCCTGATCCCGGCCCAGATCGCGCCGCAGGATATCCAGCGCGATGTCACCGCCCAGCCCGTGCCCGATCAGAATGAACTTTGGCGGCGCAGTGGCAAGGATCGCCTCTGACATCTGCTCAACCGTTTCGCCCCGCGCAGGCACGGCAATATGCAGCGGATGCCTTGCCCCCAGATGCACGATCTGCGGCAGGAAGACCCGCGCATCGCACAGCAGACCGGGCAGAAAGAGGATCGGTTCGGTCACAGCCTCCGCGCCCAATCGGTGATGATGGCGATTACGGCTTCGGTCTGGCCGGGGCTCATGATATCGCCCGCAATCACGTGCGACAGCGGGTCATCATCACCCTGCATCTCGCGCAGTTCCACCTGTGTCGGCCCACCCCAGGCGTCGATCACAGGGGGGATATAGTCGGGATCAATCACCTGATCCGCCGGGGCATAGAGGAACAGTGCAGGCGTCGTAGCCTGCCCGTAATCGACAGCGCGGCCGGCGCGGACCAGCCGCGCCATCGGGTAAAGCGACGCTGTCGGATATTCCGTCGTCCAGTGCCGCCCTTGTTCGACGTTCAGCGGGGTAAAGCGGCGCGTTTCCCCGGCCACGCTATCGCCCCAGCTTTCGATGAACGGCGCATCCAGCACCCATTGCGCCGGCGCCTGCACGCCGAAGTTCGGCGAGATCAGCACCGTTCCCGCCAGCCCCCCATTCAGCGCCGGATCAGTCGCCGCCAGCGCGGCCAACGTGCCCCCGGTCGAGGTGCCGATCACGACCACCCGATCCCCCAAACGGCGGCCAATCGCCATCGCCTCGGCCACATCGAACAGCCAATCCTCAGCACTGGCCGTGGCCATGGCCTTGCCGTCGCGCCCATGCCCCGCCAACCGCGTGAAGAACAGGTTCGCGCCCAGGTTCCGCGCCACCTCATCCGGGACGGGGCGGATTTCGGCGGGACCTGCGGAAAATCCATGAACATAGACGATGGCCAGCGGGGTCTTTTCCCCCTTCGCCCCAGCCCAGATGATGCGCTTGCCGTCGCCGGGGCGGATGTCGGTAAATTGCTGTTCCCTTGCGGTGATCCAGCCCTCGGGATCGGCGGGAATGTCGGCTTCTGAAAAGGCGATGGTCCGATCAACCCCGCTGCGCGGCACCGCAAACCACAGAACCGCCATTCCGACCAACAGTGCCAGCAAGCCCCGGCCAAGCCATTTTCCGAATGCCTGCATCACATTGCACCGCTGACGTTTTCCACACTGGCAGCAATCATGGCAAGGCAATCGGGTGTTGAAAAGCGGTGATCCGCCCCCTTCACCAATGTCAGCCGCAAATCGGGGCAATCGGCGTGGTCCATCAGCCGCAGCGCCACCGAAGGGGGCACATCGGTATCTGCCGTGCCTTGCAGGATGCGAAGCGGAAAAGGCAGCGACAAGGGCGCGCGCAGCACAAGGTGGCGGCGGCCATCCTCGATCAGCCTGCGCGTGATCGGATAGCCGTCGGGCGAATAATCCGATGGAACGGTAATCTGCCCGTCCCGCATCAGGGCGGCACGCTGCCCCTCGTCAAAACCGCTCCACATGCTGTCTTCGGTAAAGTCAGGTGCCGGGGCGATACCGACCATGCCGGCAATGCGTTCGGGGATTGCCTTCGCCACCAGCAGCGAAATCCAGCCCCCCATGGACGAGCCCACCAAAACCTGCGGCCCCTCGGTCAGGGTATTGATTACGGCCAACGCATCCTCGGCCCAATCGCCGATGCACCCGTCTTCAAAAGCGCCGGAAGATTGCCCATGCCCGGAATAATCGAACCGTAAGAAGGCCCGCCCCTGCATCCGCGCCCAGTCTTGCAGGAACTGCGCCTTGGTGCCCGTCATATCCGACATGAACCCGCCCAGAAACACCACCCCCGGCCCCTGCCCCGGCGTGCGGACATAGGCGATGCTGCGGCCTTGCGGGGTGGTGAACGTGTCGGTCATCGTATGCCTCCGTCTTGCGCCATCGTCATAACAGGCGCACCGGGGCATCAGAAGCCCGCTCTGCACGGTCGCTGCGCAACAGCGCGTGACCCGCGCAAGGCGCCCGCCGTGGCGGCGGTTGACAATCCCGCCCCGCCCGCGCAGGAAAGCGGCACATAACCCGCAATCGGGCGTTCCGTGGGCGCCAAACCGACGAGGAGAGCCAAAGATGGCCCAGATTTCCCTGATATTTCCCGATGGTAACACGCGCATCTATGACGCGGGCGTAACGCCTGCCGAGGTGGCCGCCTCTATTGCGCCATCGCTCGCCAAGGCGGCGATTTCCGCGCAGGTGGACGGCGTGCATTGGGATCTGCAATGGCCGATCCAAAGCGATGCACGCCTGTCCATCAACACGATGAAGGATGACGGTCCGGCGCTGGAACTGATCCGGCATGACCTTGCCCATATCATGGCCCGCGCCGTGCAGGAGATTTGGCCCGATGTGAAGGTCACCATCGGCCCGGTGCGCGATTACGGATGGTTCTACGATTTCGACCGGGCCGAGCCCTTTACCCCCGATGACCTTGGCCAGATCGAAGCCAAGATGAAGCAGATCATCAATGCCCGCGATCCCGTGCGGACGGAAATCTGGTCCCGCGCGGATGCACTGGCCTATTACGAACAGCGCGGCGAACCCTATAAGGTGGAACTGGTCAACAAGATCCCCGACGATCAGGACCTGCGGATGTATTGGCACGGCAACTGGCAAGACCTGTGCCGTGGCCCGCATTTTCAACATACGGGGCAGGTTCCGGCTGACGGGTTCAAACTGACACATGTCGCAGGCGCCTACTGGCTGGGCGACAGCACACGCCCAATGCTGCAACGCATCTACGGTGTGGCCTTCAAGAACCGCGATGACCTGAAATCCCACATGACGATGCTGGAAGAGGCCGCCAAGCGCGACCACCGCAAGCTGGGCCGCGAGATGGGCCTGTTCCATATGCAGGAAGAAGCCCCGGGTCAGATCTTCTGGCACCCGAATGGCTGGACGATCTACACCACGCTGCAAGATTACATGCGCCGCCAGCAGCGCCGGGATGGATATGTAGAAGTGAACACTCCGCAGGTCGTGAACCGCAAGCTGTGGGAAGCGTCGGGTCACTGGGAAAACTACCGCGAAAACATGTTCATCGTGGAGGTCGACGAAGAGGGCGCACGCGAAAAGGTCGTCAACGCGCTCAAACCCATGAACTGCCCCTGCCATGTGCAGATCTTCAACGTGGGCTTGAAATCCTATCGCGACCTGCCGATCCGCATGGCGGAATTCGGCTCTTGCGCGCGCTATGAACCGTCCGGCGCGCTGCATGGCATCATGCGCGTTCGCGGCTTCACGCAAGATGACGCGCATATCTTCTGCACGCTCGATCAGGTGGAAGCGGAATCGAAGAAATTCATCCAGTTTCTGGCAAAGATCTATTCCGACCTCGGCTTCGATAAGTGGCGGGTGAAACTCTCCACCCGTCCGGAAAAGCGTGTGGGGTCGGATGAAATCTGGGACAAGATGGAAGCCGCGCTTGCCAATGCCTGCACGGCCGCCGGCTACGCTTACGAGCTGTTCCCCGGCGAAGGGGCATTTTACGCGCCGAAACTGGAATTCGTGCTGACCGATGCCATCGGCCGCGACTGGCAATGCGGGACGCTGCAACTTGACCCGAACCTGCCGGAACGTCTGGATGCCAGCTATATCGGCGAAGATGGCGCAAAACATCGTCCCTTCATGCTGCACCGCGCCTGCCTTGGGTCCTTCGAACGCTTCATCGGCATCCTGATCGAGAACCACGCGGGCAAACTGCCCTTCTGGCTCGCCCCGCGTCAGGTGGTGGTGGCCTCGATCGTGTCAGACGCCGATCCCTTCGTGGAAGAGGTGGTGACAGCCCTGACCCTTGCCGGGGTGCGGGCCGAGGCGGATATGCGCAACGAAAAGATCAACTACAAGGTGCGCGAACATTCCGTGGGCAAGGTTCCGGTCATCCTCGCCATCGGGATGAAAGAGGTCGAGGAGCGCACGGTTTCCGTCCGTCGCCTGGGCGAGACGCAGACGCAAACCATGACGCTGGATGCCATCGTTGCCGAACTGACCGCAGCCTCCCTGCCGCCAGACATGCGTTGAAATCCCGGGCGGAAAGGTGCCTCAGCGCACCTTTCCGCCGACACCGCCGCGCGCCGCCAGCCCGCATGAAGCGGTCATTTCGCCAATTTTCCCCTTGTTTCATTGGCTTGCCCGCCGATTTCACGCCGCGGATTGGGGCTTGATTTTCATCCGGGCTTTGGCATGATTTTGCACAGTGACGACAGACTTTCGACCGCCTCCTGTGTTGCTCAGGCAGCCGGACCTAGGAAGACCTGGCTGCACGGCCTGACGGCAATATCGCCGCGGGGAGGTAGTGAAAGGAGAATGCGGAATGCCAACGGGCACCGTGAAGTGGTTCAACACGACAAAGGGCTTTGGGTTCATCGCCCCCGATGATGGCGGCAAGGATGTGTTCGTGCATATTTCGGCAGTCGAACGGGCGGGTTTGCAAGGTCTGAACGACAACCAGAAAATCGCCTATGAATTGCAGTCGGGCCGCGACGGGCGGGCCTCGGCCAGCGATCTTCGGCTGCTCTGATCGCAGCAAACCGATGAAAAGGCACAACAATCACAAGGCCCGCCACTGGCGGGCCTTGTGCGTTACAGCAGTTTCGCCTGCACCGCATCGTCCCAGCCAAGGTGCCATTCGGCACCATTGCGGATGACCGGGCGTTTCATCACTGTGGGTTGGGCGGCGATCTGGGCCTCGGGGTCCGACGCCTTTAGGAAATCGCTGAACGCACGATAGGTGGTCGACGTCTTGTTGATCACCCGGTCGCCGAATTCCACAACGATTTCATTGATTTCTGCCGAGGTCAGCGGGTTGGCCCGCACGTCGCGGAAGGTGACGTCATGGCCTGCCGCCTGCAATGCCCTGAGCGCTTTCTTGCAGGTGTCGCAGGTCGGGATACCGTAAAGGATCATGTTTTTCCCCTGTGCAGCCGATGGTGCAGCACGCTGTGCAGCACATTGTGCATACGCAGCGGGCTGTGTTTTGACCAGAGGTTAACCGGTGATTGCCCGCGTGATGGCCACCCCGGCCCAGGCCGACAGGCCCGTCAGCACCGTGCCCCAGATCGTATCGGTCATCACCATCTGCCAATGCCAATCCTTCATGATGGCATAGGAAGTGAACTCATAGGTGCCATAGGCCATCGCCCCGATGATCATCGCCGGGATCAGCACCGGCGCGCCAGTCTTCAACGCGGGCCATGAGATCAGGTAGATCAGCCCCGCCACATAGGCGAGGTAGAACAACGCCGCCGGAACAACGCGGATGTTCTCCAGCATCAGCGCCCCGATATGACGGCTGAACAGCGGCTTCATCACGAAGGTCAACATGATCGCATCGAGGATCAGGAAGACAGCGGCGGTCGACAGGTAGAGGGTGGCGATCTGCATGGGGCGCTCCTTGTGGCGACACAGGTAGCACAAGGGGGGGTGGGGGAAAGGGGTTGTTAACCAGTTGAGGGAAGGTGTCCGTCCCGCACGCGCCCTCGCTAGCTCAAATCCGCCACCTTGGTTCGATCAGAAAGCTTGCTCCAAATGCGGAAACCTGAAAAAGTTTCAACAGTGCCATTTCATGAAAGGCCATCTGCACTGTAATCCAAGTAAGCACGCACCTTCCAACCCTTTGAGGTAACTTGAATTGTCTTTCGTCGCTTGTCCTCGTCATCAACTGAACTAACCAACAGGCCAGCAGTCTCTAGTGTCTTAATTTGAGGGCGCATTGCAGCAGGCGTTTCATAACCAAAAGCCATGCAATCACTTGGAGAAAATGCTTCGAACTGGCATGCTGTTTCAAAAACTCGAAGAGCCGCAGGACGCAATTCAGCTCGAATGGCATGAAAATTGCTCTCTAGTTCTTCTTGAAGCCACTCCTCAAAAAAATCTTCTTCAAAATCCTCTGGATCTTCGACTCTATCAGCAACCCAAGAGCAAAACTCGTCACATTCGTTCAAAACACTTCGAATGTTTCCTCTCATTATGTCAAAAAGTTCCACAAAATTTGACTCCGACATCGGTAGTTTTGATCGAGGTCCACTACGAAATGCTTTGATTCTATTCCGAAATATTTCTGGTGCGTATCTTTCCTCAAGATCGTCCAAAACAACTGGTTTGTTTAGTCGCCCTTCAAGTCTCGGAGATGACGCAATACCATGGACTATTCCGAGTGCACCACATAGAATCCACCGAAGACCTTTGATTTGGAAAAGTGTATCTCGGAATGCCTCAATTGCCGCTCTCGCCTTCAAAGAGGTTTGTAAAAGTTCGAGATTGTCAATCACACAGACTACACCGCCGGATTTCTCATCTGGAAAGACTTCGTTTAACCAATCAGCCACAGCCTTCTCAAAACCACTCCGCTCGAAGCCTTTGCCTGTATTTGTTTCCAAGGTAACGCCACCATTGACGACCCAAGCCCCAGCGGTAAAGGACTTGACTTGAGCGGAATTCAGAAAACGTTCAAGATTCTTATTCTTTGAAGCGCGCGTTCGCCCAGCTGGAGTTCGAAGTATTTTATGCTGATCCAATAGAGTTTGAGCAATCTCCATTAGGACTTTTAATTGAAAGTCCTCAACAGTGGTAGACGGATTTAATTGGAAAATCTGGCGACAGGGAATGTATATCGGCCCGACACGATTGTTAACCGACTCCGACATTGCACGATATATCATAACATTTGCTAAACTAGTCTTTCCAACTCCATTAAGGCCCTCGATCGTTGGAATCTTTGAGGAATTGTCGAGCCTTCGACGCAGCTTTTTTATTTCCTTGTCACGCCCAACAAGCAATTGGCTTCCCTCCTCACTTGACGGAAGCGGACTTGTCTCAAAAGGATTTCTTTCAAATCCCCATTCTCTATAAAAAGACATATCGTCACCTCTTTAATGTACCGTTGATTTTATCCAACCTTGTGTAGGTTTGTGTCAACACTTTATCTGACCCACTCCCGCAACACACAGCCCGGCCCGTCCACCCGCAACCGCCGCTCATGGATCACCCGCCATTCCCCCTCATCAAAGGCCGGGAAGAACGCATCGGCGTCGGGGATGGTGAGGTCCACTTCTGTAACCAGCAGCCGGTGGGCCCGTGGCAGCAGGGCGCGGTAGATGGCGCTGCCGCCGATGCCGTAGAGGCGGGTGTGGCCGGCGTCGAGCGCCAGGGCGATGGCGGCCTCGGGCGTGGGGGCGGTGGTTTCCCAGACTGTCGGGTCAGAGGTGACCACGATGTTGAGGCGGTTCTTGAGCGGGCGGAAGGGCAGGCTTTCCCATGTGCGCCGCCCCATGATCAGCGCGCCGCCGGTGGTTTCCCGCTGAAACGCGGCAAGGTCTTCGGGCGCGTGCCAAGGGATCGTGTTTCCCTTGCCGATGGCCCCGTTGCGGGCGCGGGCGACGATAAGCGTCAGCATCAGACCGCCACCGGGGCCTTGATGGCGGGATGGGGGTCATAGCCTGTGATCTCAAAATCCTCGAACTTGAAGTCAAAGATGGACTGGACAGGCCGCGTGATCCGCAGCTTTGGCAGCGGGCGGGGCTCGCGGGCAAGCTGGGTGGCGACCTGATCCATGTGGTTGGAATAGATATGCGCGTCGCCGATGGAATGGACGAAATCGCCGGGTTCATAGCCCGTGACATGGGCGAGCATCACCAGAAGCAGCGCATAGGAGGCGATGTTGAACGGAACGCCGAGGAACATGTCGGCGCTGCGCTGGTAGAGTTGCAGGTGGAGTTTCCCGCCAAGGATGCGGACCTGCCACATCGTATGGCAGGGCGGCAGCGCCATCTGCGGCACGTCGGGCGGGTTCCATGCGGACACGATCAGGCGGCGGGAATCCGGCGACTTGCGGATCATGTCGCTCAGCGTCTGGATCTGATCCACGCCCCCGAAATCGCGCCACTGGCGGCCATAGACGGGGCCAAGGTCGCCATTCGCGTCGGCCCATTCATCCCAGATCGTCACGCCATTGTCGTTCAGGTAGCGGATGTTGGTATCGCCCTGCAGGAACCAAAGAAGTTCGTGGATGATCGACTTGATATGCAGCTTCTTGGTGGTAACCAGCGGGAAGCCATCGACGAGGGGGTAGCGGCATTGCAGGCCGAAATGGCTGATGGTGCCGGTACCTGTGCGGTCGGTGGAGGGGGTGCCTTGGGCAAGGACGGTGCGGAGCGCGTCGTGATATTGCTGCATGGGCCTGCCGATGGGTATGGGATGAGTCGGGTTCCACTCTATCTTGTGGTGGGCTTGGGTGCGACGGGCTATGTACGGTGGGATGGAAAAAGGAGGCCGCAATGGGCATTCGGTATCTGCATACGATGGTAAGGGTGAAGGATCTGGAGGCGTCGATCGCCTTCTACAAGCTTTTGGGGCTGGAGGAGACGCGGCGCTACGACAATGAAGGCGGGCGGTTCACGCTGGTCTTCCTCGCGCCCCCCGGTCAGCCGGAATGCCCGGTGGAGTTGACCTATAACTGGGATGGCGATGACGGCTTGCCAAGCGACAGCCGCCATTTCGGGCATCTGGCCTATGAGGTGGATGACATCCACGCCACCTGCGCGCATTTGCAGGCGAACGGCGTGGTGATCAACCGCCCGCCGCGCGATGGGCGGATGGCTTTTGTGCGCAGCCCCGACAATATCTCGATCGAGTTGCTGCAAAAGGGTGGCGCTTTGGAGCCGGTCGAGCCGTGGAAGAGCATGGCCAGCACCGGGCATTGGTGAGTGCAGGCGGGGGGACCGTGGTCCCCCCGCCCCCCCTTTGCGCGCAGTCAGACCGGCGGCGCAGCGGAGGGCGGGGAATTGGGTATTTGGGCCAAGGTGAAACGGCAGGTCAGAAGGACCAGCGGGTAAGTGTGTCGGGGCCGAGGGTTGTGGCGTCGATCAACCTTGGTCGCGGGGCATCAGCGAGCGCCGTCAGGCCGAGGGGGCCTAGGACCGGGATCCCGTCGCCTCCGATCAAGCAGCCAGCCTGAAACAAGGCAAGTTCATCGACAAGGTTCGCGCGTATCAGCGCGGCGGCGAATTGGCCGCCGGCTTCGATCAGGATGCGGGTGAGGCCCTCTGCCGCCAGCAAGCGAAAGGTGGCCGGCAGGTCGAGATGGTCGCCATCCGTCGGGGCTGTGATCAGGCGGGCATGGGTTTGATCCCAGCCGTTGGGTGCGGCGTCAGGCCCGTGCAGCACCCAGACGGGGTGCAGGGCGGCTGTCTGGCCGAGGCGGGATGCGGCGGGCACGCGCAGGCGAGTATCAGCAAGGATGCGAAGCGGCTGATGGCTGGCGCCGATATCGCGGGCCGTAAGGTCGGGGTCATCGGCCAGCGCGGTGGCAGAGGTCGTCAGCACGGCGTCATGGGCGAGGCGCATCTGGTGGACGGCGCGGCGGGCAGCCGGGCCGGTGATCCAGCGGCTTTCGCCCGAGGCTGTGGCGATGCGGCCATCGAGTGTGGTTGCCAGTTTCAGCGTGACGAAGGGCAGGCCTTCCGTGATGCGCTTGAGGAAACCCGCCTGCAGCGCGCGCGCGCGGGGTTCCAGCACAGCTTCCGTCACCGCAAGACCTGCGTCGCGCAGGATGGCGTGGCCGCGGCCCGAAACGCGGGGATCGGGGTCGGTTTGCGCGGTCACCACGCGGGCGACCTTGGCCGCGACCAGTGCCTCGGCACAGGGGGAGGTGCGGCCGTGATGGGCGCAGGGTTCCAGCGTGACATAGGCGGTGGCACCTTCGGCCTGCGCGCCCGCCTGCGCCAGCGCCATGCGTTCGGCATGGGGCCTGCCACCCGGCTGTGTCCAGCCGCGCCCGATGATGCGACCTGCCTTGACGATCACGCAGCCTACAGCCGGGTTGGGCCATGTGCGGCCAAGCCCCCGCGCGGCAAGCGCGAGGGCGTGGGACATATGGACCTCATCCTCGGTCACATGCGGCCCGTCACTCTTCGGGGCCGCCGCCGGGGCGCAGTTCGCTGACAAATTTGTCGAAATCATCCGCTGCCTGGAAGTTCTTGTAGACGCTGGCAAAGCGGACATAGGCCACGGTGTCGATCCGGGCGAGGGATTCCATCACGATCTCACCGATAACCTTCGACGAGATGTCGGTTTCGCCAAGGGATTCCAGACGCCGCACGATGCCGGAAATCATCTGGTCGATGCGTTCGGGATCAATCGGGCGCTTCTGCATGGCGATGCGGATGGAGCGTTCCAGCTTGGTCCGGTCGAAATCTTCGCGTTTGCCGCTGGATTTGATGACGACCAGATCGCGCAGCTGCACACGTTCATAGGTGGTAAAGCGGCCGCCACAGGCCGGGCAGAAACGCCGCCGCCGAATGGCGACGTGGTCCTCGGCGGGACGGCTGTCCTTTACCTGGGTGTCGATATTGCCGCAGAATGGGCAGCGCATGGGCCCCCTCCTTGCTTGTTGTTGGTTACGCCTGCCTCATGCCGGGGTGTTTCCCCCGGTTCGGCCCAAACTATAGGGGGGGAAGCGAGGTTTCGCCTAGAGGGAACTGCGCGGCCCCATATCCGGGGGTGGCGGGGTGTGGCGGCGGGGACTCAGGTCAGTAATGATAGCGGCATTGCACGACCTCGATTGCCGATGCCGTCACGCGATAGACAAGGCGATGTTCACGTGTGATCCGGCGCGACCAGAAGCCCGACAGATCACCCTTCAGTGGCTCGGGTTTGCCTGTGCCTTCGAAGGGATGGCGCTGACATTCGCGGATCAGGGCGTTCAGTTTTCGGGACGTCGCCTTGTCGGTTTCCTGCCAGTACAGGTATTGTTCCCAGGCCTTGTCCCAGAACAGCAGGTTCATTCGTCGATCAGATCACGCGGCTGCCCCTGCCCCGCGTTCAGCGCAGCGATCCCTTCGCGCAACAGCCGGGCATTGGCGGGGCTGGCGAGCAGATAGGTTGTTTCATCCATGCTGGCCCAGTCTTCAAGGCTGACCATCACCACGGGCTTGCCTTTGGCACGGGTGACGATGACGGGTTCATGGTCATCATTCACGCGGTCCATGACGGCGGAGAGGTTTGCGCGGAGGTCTGTGGAGGTGAGGGTTTTCATGGCGAGCAATGTACGTGATTGCGTACAGAATTGCAAGCTTTGGCGCTTAGCTAGGAGGTACACTAGAATGACGTGATCTTAATTCTGAGGTAGGTGCGATGTTCAGAGAGTTTAGAATACGGCGAACGCTGCGTCGACTGTCAAAGGCCCGAGTAGCGCTCGTCCTAAACCCCGGAAAAGTTTGGGTAATCGAACGCGCGATGCCCCGAAACGAGAAAATCGACGCGGATGTGTTGACCTGCCTTTTGCGAGGCTGGGTCGAAGTTCTTCACGACGATGTGGCAATTGGAGACGTCGAAACGTTCCTCAGCGGCAATAGAACTGCCTTTCAACGAAAAGAGCCCATCTATAGGTTAACCGAAGCAGGTTGGGCGGTCCTGAGTTGGGACAGACAGATTGCTGTTCTCGCGTTGATTTTTGGCGGAGCACAGTTTGTTTCAGCTGTGCTCTAGGAAAGGGCAGAACAAAAAAAGGCGCCCGGAGGGCACCTTTTGACTTTATCGCGTTGGCGGGGGAAACCCCGCCTTACTGATCCAAGAAACTCCGCAGCTTGCGGCTTCTGCTCGGATGTTTCAGCTTCCGCAGCGCCTTGGCCTCGATCTGGCGGATGCGTTCGCGGGTGACGCTGAACTGTTGGCCCACCTCTTCCAGCGTGTGGTCGGTGTTCATGCCGATGCCAAAGCGCATCCGCAGGACGCGTTCTTCGCGGGGGGTTAGGGAGGCCAGAACGCGGGTCGTGGTTTCCTTCAGGTTTTCCTGAATCGCGCTGTCCAGCGGCAGGATCGCGTTCTTGTCCTCGATGAAGTCGCCAAGCTGGCTGTCTTCCTCGTCCCCGATGGGCGTTTCCAGAGAGATCGGTTCCTTGGCGATCTTCATCACCTTGCGGACCTTTTCCAGCGGCATTTGCAGCTTTTCGGCCAGTTCTTCCGGTGTCGGTTCGCGGCCGATTTCGTGCAGCATCTGGCGGCCGGTGCGAACCAGCTTGTTGATCGTTTCGATCATGTGCACGGGGATACGGATCGTGCGGGCCTGATCGGCGATCGACCGGGTGATGGCCTGACGGATCCACCATGTGGCGTAGGTCGAGAATTTATAGCCACGGCGGTATTCGAATTTATCCACGGCCTTCATCAGGCCGATGTTGCCTTCCTGAATCAGGTCAAGGAATTGCAGACCGCGGTTGGTGTATTTCTTGGCGATGGAGATCACGAGGCGAAGGTTCGCCTCGACCATTTCCTTCTTGGCCTGACGGGCCTCTTTCTCGCCCTTTTGCACCTGGTTCACGATGCGGCGGAATTCGGAAATGTCGACGCCGATATACTGGCCGACCTGCGCCATCTCGGCCCGCAGTTCTTCGACCTTGTCGCGCGATTTTTCCATCAGCGCTTGCCAGCCCCGGCCTGCCTTGGCGGCCATGCGGTCCAGCCAGGTGGGATCAAGCTCATAGCCCTGATATTCGTCGATGAATTCGCGGCGGTTGATGCGGGCGGCATCGGCCAGTTTCACCATGCCGGAATTGATCGCCATGATCTTGCGGTTGATGCCGTAAAGCTGATCAATCAGCGCTTCGATCCGGTTGTTGTGCAGATGCAGCGCGTTGACGAGGGTAACGATCTCTGAGCGCAGCTTCTGATAGGCGGCTTCGTCGGATGCCGAATAGCTTGCAGTTTCCGACAGGGTCGCCGACATGCGCAGATCCTGCATTTCGGCCAGCTTGGAATAGTCGCGGGCGATGATTTCCAGCGTTTCCAGAACCTTGGGCTTCAGCGCGGCTTCCATCGCGGCCAGCGACATGGCGCTGGCTTCGTCATCGTCATCCTCTTCCTCGGCGCGCGAGATGGGGTTGCCATCGGCGTCAAGTTCCGGCTCGGCGCTGCCGCCAGACCGGCGCGGGGCGGCGGCGGACATGTCCACCTCATCCAGCGCGGGGCCGCCTTCCATATCATCTTCACCGTCGAGCGACCGGCCGAAAGTGGCCTCAAGGTCGATCACGTCGCGCAACAGGATGTCTTCGTTCAGAAGTTCGTCGCGCCAGATGGTGATGGCCTGAAATGTCAGCGGGCTTTCGCACAGGCCCGCGATCATGGTGTTGCGCCCGGCCTCGATCCGCTTGGCGATGGCGATCTCGCCCTCGCGCGACAGAAGTTCAACCGACCCCATCTCGCGCAGATACATGCGGACCGGGTCATCGGTGCGGTCCAGCGTTTCGGTCGTGGCCCCAACGACGGCCACTTCGCGCGAGGTGGACGAGGTTTCCACCAGTTCGCCGCCAACTTCGCCTTCTTCGGCTTCGTCATCTTCGATGACGTTGATGCCCATTTCCGACAGCATGGACATCACGTCCTCGATCTGTTCGGACGAGACCTGTTCCGGCGGAAGCACGGTGTTGAGCTGTTCGTAGGTGATGTAGCCGCGCTCGCGGGCGTCGGCGATCATCTTCTTGACCGCGGCCTGGCTCATGTCGAGCGAGACATCGGCTTCCTGCTCTTCGGGCTTCGCGTCGTCAGTGTCTTTGAGTGCCATGTGGTCTCCTCGGGCGCGGGGCGGATGCGAATCGGTTCGCCTGCAACGAATCAATAACGCGAATCACGGTGGGTTAAAGGGTGCGAACGGTGATTCTTTCGTATTCTTTGGGCTTTTCGGGCCTTGGGGTTTTGCCGGTCAATGCCGGCGCGACGGGCGGTCAAAGCGGATGCTGTCAAAGACCTTCCGCGCCTCTTCAAGTTCCTCCTTGTCCAGCGCAACCCCGTTGGCCGAGATCACGGCCTCGCCGACCTTGTCCTGCGGGCCGCGATGGGCGGCGGCGCGGGCCTCGTTCGCCTTGGCGATGCGCCATGTCAGCCCTTCGTCGACCACGCCTTCGATATCCTGTTCGGCCTCTTCTATTTCGCGGCGGCGGCCACGTTCGGCGGACAGGATGAAGAAATCCTGCGCCAATGCGAATTCGGCCCGTTCCGTATCGGCAAGGTCAAGAAGGGCGGGTGCATTACGCACATGGGGATGGGACAGCAGCACGTCAAGCGGTGCGGGCGCTGCGCGGGCGATGGCGTCTTTCGGATCGGGCGCATCGGCATGGGCCAAAAGCAGGTCTCGGATCAGGGCATGACCGTCGCCCGTGCAATCCAGGCTTTCCAGTGCGGATTCAAAGCGTGCGATCAGGCGCGGATGGGTGACAAGCGTGGCAAGGATCACCGCTTCGCGCAGCGCTTCCTCTACCGGCGTAGTGGCGGATCCCAGCAGCGACTGGCGGGTGGTGGGCAAGGGCGCGATGGGCTGAAACGGGATGCGCCCGCCTGCCCTGCCGCCGCCACCCTGCCCGCGCGGGGTATAGGGGCGGAACGGCTGGGCGTTCTGGCCGAACAGATCAAGGCGCAGGCGCTTGATATCCTCGCCGTAATGGGCGCGGATGGACGGGTCGGCAATGCGCTTCAGCGCGGCGCGCAGCGTTTTGTCTAGGCTGGCCTTGCGTTCGGGGCTGTCAAAGACCTTGCCCTCCGTCTCGCGCCGCCAGAGCAGGTTGACCATGGGCTGTGCGGCATCCAGCACCTTTTGCATCGCAGGCGCGCCCTGCGCCTTGATCAGATCGTCCGGGTCCATCCCCTGCGGCAGGATGGCAAAGCGCAGGCCCTTGCCCGCCTCCAACAGCGGCAGGGCAAGGTCGATCACCCGCAGCGCGGCGCGGATGCCCGCCGCATCGCCATCCAGCGCGATGATCGGCTCATCGTGGATGCGCCACAGAAGGCGAATCTGGTCTTCGGTCACTGCGGTGCCGAGGGGGGCCACGGTCGCGCGGAAGCCGGCCTCGGACAGGGCGATCACGTCCATATAGCCTTCGGCCACCACAAGCGGCTGACCCTTGCCCGCCGCCTCCCGCGCGGGGGCCTGATTGTAGAGGTTGCGCCCCTTGTCGAAGAGTTCGGTTTCCGGGCCGTTGAGGTATTTGGCCCGCGCGTTCGGGTCCATCGCCCGCCCGCCGAGGCTGATGGCGCGACCGCGCGCGTCGCGGATGGGAAAGATGATCCGGCCACGGAAGCGGTCATAGGGGGGGCCGCCGTCATCGGGTTTGGCGCAAAGGCCTGCATCGACGATCAGGTCGGGCGCGATGCCCTTTTGGGTCAGCGCGTGAAAAAGCCCCTGCCGCTGATCCGGGGCAAAGCCGATTTCCCAGCGGTCCTGCGCGGCGGGTGACATGCGGCGCTTGTCAAGATAGGCGCGCGCGTCCGAGGCGGCAGAGGTTTTCAATTGCAAGCGGAACCATTTGACCGCCTCTTCCATCACCTGTGAAAGCTGGGTGCGGCGGTCGGCCTTCTGGGCGGCTTGCGGGTCGCGCGCGGGCATCTGCATCCCGGCCTCGCGCGCCAGAACCTCGACCGCTTCCATGAAAGAGACGTTGTCGTTTTCCTTGATGAAGGTGACCGCGTCGCCCTTGGCGTGGCAGCCGAAGCAGTAATAGAACCCCTTGCGATCATCGACATGGAAGCTGGCGGATTTTTCCTGATGGAAGGGGCACGGCGCCCACCAGTCACCCTTGGCCATGTTGGACTTGCGCATGTCCCATGTGACCTTGCGCCCCACGACTTGGCTCAGGGACACACGGGTGCGGAGTTCGTCAAGGAATCCGGGCGGCAGGGACATGATCCCTATATCGGGCGGGCGGGGGCGGCTGTCCAGTCATCATGCGGACGGCAGGCGGGCAGGCCCGCCCGCCGAAGGCCATTCTCCCCACCCGCGCCTTGCGGCGCGTGCGGGGCCCGTTCAGGGGGCGTTCCGCCCCCTCTGGGCCTGCGGCCCATTCACCCCCTGAGGGTATTTGCCGCCAAGATGAAGGGTGTGGGTTTCATCTTGGCCATAAATACCCATCTGCCCTGACCGCCCCGCGCAGCGTCAGGACACCTTGGCGCGGGCGGCCAACACGTCCAAGGCTTCGGCCAATTCGGCCCACGCGGTGCGGGCCATGGAGCGGAAGACCATGATCTCGAACGCGTCCGGGCCAGTGCGGGAGAGGATGGCCTGCATGTGGTTGAGCGGTGCGCGGGCGGTGCGGCCCGCGGGGAAACTGGCCGCGCGCAGGTCCAGCGGGACGGGGCGCATCAACGCATCCGTAGCCGCAGGGCCGTGCAGGGTTAGAATGGCCCAGCCATCGGTCTGATCCGTCAGCGCGCCGTGATCGGCCAAGGCATCAGGAGCCGGGGCGCCGATCAGGAAGGCCTGATCGCGACCGGTCCAGATCAGGCGGACCTCGCCATTGGTGGATTGGGCATTGGGCGGCGGAAAGGCCAGACCGAGCGGCGCAAATGCGGCGTTGACCTGCGCCATCCGCCCCGGAAAGGGCGCGATGGAGGTGATCGGGGCCGCCCGCCCCTCGGCAAGAGTGGTGCCGAGCACGGCTACGGGCGCATGGCCGGACAGGGGGGATTTGGCGATGAGTTCAGGCACGGAGCTTTGCCCCTTCCTTGTCATGGAACACGGGATCGGTGATTTCGGCCATCACATCGATCTTGCGCAGGTGATCGACGACGCGGACCTTTTGCCCATGTCGCGCGCGGCCATCCTTGACGAAAGCCAGCGCCAGATGCGCCTCCAGCGTGGGTGACCAGCAGACCGAGGTGATATAGCCCTGATCGGTTTCACGATGCACCCGGTCGCCGGGGGTGAAGACATGCGCGCCTGCCGTCATGGCGGCACTGGCCCTCAAGCCCACCAACTGTTCCCGCTCTGGCCCGTGCATGCCGGGCCGCGTGGCGGCGGCCTTGCCGATGCAGTCCTTCTTGGCCGACACCATCTTTTCCATGCCGATGTCAAAGGCCGTGGTGCGGCCATGAATCTCGGCATGGGTGATGAAGCCCTTCTCGATCCGCAAGACGTTGAGCGCCTCCATCCCATAAGGACCGCCGCCCATGGTTTCGGCCCGCGCCAGCAGGTCGCGGAACAGCGCCTCGCCAAAGCGGGTGGGAACGGCGATCTCATACCCTTCCTCGCCCGAGAACGAAATGCGGAACAACCGCGCCGGGGTGGAGCCGAGCGTGATGTCCGTCACCCCCATGAAGGGCAGGTTGGGCGCCTCGCCCAGCAGCGTGGCCAGCAGATCGCGCGCCTTTGGCCCAGCGACGGCGAATTGCGCCCAGCCTTCTGTCACCGAGATGAAGCGCACATCCCAGCCCGCACAAAAGGCCTGATGCACGAAATCCAGATGGCGCATCACCAATCCGGCGGCGGCGGTGGTGGTCGTCATAAGATAGTGGTTTTCCCCCAGCCGCGCGGTGGTGCCGTCATCCAGCACCAGCCCATCCTCGCGCAGCATCAGCCCATAGCGGACGCGGCCCACGGGCAGGGTGGAGAAGGTGTTGGTATAGACGAAATCCAGAAAGCGCGCCGCATCCTTGCCCTGAATATCAATCTTGCCGAGAGTGGAGACATCGGCCACGCCCACGCTGCCGCGCACCATGCGGACCTCGCGGTTGCAGGCCTCCAGCCATGTCGTCTCACCCGGTTTGGGGAAATAGCTGGGCCGATACCACAGCCCCGCCTCGATCATCGGGGCACCCCGGTCGCGGCTGGCCTGATCGGAGGTGAGAAAGCGTTGCGGCGCAAAGCCCGCGCCGCGCCCGCCCGCCCCCATTGCGGCGATGGAGGTGGGGATATAGGGCGGGCGGAAGGTGGTGGTCCCGGTCTGCGGAATGCCGCGCCCGGTGGCATCAGCAAGGATCGCCAGCGCCGCCACGTTGGAGTTTTTGCCCTGATCGGGGGCCATGCCCTGTGTCGTGTAGCGCTTCATATGCTCGACGCTGCGGAAGTTTTCCTGCGCCGACAGCTTTACATCCTTGGTCGTCACGTCATTGGCGAAATCGAGCCATTGGCGGCCCTCAACCCCCGGCGTCTGCCAGAAGGGTGTGATGGCATAAGGCGCGTCCTCGGTCACCGGCAGGGGCATGTCCGGGGCGGTCTTGCCCAGCGCGGCAAGGGCGGTGCGGGCGGCCTCTATCCCGTCACGCAGACAGGCGGCGGTTGAGAAGGCACCGTTGCAGGCCCCGGCAGGCGTCAGGCGCGGCACGGCATCGGGGGCGGGGATGAAGGCGGCGATATCCTCGCGCCACAAGGGGCGGCCGTTCATGTGGCAGGTCAAATGGACCGTGGGGTTCCATCCGCCCGACATGGCAAGACAATCGGTTTCCAGCGTCGCTGTGCCGCCCGCATGGCGGAAGGTGATTGACGACAGGCCAAGCCGCCCGGCCGTGCCGGTGATCTGGGCGTTCAGGTAGACCGGGCAATCCTCCAGCGCCGTGGCATCGGGGCGGGTGTCGAGGATGGCGGTCACCTTGACGCCAGCCGCCATCAGATCGCGCGCGGTGGCGCGGGCGGCATCGTTGTTGGCGATGACGGTAATGCGGCTTCCCGGCACCACGCCGTAACGGTGCAGATAGCTGCGCACAGCCGAGGCCAGCATGATGCCGGGGCGGTCATTGTCGGGAAAGGCCAGCGGCCGTTCCAGCGCGCCGGCGGCCAGCACCGCCTGCCCCGCCACGATGCGCCAGAAACATTCGCGCGGCAGATGTGGGGCGGGTTTGACATGCAGCCCAACCCGCTCCAGCGCGCCGAAGGTGCCGTCATCATAGGCCCCGGTCACCGAGGTGCGGGTCATCAGGCGCACATTGGGCATTGCGCGCAACTCGGCCAGCACGGCATCGGCCCAATCCGCGCCGGGTTGCCCATCGATGCGAAGATTTTCGGCAAGCAAGCGGCCGCCCATGCGGGCATCCTCTTCGGCCAGGATCACATCCGCCCCCGCCTGCGCGGCGGTCAGCGCGGCCATCAGGCCGGTCGGGCCAGAGCCAATCACCAGCACATCGCAAAAGGCCCAGGCCTTTTCATACTGCGCTTCGTCATGCTTGCCAGACAGCGAACCAAGACCCGCCGCGCGGCGGATCAGCGGCTCATACAGCTTTTCCCACAAGGGGCGCGGCCACATGAAAGTCTTGTAATAGAACCCCGCCGACAGGAAGGGCGCGGCAAGGTCATTGACCGACAGAAGGTCGAATTTCAGCGACGGGAACCGGTTCTGGCTGCGGGCGGACAGACCGTCGAACAGTTCCTGCACCGTGGCGCGGACATTCGGGGTCTGCTGGTTGCCCTCAAGGATTTCGACCATCGCGTTCGGCTCTTCGCTGCCTGCCGTCAGCACGCCGCGCGGACGGTGGTATTTGAAGCTGCGCCCCACCAGACGCACATCATTGGCCAGCAAGGCCGAGGCCAGCGTGTCCCCCTGGTAGCCCTGATAGCTGCGCCCGTCGAAGGTGAAGCTCACAGGTTGGCTGCGGTCGATCAGTCCCTTACCGGCGAGCCTCATGCCGCGTCTCCCTTGCGGTCGGCCACGGCTTCGACGGACAGGATCTCATGCGTCACCGTGTTGCGCGTTACCACCAGCCACGAAGAACAGCCCATGTCGTGATACCACAGATCGCGTGTCACCCCCGCAGGGTTGTCGCGGTTATGCAGGTAATCATCCCAAGCCTGCGGCGCGGCATCAGGGGCGGGGCGATTCAGGTAATCCTCGGCGCCATAGTAATAGAACTCGCGCCGGTCGCGGGGGCCGCAGAGGGGGCAGGTCAGGCGCATGGCAAGCTCATTTCGTGGAAGCGGTGGTTTGTCTGACGGGCGGATTTCATCTTGGCCCAAATACCCTCGCCGAAGGCGGCGACAGAAGGGGCCGGGTGCAAGGCATGAGGTCTGGTCATGGTCAGTGCAGATTGTGTTGGCTGCCGGTGCCTTCCTCATCGAGGAGGTGGCCGGTCGCGAAACGGTTCAGGCGGAAGCGGGCGGCAACGGGATGGGATTCCCCCGTCGCCATCAGATGCGCCATGCACCAACCCGAAGCGGGGACGGCCTTGAAGCCGCCGTAGTTCCAGCCGCAGTCGATGAACAGGCCATCCACCGGCGTTTTGTCGATGATGGGCGATCCATCCGGCGACATGTCCATGATCCCGCCCCAGGACCGCAGCACCTTGGCCCGCCCGATCATCGGCATCAGCGTCATGCCTGCCTCCATCACATGTTCCACCATGGGCAGGTTGCCGCGCGACGCATAGCTTGCGTAAAAATCCAGATCGCCGCCAAAGACCAGACCGCCTTTGTCGGACTGGCTGATGTAGAAATGGCCCATGCCGAAGCTGACGACATGGTCGATCACCGGTTTCAGCCCTTCGGTCACGAAGGCTTGCAGAATGTGGGATTCAATGGGCAGGCGCATCCCTGCCATGGCGGCGACCTGCGACGACCGGCCCGCAACGACGATGCCCACCTTCTTGGCCCGGATCGCGCCGCGCGTGGTCTGCACGCCGGTGACGCGGCCATTCTGGACGTCGATCCCCGTCACCTCGCAGTTCTGGATCAGGTCCACGCCGCGCCGGTCGGCCCCGCGCGCATAGCCCCAGGCCACCGCATCATGCCGCGCCGTACCGCCGCGCGGGTGGAACAGGCCGCCATAGATCGGGAACCGCGTCTGTTCGAAATCGAGATAGGGCAGATGCTCGCGCACGCCTTCGCGGTCCAGAAGGATCGCGTCGTCGCCCTGATTGATCATCGCATTGCCGCGCCGGGCAAAGGCATCGCGCTGGCCATCGGAATGGAACAGGTTGATCAGCCCGCGCTGGGAATGCATCACGTTATAGTTCAGGTCGGGCTCTAGCCCTTCCCACAGTTTCATCGAATGGCTGTAGAATTCCGAATTGCCCGGCAGGAAATAGTTGGCGCGCACGATGGTGGTGTTGCGCCCGATATTGCCGCTGCCCAGATAGCCCTTTTCCAGCACGGCGATATTGGTCAGCCCGTGGTTCTTGGCCAGATAATAGGCGGTAGAAAGGCCATGCCCGCCCCCCCCGATGATGATGGCATCGTATTCCGCCTTGGGGGCCGGGTCACGCCAGGCGGGTTTCCAGCCCTTGTTGCCGAAAAGCCCTTCCTTGATGACCTGAAAGCCTGAATAGCGCATCGCTTTATCCCGTCCGCTGGCCGCGCCAAGACAAGCGCGCCACGGGCGAAGATGCAACCCCCGGCGGGCTGGGCCATTGCCGGGGGCGACAGGAAATGTCGCTTATGGTCAGAGACCCTTGGACCGATAGGTCTGCGCGACGCGACCGATCGACACAAGATAGGCCGCCATCCGCAGGTCTTCGACATCAGCGCGGCTGTGCCAGACCTCGCGCATGGCCTGATAGGCCGATCGCATCGTGTCATCCAGTCCCGACCGGACCAGTTCCAGCTCCCCTGCCCCGCGCAGATAGGTTTCCTTGAAACCGGGGTTCAGTGTCCAGCCCAGCCCTTTGTCGGCGGACAGGCGTTCCAACTCATCCACCAGCAGGTGATGTCGCGCCTCTTCGGCGCGGCGCTGCATCCGGCCAAAGCGGATATGCGACAGGTTCTTGACCCATTCGAAATAGCTGACCGTGACCCCGCCCGCATTGGCATACATGTCGGGGATGATGACCGCACCCTTGGCGCGCAGGATTTCGTCGGCGCCAAAGGTGATAGGGCCATTGGCTGCCTCAACGATCAGCGGCGCGCTGATGCGCGCGGCGTTGCCCTTGTGGATCACGCCTTCCAACGCGGCCGGGATCAGGATGTCGCAATCCTTTTCCAGCACCGCCGCACCATCGGCGGTGAACTCCGCCCCGGCAAAGCCTTTCAACCCGCCGGTGGCGGCCATGTGCTGACGCACGGCTTCCACATCAAGGCCGGTATCGGAGATCAGGGCACCATCGCGTTCGATGATGGCGGTGATCTTCGCCCCATCCTCTTCCGAAAGGAACTTGGCCGCGTGATAGCCCACATTGCCCAGGCCCTGCACCACCACGCGCTTGCCGTCCAGCCCGCCGGACAGCCGCGCTTTGGCCACATCTTCCGGGTGGCGGAAAAACTCGCGCAGGGCGTATTGCACGCCCCTGCCCGTCGCCTCAACCCGCCCCTGTATGCCACCGGCATGGGGCGGCTTTCCGGTCACGCAGGCCCGGGCGTTGATGTCGGTGGTGTTCATGCGGGCGTATTGATCGGCAATCCAGGCCATTTCGCGTTCGCCCGTGCCCATATCGGGGGCGGGCACGTTCTGCGCCGGGTGGATCAGGTCGCGCTTGATCAGCTCATAGGCGAAGCGGCGGGTGATCTGTTCCAATTCATGTTCATCCCAGGCGCGGGGATCAATGCAAAGCCCACCTTTCGATCCGCCAAAGGGCGTTTCTACCAGCGCGCATTTATAGGTCATCAGCGCGGCCAGCGCCTCTACCTCATCCTGGCTGACGGAAAGGGCATAACGGATACCGCCCTTCACCGGTTCCATATGTTCGGAATGGACCGACCGATACCCGGTGAAGGTTTCGATCTTGCCGCGCAGACGCACCCCGAAGCGGACGGTGTAAGTCGAATTGCAGACCCGGATCTTCTGTTCCAGCCCGGGGCTGAGATCCATCAGCCGGACCGCGCGGTTGAACATCAGATCGACAGATTCCCGAAAGCTGGGTTCACCGGAATGTTGCATGTCATCCTCCCTGTCGCGCCAAACAGGGGACGCGGCCCTGACTGCGACGCTAGCACAGCCTGATCCTGTAGCCTCAGGATTACGACGGACAGGTTTGCAGGGATTTAAGACAGCTGCATGAAACAGCCGCAAATGCAGGCGCGCGGGGCCGGTTCGGCAGGGCGCTGCGGCGCTAAGATTTACCTCAATACGCCTGCTTCTTTCCCAATCCTGCCTCAATCCTGCCTAGCGGAATGGTTAACTTCTGCAGACTTGAGGATGGGTGCCAATCCGCTTGGAACATCCCGGAAAGGGTAAGACATGACGATTTACCATATCAACCGCCGCACAAGGGCAATAATTGCCCGGGCGGCATCGGGCGAATCAGTCTCGGGCAGCCTTCGGGCCGCCCGCAAAGCACTGTCTGCGGCCCCGCCACAATCATGGCGGAATTTGGCCGACCGTTTCGGCGACACCCCCTCTGCCAACCTTGAATCTTCACAAAGCTTGCAGCCAGCACAGGCATCCCGCATCCCTGATCGGGGGCGCAAAGATGCGGTAAACCGGGTTACCGGGCTGCCGTGCAATGATCATGGGATCACGAGTCATGCGTAATTCTGTCCTCTCACTTCTCGGTCGGCCGTTCCGTCGGTTCCACCGCAGCGAGGACGGCTCGCTGCTGGTCTTCGGTCTGTTCCTTTTCGCGACCTTCTTCCTGATGAGCGGCATGGCCGTTGATCTGATGCGGACGGAAAACCGCCGCACGGCGCTGGCGCAATCGCTGGACCGCTGCGCGCTGAACGCCGCCGCCCTGCGCCAGACGCTGGACCCCGCAACCGTGGTGCGCGACTGCGTGGATCGCGACGGGATGCTGTCCTACCTGACAGACGTCAAGGTCACCAGCGTCGCCGGTCAGCGGTCGGTCGAGGTGAAGGGAAAGATCCCTGTAGAAACACTGTTCATGGGCGCATCGGGCGTGGACGTGATCGATGTGGCCGCCCGGTCGGTTGCCGAACAGCGCGCCACGAATATCGAGATCGTGCTGGTTCTGGACGTGTCCGGGTCGATGCAGGGCAGCAAGCTGACCTCCTTGAAAACCTCGGCCAAGAATTTCGTGTCCACCGTTCTGGCAAACAACACCGACAAGATTTCCATCGCTGTGGTGCCCTATAACGGTCAGGTGAACCTTGGCGCATCGTTGCGGACCAAATTCAACGTCACCAATATTCCCGGCCTGACGGCCACCCAGAATGTGAACTGCGTGGACATGCCGTCGAGCGTCTATGCAAACACGGGCATTGCGCGGGATTTCCCGATGCCGGCAACGGGCTGGGTTGATGCTTTCACGACATTGGCCAACGGCAACAGCACCACGGGCGGTTACGGGACTAACATGTCCAACTGGCCAACGACCTATACGCACACTCTCCGCGCGCCGGATGGTGCATCGGTCTGGTGCCCGCCGTCCACGGTCAACGTCGTGCGTCTGCAGGATGACAACATTGGCAACCTGCACACTTACATCGACGCGCTGGTCGCCATCGGCGCAACGTCGATCAACGCCGGGATGAAGTGGGGCGGCGCCATGCTGGACCCGCAGTTCCGCAGCGTCGTGAACGAATATGTCACCGCAGGCACCATTCCGACAGAATTCCGCGACCGCCCGTTCGATTATTCCAAGCGTGACGCGCTCAAGATCGTCGTTCTGATGACCGACGGGGAAAACTTTGGCGACGTGCGGCTTAACAATGACTATCGCACCGGCCCTTCGCCAATCTTCAAGGGTACCGATGGGAACTATTCGATCCAGTTCACCACCGGGCGGCCGACTGCGGCAGGAAACAACCAATTCTGGGTGCCCCACCGCAACAGCAATGCGGGCGAATGGCGTGCCACATCTTGGGGCGGGGCGACCAACACACAGGGCACCCGTATGAGCTGGCAGGAAGTCTGGCAGGATATGAACACCAGCTGGACGGCATGGCACCTTTATGCACGGGCATTGGGCACCACCTCCACCACACGGACCAACACCTACAACACCTGGTTCAACAACTTCCGCGCGCAACGTGGCAGCAGTTCATCGACCCCGGAAATGGATGCAGAACTGCTCCAGATCTGCAATCTGACGAAACAGCAGGGTGTCATGGTCTACGGGATCGCCTTTTCGGCACCCACGCGCGGCATCAACGCGGTCAGAGGCTGTTCTTCTTCTGAAGGTCACTTCTTCAACTCGACCAACACAACGCAGCTGAACGCCGCCTTCCAGGCGATTGCCACCAACATCACCCAACTGAGGCTCGTGAATTGATGCGTGTGTCATCCATGATGCGCCGCTTCCGGCGGCGCGAGGACGGAACGGCAACGGTGGAATTCGTCATCCTCGTGCCGCTGATCTTTTCGATCTTCATCGCGACGCTGGAAATCGGCATGATGATGTCGCGCTGGTCCAGCATCGACCGTGCCGCCGATATGGTGATCCGGTCGCTGCGCCTTGGGCAGTATACAAACCCGACGGCGCAACTTTTGCGGCAGGAAATCTGCGATGACGTGTTCCTCGTGGAAAACTGCTTCGAAAACATCGCCGTCGACATCCGCCGCATCAACCGGGCAACCTTCCTGATGCCCGATGATGACGAACCCTGCGTGACGCGCGATCAGGACATCATCCAGCCGGTAACGCAGGTCACGCCGGGCCAGCAGAACGACCTGATGCTGATCCGCGTCTGTGTCGCGGTGGATGCCATGTTCCCGACATCGCGCTTTGCGCTGCCGATCACGCTGGATGCACAGGGCGGCTATGCGCTGTCGGTCGCGTCTGTCTATGTCAACGAACCAAGCTAAGGGGCAGTTCATGCAAATCCTGTCCTCCATCACTGCGGGCATCAAACGGTCTGTCCGCCGCTTCGCCAAAGATACCTCGGGCAGCATGCTGGCCGAAGCCATGTTCATCGTGCCGGTCATGGCCATGGGGATGTCGGGCTTTTATGCCTTCTGGGATGCCTATCAGACCCAGAACCGCGTGCAGAAAGGGGCCTATGCCATTTCCGACATGCTGTCGCGCGAGATGGTTCCCGCGACCCCGGCCTTTCTGAACGGGCTGGAAACCACGTTGGAATACCTGATTGGCACCAATGCCCGCACCCGCATCACCAGCATCCGCCGCAATTCGGACGGTCCGCTCGGGGCGACCGGGCTGGTGGTGCTGTGGTCGCATTCGCCCGGCAACACGATGCCGCCGCTGACCAACGGCACCCTGAATCAGGTGATTTCAGAAGTCCCGATGATGGCCGTCGGGTCGAACATGGTGGTCTATGAGGTGGTGGTCCCCTATTCCCCGGTGACCGAGATCCTGACACTGAACACGATCAACGAAACCGTCGCCATGCGGCCGCGCTTTCTGCCCACCCTGTGCCTGACGGGCGTGACCTGCTGACGTTTGCCTGACGCGCGGCCCTTGCGGGGCTGTGCGCCACGGCACCAACCTTCTGCACGGGGCGGCGTTGTCCGCCCCGTTTGCATGACCTAGGTTACGGCTTGTCCAGCAGCAGGAAGCCCGCCCATGTCCATCCGCCCCGTCGTTCAGGAAAACCGCGCCCAGCCCACCTATGAAGGCGCGGGCGTGCATCTGCACCGCGCCTTTGGCTTTGGCGACCCAGACCGGATGGACCCGTTCCTGCTGTTCGACGATTTCCGCAACGAAGACCCGCGCGATTACATGCGCGGCTTCCCGTGGCACCCCCATCGCGGGATCGAGACGATCACCTATGTTCTGGCCGGGGCCGTGGAGCATGGCGACAGTCTGGGCAACCACGGCCTTCTGAAAGGCGGCGATGTGCAATGGATGACCGCCGGTTCGGGCATCCTGCATCAGGAAATGCCGCGCGGTAACGCCCGCGGCCAGATGCACGGCTTCCAGCTATGGGCCAACCTGCCCTCGACCCTGAAGATGACGGCGCCGCGCTATCAGGATGTGAAGGGCAAGGACATCCCCGAGATCATGGATGACGACGGCACGGTGGTGAAAGTCATCGTGGGGTCATTCTGGGGCAAGACCGGCCCGGTAGACGGGATCGCCGCCGATCCGCAATATCTCGACATTTCCGTCCCGCCCGGGCGGCGCAAGACCTTCAAGGTGGACACCTATCGCCGCGCCTTCGCCTATGTCTTTGACGGCAAAGGAACTTTCCGCGATGCAAGCCGCCCCAAAGGCGTGCTGCTGGAGAAAGAAGTGATGGGCCAGGAGGTGAACATTCGCGACATGTCGGGGGATCGCACGCTGGTGCAGTTCGGCACCGGCGACGAGGTGACGGTGCAGGCCGGGCCGGACGGCATCCGCTTTCTGCTGATCTCCGGTGCGCCGATTCAGGAACCCGTGGCATGGCACGGCCCCATCGTGATGAACACGCAGGCCGAAATCCGCCAGGCCATGGCCGAGTTGAAGAACGGCACCTTCATCCGGCCTGCGCATTGACGCGGGCGCCACTTGCGGCTTTGCTGCGCGCCAGCCTGACCGGAGCCCGAGCGATGCACGTTGCGCCTGCCCTTGCTATTGCCACCCTGGCCCTCTTGGCGGGGTGCAGTGAACCGGGCTTCATCCGCAAGGCCGAACCCGCTGCCACGCCCAGCCTGCTGCCGATCGACGAAATCCTCAGCGGCGACAGCCCGCAACTGGATGCCGAGGCCGCCGCAGCCCTGACGGCACGCGGCGCGGCATTGCGGGCAAAGGCCGGCACGTCCGGTTAGCCCGCGTTGCAAGCCCTGCCGCGAACGGCTAAGGGGGCGCTGTGCCTGTCCGCTTGATGGAGTCTCTCATGCCTGCGCCCCTTCGCCTTGGTCTTGCCGGTCTGGGAACCGTGGGCATCGGTGTGGTGAAGATCGTGCAAAAGCACGCCGATCTGATCGCTGCGCGCGCCTGCCGCCCGGTGGTGATCACCGCTGTCTCCGCCCGCGACCGCAGCAAGAACCGCGATGCCGATCTGTCGGGTTTTGCCTGGGAAACCGATCCCGTCGCACTGGCGCGGCGCGACGATGTGGACGTGTTCGTCGAGGTGATGGGCGGCCATGAAGGCCCCGCCCGCGCCGCGACCGAGGCCGCCATTGCAGGCGGCAAGGACGTGGTCACCGCTAATAAGGCGCTTCTGGCCCATCATGGCCATGCGCTCGCGCTGGCCGCCGAGGCGGCAGGGCGCGTGATCCGTTTCGAGGCCGCCGTCGCCGGGGGCATCCCGGTGATCAAGACCCTGACCGAAGGGCTGGCCGGTAACCAGATCCGCCGGGTGATGGGCGTGATGAACGGCACCTGCAACTATATCCTGACGCGCATGGCCAATGCGGGCCTGCCCTATGAGACGGTATTCGAAGAGGCGCGCCAGCTTGGCTATCTCGAGGCTGACCCGAACCTTGACGTGGGCGGCATCGACGCGGGGCACAAGCTTTCACTGCTGGCTGCCATTGCCTTTGGCACTCGCGTCAGCTTTGACCATGTGGAACTGGAAGGCATCGGCAACGTCTCGATCGAAGACATCCGCATGGCCGATGACATGGGCTATCACATCAAGCTCTTGGGTGTGGCGCAGATGACGGGGCGCGGGCTGGAACAGCGCATGACCCCTTGCCTTGTGCCGGCGGAAAGCCCGCTGGGCCAGTTGCAGGGCGGCACCAACATGGTGGTGCTAGATGGCGACAGCGTGGGCCAGATCGTGCTGCGCGGCCCCGGCGCGGGCGAAGGGCCGACAGCCAGCGCCGTGATGGGCGATGTGATCGACCTCGCCCGTGGCATTCGCGTGCCCACTTTCGGGCGGCCCGCCGCGACCCTTGCCGAACCGATCCCGGCCAAGGCCGCGACCCCGGCGCCCTATTACCTGCGGATGACACTGCTCGACAAACCCGGCGCGCTGGCCAAGGTGGCCACCTGTCTGGGCGAGGCGGGCATTTCCATCGACCAAATGCGCCAGATCAACCAGCCCGGCGAGGCCGATGACAAGGCGGTGGTCCTGATCGTCACCCACAAGGCGGCCCCTGCCGACATCGCCTATGCACTGGCGCGTTTTGGTGAAACCGGCGTGGTGATGGGTGCGCCCGTCGCCATCCGGATCGAGGAAGTCTGAGGGCGGGACAAAAACTTTCCACGGAAAGTTTTTGAAGGGCGCAAATTTTTCGACGAAAAATTTGCCTGCCGACCTTTGGTCGGCAAGCCGGAAAATTTTTCAGTGAAAAATTTTCTCTCATGCGCCCGTCCAGGATCCCTTGTCACCGAGTGTTAGCGCGACCACGCTTGCCCCGCCCCTGTCCGGGCGCTAAGGGGCGGGAAGCACAGCCGGGGCGAGGAGCACGATACCATGGCCGACAAGCAGGAATTTGAGGACCGTCTCCTCTCGCTGGGCCTTGCCCGCGTGTCGGAAGCGGCGGCGCTGGCCAGCGCGCAGCTGATCGGTCGGGGTGATGAGAAAGCCGCCGATCAGGCCGCCGTCAACGCGATGCGCGACCAGCTCAACCTGCTCGACATTGCCGGGGTGGTGGTGATCGGCGAAGGTGAGCGGGACGAGGCGCCGATGCTCTATATCGGCGAAAAGGTCGGCACCGGGAACGGGCCTGCCGTGGATATCGCGCTTGATCCGCTGGAAGGCACCACGCTGACCGCCAAGGACATGCCCAATGCGCTGACCGTGATCGCCATGGCCCCGCGCGGCACGATGCTGCACGCGCCCGATGTCTATATGGAAAAGCTGGCCATCGGCCCGGGCTACAAGCCCGGCACCGTGACCATGTCCATGAGCCCGTCTGAACGGGTCTCGGCACTTGCTGCGGCCAAGGGCTGCTCGACCGAGGATATCACCGTCTGCGTGCTGGAACGCCCCCGGCATGAGGAGATGATCAACGAACTGCGCTCCACCGGGGCCTCGATCCGGCTGATCACGGATGGCGATGTGGCGGGTGTGATGCACTGTGCCGAGCCTGAGGTGACAGGGATCGACATGTATATGGGATCGGGCGGCGCGCCCGAAGGGGTGCTGGCGGCGGCCGCGCTGAAATGCATGGGCGGGCAATTCTTCGGCAAGCTGTTGTTCCGCAACGAAGATGAGCGTGCCCGTGCCCGCAAGGCCGGGATCACCAATTTCGACCGCGTCTACACGCGCGATGATCTGGTGCGCGGCGACGTGATTTTTGCGGCCACGGGCGTGACCAGCGGGTCACTGCTGGCAGGCATCAAGCGTGAACCCGGCGTGGTGACGACCGAGACGATCCTGATGCGGTCCAAGACCGGATCGGTGCGCCGGATGACCTATCGCAGCCCGGTGAAGTGAGCGCAGTTCGGCCTGCCGTTCCGTGGGCGGGGCTTGCAGGTGGTGCCGCTTTGCGGCACTTCCTTTGATATGATAGCACGCGCTTTTCTCAACGTCGAAGCGTCGCTCACTGGGCGGCGCTGGATCGGTCCTTCTGCCGAAGAGGACCGTCTGGCCGAAGCCATGGCCCAAGTCACGCGCCTGCCGCTGGCCCTGTGCCACACGCTGGTCAAGCGGGGCGTGGCACCCGAGGATAGCGCCGCCTACCTTGCCCCCGCCCTGCGCGATCTGCTGCCCGATCCCTTGACGCTGCGCGACATGGGCCCTGCCGCCGCGCGCTTTCTGCGGGCGTTGAAGGCGCACGAAACGATTGCAGTCTTTGCCGATTATGATGTCGACGGCGGGTCATCTGCCGCGCTTCTGATGATCTGGCTGCGCGCGATGGGCCATGCGGCCACGCTCTACATCCCCGACCGTATCGACGAGGGCTATGGCCCCAACGTTCCGGCCATGGCGGGGCTGGCCGAAAAGCACCGGCTGATCATTTGCGTCGATTGCGGAACCCTGTCGCATGATCCCATCGCGGCTGCGGTGACTGCGGGTGCGGATGTGGTGGTGCTGGACCATCACCTTGGGGCCGACACCCTGCCCCCCGCTTTGGCCGTCGTGAACCCCAATCGGCAGGATGAAGATGGCACCTTGGGCCACCTCTGCGCGGCATCGGTAGTGTTCCTGATGCTGGTAGAGGCCAACCGTCAGTTGCGCGCCGATGGCGTGCAGGGACCGGACCTGATGGCGCTGCTTGATCTGGTGGCGCTGGCCACGGTGGCCGATGTGGCCCCGCTGATCGGGGTCAACCGGGCGCTGGTGCGGCAGGGGCTCAAGGTGATGGCGCGGCGCGATCGGGTGGGTCTCCGCGCGCTGGCCGATGTGGCGCGGATGGATACGGCCCCCAACACCTATAGCCTCGGCTTTCTGCTTGGCCCCCGCGTCAACGCAGGCGGACGCATCGGCGCGGCCGATCTGGGTGCGCGGCTGCTGTGCACTGATGATGAGGCCGAGGCCAAGGCGCTGGCCGACCGGCTGGACGAGTTGAACACGGAAAGGCGCGAGATCGAGATGCGGGTGCGCGAGGCCGCCATGGCACAGGCCGAAACCCGTGGTCTGGACGCCCCCCTCGTCTGGGCTGCAGGGGAGGGCTGGCATCCGGGCGTGGTGGGCATCGTCGCTAGCCGGTTAAAAGAGGCGACCAACCGCCCCGCCGTGGTGATCGGGCTGGAAGGCGGGATGGGCAAGGGATCGGGGCGGTCCATCTCGGGCGTCGATCTGGGCGCATCCATCCATCGGCTGGCCGCCGAGGGTTTGCTGGTCAAGGGCGGCGGGCACCGCATGGCCGCTGGCCTCACGGTCGAGGAAGGCAAGCTGGACGCGGCGATGGCCCGCCTGTCCGACCTGCTGGCGCGTCAGGGCGCGGGCAGCGCGGGCCCTGCGGACCTGAAGCTGGACGGGCTTTTGATGCCCGGTGCCGCCGACCGCGATCTGGTGGAAAAGCTTGAAGAAGCGGGGCCCTTCGGGGCCTCTTCCCCTGCCCCGCGTTTTGCCTTTGCCGCCATGGCCGTGAGCGCGCGGCGGATCGGCGAATCCCACCTGCGCCTGTCCTTCGGCGATGGGATTGGCCCAAAGCTGGAGGCCGTGGCCTTCGGTGCCTTTGACGGCCCGCTCGGCCCCGCCCTGCTCGAAGGGGGCCATCAACGCTTCCATCTGGCCGGTCGGCTGGAATTGAACCAATGGAACGGCAAGACCAAGGTACAGCTCCGCCTGGAAGACGCCGCACGGGCCTGACCGCTGTGCGCCCCTGCTGCCAAAGCGCCCCTGTGTCGCACATTTTCCCCCTTGCGAGTCACCCAGCCCCCCTTTAGACACCCGCCACCGACAGTGGCCCGTTCGTCTATCGGTTAGGACACCAGGTTTTCAACCTGGGAAGAGGGGTTCGACTCCCCTACGGGCTGCCACTTACCCCGCCATTGCAGAGACGCCACGCCGCTAGTCGGTATTATCGCGCACTATCAATGGCTTGCGTCGTGCTCCGGCGTAAGGAGACGGCGAAATCCACTCTGGGACGGCCCAGTTTCACCATCCGTCTCTTCTCGCGGATTTCGTGTTTCCAGTTTGGGAAATGCCCGGTTCAGGCGACGCTAAACAGCGATTTCTGGACAGCCCAGTCCGCCGGAATCTCATGCCTGAGACACCACTCGGCGGTGAGAAATGACGGCTGCCGACACTCAACGATCCGCCGGACAACGTCCGGCGAGAGGAACGCAAACTCGACAATCTGCTGCACACGCTTGATCGAGAGATCACTGGACCTTGCGATGTCTTGGGTACTCAGGCCGGAGGTGATCAGGTCGAGGAACGCCCGCCCTTTGGCGATGTTTCGGATCAGGGTCTCATCTTGTGGGAGTGCGTCACCGTCCAGCAGAAGTTTCGTCTCCACGCCCCGTCGGCGGAGCGAGACCGGCACTTCGAACGCAAGTGGCTCCGGATCAACTTCGCGTTCACTGACGCCAAAAGATCTTGCGAGCGACTTTCGGTCGATGGTGATCCCGAGCCGTTCTTGACCGACGCAGGCCCGGTCGATCACCGCAAGCGCGTTTATGTCGCCGTGATCAATCCTCGCCACGGTGGCTGAGATCCAGATTGGATCTGCCTGCCGGACAAGCCCGTGTAGGACAGCGGCTCTGAGATGCGTTCTGACTGCGGCGGCGATCCTGTCTTCAAGCACCCGTGCCGGCAGGCGCCAGCCGTCGGCTCTTTCCTCTGGATCTGCGCCGGCCTTGAGCGACTGCGAGATGTAGTAATCATAGCGACGCCCGCGCTTCTGCGTATGCACCGGCGTCATGCGCGAGCCGGATGGATCGAACAGTTTGCCGGCCAATGGTGAGGTGGGGCGCCCCGAGTTTTGTTGCCCACGAGGGAGGGAGGATTGTGCCGTCATGATCGCCTGCACCCTCTCCCACTGCGCTGTCCCGATGATCGCAGGGTGCTGCCCCTCGTGGCTCGTGCCCTTGTGGGCGATGCGGCCGACATAGAGCGGGTTGGTGAGGATTTTGTGGATATGACCGCGTGACATGACCTGTCCTCCCTGGTCCCTCCCTGATTGCGTGACGTAACGCTTCGACCGAAGACCAAGGTGCTCGGCTTTGCGTTGTCGGTCTGTTTCATGCTGGTCTCCACTTGGTTCGGGGCGCGGATCATCCCGCTCCCAGTACCGCGCAGAGCCCGGCACTCCGGGCGAAGGTCGCCGACGACAGCTGTGTCGGCACGGGATCAGTACCGCTCTTTGTCGCATGGATGTCCAGTCGAAAGGCTGACAGAGGAGGCTGTTTTGCAGCTCTGGCCGGGCTCGGCCGGGAAGGAACTGCGAAAGATCGCCGCGGCCAAAAAAGGCGGATGCCGTGCTGCGCGACCAGGCGCGAAGTTGCCAAGTGTGATACTAGATTTTCCGGATTACCTTGGTCTCGATTAGAGCATGAAGATGGGCGTGCAGAGCTGCCGGGACATGGCCACGACTGATTACTACGCCAGCCTCCATATTCTTCTCCAGCGCGTGCCCAGTCAGGTTAGCGCTGGTCAAAAAGGCTGAATTGCCGTCGGCAACAGCCACTTTCGCGTGAACCCTTCCTTCGGTGAACGGTTCAGGCCGGTCCGTCCAGACATACAGGTCTGCCAAAGGCACACACCTCCGCATCGTGGCGACAGGGTCTACGGACAGGCTTCCACCTTGGCTCGCTGATGCCTCCAGCAGAATACGGACGTCAATGCCGCGAGCAGCAGCGGCATTCAATGCGTCGACAACCGAGGAGACATCGTATGCGACGAAGCTGACAAGAAAGAGGTCACTCTGTGCGCGATGGATGAGATCAAGAAGCACCTGCTCTGTGCGGCGGGCGCCAGCACCGCGTCGATCGGGCGCGCTTCTCCTAGCTTCCTCTTGGTAACCCATTTGCCCTGTGCCGGATCGAAGGCGCCCTCGAATGGCACCTCGAGCTGATCAAGGTATCGAGGAATATCTTGACTCGATACGCGTGAGGTCAGTTCGCTGACCTCCTCAACACGACGTTGGGAGAGCCCGGGCCGATCCACCAGGCTCATTTTGACGCGGAACGAACGCGTCTGTACGTCGTCCTCGGCCAGCCGCTTCATGCCACCGAGCTCTCGCAGGGAGTTAAAGTAGCCGACGAGCGTCATGTAGGGATCGGCCACCGGGCCGAAGCGGTCGAACAGCGCCTGCGCGGCGGTCAGAAACGCCGTGTAGGTCCTGATCAGTACCGCTGGGCGCGAACTTCCAGGGGCGCAGATACCCATGTACCGCCGACCAGGCTTCTCAGCGATGGGGCGCTGAACTGAGAAGAAGTTGTCTTCGACGTCGAGTCCAGAAGGTGGGAAGACTGATATCCGGCGCATGAACACATTGCGCACCTGATCGTCAGCGCGCCGCACGGTCGCTGTGGATGCAACGACCTTCGGGCGAACCTTCTTTTCGCCCAGAGACCAGCTGCTTAGCTCGTCGACTGCCGTCTCGTAGAGGCCCACCATGGTGCCCAGCGGACCGCTGATGAGGTGGAACTCATCCTGAATGATCAGGTCTGGTGGTCGGATTGCGCGGACCGGCTTCACGCTCGCGGCCGGATATGCCCCTTTCGCTCGGTGTCCGGTTCTACAGTCGTGGCCTGGCCAGAGTAAGCCATGACGCACGCACTCCTGCTCGACGCGGCCGAACAGGTTTCGCACCTCGGGACGCCACGCCATCATCGCGAACTTGTCGACGGTCGCGATCATCATCGTCGGCGGGCGGTGATAGATTTCCTCATCGACGACTTTCACGGGAAGCCCCGGGTGAGGCTGCCCAGTGGATTTCGCCTTCGAGAAAGCGCAGCTGCCCAGCTTGTCGCCGCAGTGGATCAGCGTTCGGCCAGCGATCCTGTCGACCTCGATGTCGCGACCACCGGAGATCTCCGAACCGCACCAAGGGCAGCTGGTCAGCTGTGCAGGCGATGCAATTCCCGCCTTGTTGCGATCGTTGTTTCTGATGGCTTCAATAGCTTGGTGAGACGCTTCGGTAGTCCCCGGTGTGACGCGATTGCCGACCCAGAGGCCCAGTGTGAAAGGTTCTTTGCCCCAGATACTGACGTCTGCACGGCGGATAGGCTTTCGACCGCATAGCGGCCGACGGTCGGGGCAACGTTATGAGCCTCGTCGATAATCAGCAGATCGAATTTCCTTGGGTGGCTCACGTACGGGGGCAGTGCGTCCCGAAGAAGACGCAAGCCTTCAAAGGCACGGCGCAGAAACGAATAAAGATCGTTGGCGTAGACGGTTCGAAAGAGCGCTTCGTCAAAACTCATCTTGCAACTTCGCCTGTTTCAGTTTGACGAGTTCGGCTTGCCAATCCGCTTCCTCGAGCATCACCTGAAGGTCGGCGTCGGAGTAGCCCGACTGGTAGGCGTCACCGGATAATTCCGTTTCAGCCAGAATCAGACTGGTCAGCAACCGTGCGGCGGCGACGTCTCCTTTAGCTGCTTTGTTGAACATGGCAGCAACGACCACGTCCAACTTGGTCATCTTTTTCTCAACACCCCCTTCGAGAACGGTGACCTTCTTTGCCGCATGTTTCACGATCAGCTTTTTGAAGTTCCCAATGCCCCTGGGCCGCCCTTTCGAATTGCCGGACTGGCCTGGTTTGAATTGATGCTCCAGAGGAGGCACGCCGTAGCCCACCTTTGGACCGTCAGTCGGTTCCGGTGTGTCGCCCATCAGAAGTCCTCATCGCTCGAGGCCACCGGCCGGGGAGCGTCGGGGGCAGCCCCCCTGCCCGTACCCTGAGCCGCCCTGCGCGCATCACGAAGCGCAGTGAAGGTCTCTCCTGTTACGTCGTGGATGGCCTCTAGTCCGGTCAACTGCTCCCACCGACCGATGACAACGTCAACATAGGCCGGCGAAATTTCGAGGCCCACGCAGATCCGTTTCGAAACCTCCGCCGCAATGATCGTCGTGCCCGAGCCAAGGAACGGGTCAAGGATCACGTCGCCCATTGCTGTGACATCCAGAATTGCGTCACGGACCAGCCTGACCGGCTTCACGGTCGGATGGAGCGAGAAGTCGTCCTCAGCCGCCTTACGTCCGCCGGTGGCGCCGGCATAAGACCAAAGGTTCGTTCGGTTCCGGCCATGGATGCCAAGCTGAACATTATTGAGGTGTGACGCCCCTGGCCGTTTGATCACAAGAACGAGTTCATGCTGACTGCGGTAGAGCGATCCCATTCCACCCTTTTCTTTGGCCCAGACACAGGTGTTGATAAGTTCGAGCCCGAGGGTTCGAACGACGCGCATCAGCACCTCGACGTGGCGCCAATCAATGCAGAGAAAGATTACGCCGCCGGGTTTGATGGCTTCCATCATGTGACGCGTCGTGATCCGGAGGAACTCCTCGTACTCAGCTGGTGACTTTTCACCGGAGGCCTCGGCGAATTCGGGGAACTTGCCGCCCCCGACCCGGATGTGGCGGTCTACCGAGACGTTGTACGGATGATCTGTAAAGACAGCGGAGATCTCCCGATCCTCGACAGCGGTCCCGATATCGTCCTTACTTCGAGCATTGCCGCAGACCACCCGGTGGCTTCCCAATCGCCAGATATCACCTGGACGGCTGGCGGCTGTTGCATCGGGGTCGGGAAGCTCACCCACGTTGTCGAGCGGGTCGGGTTCTCCGAGGCCAAGGTCGTCCAGAACAAGGATGCGATCAATCTCCGGAGGATCGAAGCCGGTCACGGAAAGGTCCGGCTCGAACTCCAGCAGGTAGGCAAACTCGATCTTCAACGCCAGTTCGTCCCATTCGCCGCGCTCTGCGATCCGGTTCAATGCGATGCGGAGCAGGCGGACGTCTTCGTCCGAAAGGTCATCTGCGATGATGCAGGGAATTTCCTTCAGGCCAAGTCGGCGCGCAGCCTCAAGCCGCGCATTTCCGTCAATTAGCTCACCACCCTTGCCGAGGATTGGCGGAATACGAAAGCCGAACCGTCGAATGGATTGTGCTGCACGCGCGACCTGCCGTTCACTTTGCTTTTTGACCGGATGGTGGGGTTTTGCGATCGCGGACAGTGGGACCGTCTCGACCCGCATCGTCGGAAGTAAGTCGTTGCGCCCGGCTGAGACCGATTCAACAACCTTCGGAGAGTCAATATTTGACGGTAAACCGATCTTGGCGGACTGGACGCCGGCGGCAGCAGCACTTGATGTCGGCTTGTTTATGAAAGTTATGGCCATCGTTGCACTTCCTTTCTCGAACTGTTGAGGCGGGAAATGCGGCCTTCAAGACCGCAATGCCCGCCTTGATTGGCGTTGGCATCATCACTGGTCTCCAAGGTTGTGGCATCGTGAGTTGTACAGGACACAACATATAGCGTCAACACATCTTCTACCCTAGGTTGACGAACGGGTACTGGGGTTTTACCACCAAATCCCGGCGCCTCGCGGTTCCGTTCTCCCTGCTTGGTGCGCGCTGTGTTGGTTCTCGCTGCTAGTTGGACTGAACAACGTCCATCGTATGGCCTGCCAACCCTCTGGACGGGGCACCAGCTATGGCTAGCATCAAGAAACCAGTGGTCTGCGTTGACTAGATCGGCGATTGACCGCGAGCTGCCGCCTTACATGATTGCCAGCAGGTTCGGCATGCTGCCGGTTTTGTGGAAAGGCAATTGAGAAAACTAGGAATGGTTAGATATCCGTCCGAAGAGATGCGTGTTCCGAAGGTCACCAGCCTGGATACCGGTCGCTGTCGACCATATCGGTGCCCTCATCTGCAAGATCCCCTGCAAGGCGGCAGATCAGATCGGCGCATTCGATCTCACGCCGCCAAGGATGCCTCATGACCTCGTTCGGGTAGAGAAGACCCAGAAGGTTCCCGGCGATAGCGCCGGTACTGTCGCTGTCGCCCGAATGCGTCACGGCGATCCGCAGGCCTTCCTCGAACGATCCCGAATTCAACGCCGCGTAAAGCGCGATCGAGAGCGCTTCCTCGGCGACCCAACCGCCTCCCAAGGCTTCGATTGTTTGCGGCGTCCCGTCACCGGGAGCGGACAGGGCGGACTTGATGGACGTGGCCGTATCGCCCCCGACAGTCTCGAGAGCGGCGTTTGCAGCATCCTGAAGCCCCTGCCCTTCCAGAACATTGCTCAGAATCATTGCCCAAGCGGCAGCGGCTTCCTGTCCGGTTGGATGGCCATGCGTCAGGGCAGAGGTCTCGGCGGCGAGCTTCGTCCGATCGCCGCGATAGCCGGCCATCAGCGCAATCGGGGCGACGCGCATGATGGTCCCGCATCCCTTGGAGCGGTTTCGCGCCACTTCACCGAAGTGTTCTGCCGCAGCGAGTGACGACATGCAGGTGTTTCCGGGCGCACGGCGCACATGAAGACGCCTGTCGGCGACCAGCCCTGTTCCATCGATTTGCATTCTTGGCGCTCCACCCTGCGTCGCAAACCAGCGCAAAAGGGCATGATGGACGATGCCCGGCGGATAGCAGATGCCTTTTTCGAAGGCGCGGTTCAGCGCGCGGAGAAGACCTTCGGCCGTGAAAAGCGTCATCTGCGTGTCATCCGTGATCGCGCCAACCCGACCCTGATGGGCCAGCAGGTCGTCGACACCGCCCGGAAAGCGATCCAGAATATCAGCAAGCGGCCAGAACTCGATCTCGGCACCAAGCGCATCTCCGATCGCCCCGCCAAAGAGGCTGGCGCGGGTCAGTTCCGTTCGCCGATCCCCCTGCCCCGCTTGCCCTTCAAGGAACTTCTCTTGCACTGCTGTCTCAATCGCGCCCGGGCGGATCTCACGGACCCTCCTCATCGCCACTGACCACGGCTCACCGCGCTCGATCAACACAAGCGCGGCAATCATTCCCGAACGGCCGTGGCCTCCCCTGCAATGGAACAGTACCCGCCCTCCCCGATCGAGGGTCTGGTGCAGAGCCGGAGAAACTGCGGCCCAGGCCTTCAGCGTGCCGATGTCGGGCGCCGCAAAATCAGCAATCGGAAGGTGGTGCCAGATCATGCCGGCCCGGCGCACCGCCGCACCAAGATGTGGCACGCCAAGCGCCTCCATCTCGTGTTCTTCTACCAGAGACACGACAGCGTCGGCACCCCACTGTCTGATCGCGGAAACATCCCTGCCAAGGTCGCGGCTGCGGGGGGCCCCGATGGCCCCGCCTTCGGTCTTGCCGGGACAGATGGTCAGACCCATGCGGCCCGGACCAACTCTGATCTCTGCGATGTTCAGCGGTTGTGACTGACTGGTCTGCAAATAGTTACCCTCATCAAGAGGTTCCAAGCTCTGGACCAAGCTGGGCAGACGCCGCGGGGCGTTCTTCCCCGCTTTCGCTGCTTAGGGCGAAACGGTCCCTGTTTCGGAACCGAAATTCCCTGTTCCGCGCGACAGGGAATTTAGCATCAACTCATTGTAATACGTAGGTATTTTTGGAACAGATCGGCAAGAATTAGAGCTATTTCCGGCATTTCCCTGATATTTTCCCTGATAGCAGGGAATTTTTCGGCGAGACCGGTTAGCCCAGGACTACGACCACTGCCACCTCCTGCCATCAACATCCAATTCGGACTCCGGCCTTTTGTGCCGCGTATTCGCAATGCGGGATCGGTCTGTCCGCAGACTGGCGACACCGCCCTTCCCCCGTGCCATGATGCTGCCAGTGACCCCGTCTTAGAGGCGCAGATGCAGACGATCCCCCTCGGCCCCACGGGCCATAGCGACACCTTCACCCGCGATAGCCTGCCCCCTGCCGACCAGTGGCCGGAATTGCAGCTGGGCGCGTTCGACTATCCCGACTGGCTTAACGCCGCTGTGGAACTGACCGACCGGATGGTTGATCGCGGCTTTGGTGACCATACCGCGCTGATCGGCAATGGCCGCGCGCGCACCTATAAAGAACTTACCGACTGGTCCAACCGCATCGCCCATGCTCTGGTCGAAGATTACGGCGTCAAACCCGGCAACCGGGTGCTGATCCGGTCGGCCAATAACCCGGCGATGGTGGCCTGCTGGCTGGCCGCCACCAAGGCGGGGGCGGTGGTGGTGAACACCATGCCCATGCTGCGCGCGGGCGAGTTGACGGCCATCGTGAACAAGGCCGAAATCACCCACGCCCTGTGCGACACCCGCCTGATGGAAGAACTGGTCGCCTGCCAGAAGGACAGCGCTTTTCTTCACACGGTCGTGGGCTTTGACGGCACGGCCAACCATGATGCGGAACTCGACCGGATCGCCCTGCGAAAATCCGTCCGTTTCACCCCGCACCCCACGGGGCGCGATGACGTGGCGCTTTTGGGCTTCACCTCGGGCACCACGGGCGCGCCCAAGGCCACGATGCATTTCCACCGCGACCTGCTGATCATCGCCGATGGCTATGCGCGCGAGGTTCTGGCCGTCACCCCCGATGACGTTTTTGTCGGCTCCCCACCGCTGGCCTTCACCTTTGGCCTTGGTGGCCTTGCCATCTTCCCCCTGCGCTTTGGCGCGGCGGCGGCGCTGCTGGAACAGGCCAGCCCGCCCAACATGATCGACATCATCACCGAACATCGCGCGACGATCTGCTTCACCGCACCGACCGCCTATCGCGTCATGCTCAAGGCGATGGAGGACGGCGCGGACCTCTCCTCGCTGCGCGCCGCCGTCAGCGCGGGCGAAACCCTGCCCGCCCCGGTCTATGAAGAATGGATGGCACGCACGGGCAAGCCGATGCTCGACGGCATCGGTGCGACCGAGATGTTGCACATCTTCCTGACCAACCGCTTCGATGACCACCGCCCCGGTTGCACCGGCCGCCCCGTCACGGGGTATGAGGCGCGGATCGTCGGCCCCGACATGGCCGAGTTGCCGCGCGGCGAAGTGGGTCGTCTGGCCGTGCGCGGCCCCACCGGCTGCCGCTATCTGGCCGATGATCGGCAGACCAACTATGTCCGCGATGGATGGAACCTGACGGGTGACAGTTTCTGGCAAGACGAAGACGGCCGCTTCCACTTTGCCGCCCGCTCTGACGACATGATCATCAGCGCAGGCTATAACATCGCCGGGCCAGAGGTAGAGGCGGCGCTGCTCTCCCACCCCGCCGTTCAGGAATGCGCCGTGATCGGTGCCGCCGATGCGGAACGCGGTCAGGTGGTCGAGGCCCATGTTGTGCTTGCCGCCGGTCATGCGGGCGACGCGCTGATGATCAAGCTGTTGCAGGATCACGTGAAAAAGGTGATCGCGCCCTACAAGTACCCGCGCCGGGTGCTGTTCACCGACGCTCTGCCGAAAACCCAGACCGGCAAGATCCAGCGCTTCCGCCTGCGCAGCAACTGACCCCGATCCCGGCTCTCAGGCCGGGATCACCGCCGTTGCCTCGATCTCTACCTTGGCGCGATCCTCGACCAGCGCCACCACCTGCACCAGCGCCATCGCCGGGTAATGCCGCCCGATCACCGCCTTGTAGACGCGGCCAAGCTCCTTGAGCGACCCAAGATATTCCCGCTTATCGGTGACATACCATGTCAGCCGCACCAGATGCTCCGGTCCCGCCCCCGCACAGGCCAGCACCTCGACGATGGATTTCAGGGCCTGCTCCACCTGCCCCACGAAATCATCCGTCTCGAACTGCTGTTCGGCGTTCCAGCCGATGATGCCCCCTGTGAACACCATCCGCCCCGTGGCGGCCACCCCGTTGGAATAGCCGATGGCTGGTTTCCAATGCGAAGGGTGCAGGAATTGCAGCGCGGTTTCGGTCATGCGGTCGTCTCCAGATGTGCGGTCAGCACCGCGCGAATACGATCGGGCCAGCGCGCAGGCCGCCCCTCGGGCGACATCCAGACCAGCACCAACCGCGCCGTCAGCCGATGCGCGCCGCCACTGCCCATGTCCAGCCGGACGGTGACGGAACTGCCGCCCACCTTTTCCACCACCAGCACCCAGTCCAGCACATCGCCAAGGCGCGACGGCGCGCGGAAATCCGTCTCCACCCGCGCGGTCGGTACGCCGATGCCATCCTCCATCATGGCATGATAGGAATAGCCCACCACCTCGCGGAAGAAATTCTCGCAGACGGAATTGGTCATCTCGAAATAACGGGGATAGAAGACGATCCCCGCCGGATCGCAATGGTTGAACTCCACCCGGATCGTGCGCGCATAGCTCATCCCAGCACACTCCGCGCGATCACAACCCGCTGCACATCGGATGCGCCCTCATAGATCCGCAGCGCCCGGATCTCGCGGTACAGGCTCTCCACCACCGACCCATGCCGCACACCGTCGCCCCCGTGCAACTGTACCGCCATGTCGATGACCTCCTGCGCGGCCTCGGTGGCATAAAGTTTCGCCATCGCCGCTTCGCGCGTGACCCGCGCCGCGCCACTGTCCTTCACCCAGGCCGCGCGATAGACCAGCAGCGCCGCCGCGTCGATCTTCACGGCCATATCGGCCAGATGTCCCTGCACCATCTGCAATTCGGCCAGCGCCTGCCCCTGAATCCGCCGCGCCTTCACCCGCGCCAACGCCTCATCCAAAGCCCGCCGCGCAAAGCCCAGCGCCGCCGCCCCGACGGTCGACCGGAACACGTCCAGCACCGACATGGCGATCCGGAACCCCGCGCCCGGTTCGCCGATCAACGCCCCCTCCGGCAGCACCATCCCCTTCATCCGCAACGTCGCCAAAGGATGCGGTGCGATCACCTCCAATCGCTCCACCACCTCCAACCCCGGTGCATCGGCGGGCATCAGAAAGGCCGACAACCCCTTCGCCCCCGGTGCCTCGCCCGTGCGGGCAAAGAGCACATAGACATCTGCAATCCCGCCATTGGAAATCCAGGTCTTCTCCCCCTCGATCAGCCATCCGCCCTGCACCTGCGTGGCTGTGGTCGCCGTCGCCGCCACATCCGACCCCGATCCCGGCTCTGTCAGGGCAAAACCCGAAATCGCCGCTCCCGTCCGCGTGCGCGCCAGCCACTCCTGCTGCGCAGCCGTGCCGAACAGGCTCACCGCCCCCATCCCCAGCCCTTGCATGGCAAAGGCGAAATCCGCCAGCCCGTCATGCCGCGCCAGCGTCTCACGGATCAGGCACAGCGTGCGCACATCCAGCCGCTCCCCCGCTGCAGCAGCGCTGTGCTGCAACCAGCCACCCGCCCCCAGCATGGCCACCAGCGACCGGCAGGCTGCATCCACATCGCCATGATCCACCGGCAGATGCGCCCCGCACCACGCCTCCAGCGCGACGGACAATTCGCGATGCCGATCTTCAAAGAAAGGCCAGTCCAGAAAACTCGTATCGCTCATGTCATCTTCTCTGTTTCAAATATCCTCAGGGGGTGAGGCGCGGCACGCGCCGAGGGGGCGCGAGCGCCCCCTGATTTTTCGCATGAAAAATCGTCAATCCCCGCCAAACACCGGCGTTTCCTTCGCCACAAAGGCACGGTAGGCCCGCTCGAAATCCCGGGTTTGCATGCAGATGGCCTGTGCCTGTGCCTCGGCCTCAATCGCCTGCTCCAGCCCCATGTTCCATTCCTGATTGAGCTGTGTCTTCGTGATCCCATGCGCAAATGTCGGCCCTGCCGCCAGGGCCCGTGCCAGCGTCATCGCCGCCGCCTCCAGCTCTTCTGCCGGATGCAGCGCGTTCCAGAACCCCCACCGCTCGCCTTCCTCGGCGCGCAGCACGCGCCCGGTATAAAGCAGTTCCGCAGCCCGCCCCTGCCCGATGATCCTCGGCAGCATCGCGCAGGCCCCCATGTCGCACCCCGCCAGCCCCACACGGGTGAACAGAAACGCGCATTTCGCCCCGGGTGTTGCCAGCCGCAGGTCCGACGCCATCGCCATGATCGCGCCCGCCCCCACGCAAACGCCGTCCACCGCCGCGATGATGGGTTTGCCGCAGCCGATCATCGCCTTCACCAGATCGCCTGTCATGCGGGTAAAGGCGAGAAGCTCCTTCATCTCCATCCCGACCAGCGGGCCAATGATGTCATGCACATCGCCGCCGGAACAGAAATTCCCCCCATTGGACGCAATCACCACCACATCCACATCCGTCGCATAGACCAGCGCGCGGAACGTATCGCGCAACTCGGCATAGCTCTCAAACGTCAGCGGGTTCTTCCGTTCGGGCCGGTTCAGCCGCACCACGGCCACCCGATCCACCACTTCCCACAGGAAATGTTCGGGCCGCAGCCCCGCCATCGCGCCCATCACGCGCCCCCCATGCGTTTGAGAATATCGGTCAGCGCGTCCAGATCCGCTTCGGACAGGTTGGCAAAGCGGCGCGACACTTCGGTCTCATGCCCCGCGGCCAGCACTTCGAACTGCGCCAGCCCCTCGGGCGTCAGCGCCACGAACACCGTGCGCCGGTCCACCTCGGACGGTGTGCGCCGCACCAGCCCGTCCTTCTCCAACCGGTCCACCACCGTGGTCGCATTGCCATTCGACACCAGCAGCATCCGGCTCAACTCGCTCATCGTCACGCCTTCACGGCGGCGATAAAGCGCGGCCATCACGTCAAAGCGCGGCAAGGTCGTCTGGTGCTGCAACCGCAGGAACTCACGCAGATCGCTTTCCGCCATCCGCGTCACCCCCAGCAGGCGGATCCACATCTTCAGCCGCCGTTTTGACAGAGGATCGGTCATACCTCCCCCCCGGAGATCACGATCCCCTGCCCGTTAACCCCATCGGCCCCATCTGATGCCAGCCACAGCGCCGCCGATGTCACCTCGTCGGGGCGATACAGGCGGTTCTGCGGGCTCATCGCTTCCAATGCGGCCCGCGCCTCGGTCAGCGACCGCCCAGTCTTTTCCGAGATGACCTTGATGGACTGCTCCGTCATCTCGGTATCCAGAAACCCCGGGCAGATCGCGTTCACTGTCACCGGCCCGCGCGCCACCTCCAGCGCCAGCGACCGGACGATCCCCATCACCCCATGCTTGGCCGCCGCATAAGGGGCGACCTTGGCATAGCCCTTGACCCCCGCGGTCGAGGCTACGGCGATCAACCGCCCCCAGCCATCGAACTGCCGCAACCCTTCGCGAAAGGTCAGGAACACCCCCGTCAGGTTCACCGCCAGCATCGCATTCCACTGCTCCAGCGTGGTGCGGGCAAAGGGTGCGCTATCGGCCTGCCCCGCATTCGCGATCACCACATCCACCCGCCCAGCCTGCGCAAACAGCGCCTGCACCGAGGACTCATCCGTCACATCGCAAGGCAGCGCCCGAATGGCGGGGTGTTGCGCGGCGACCGAAGCCAAGGCTTCCAACCGCCGCCCGCAGATCACCACCTCGGCGGCACCGGCACGGGCGAAGCCAAGCGCAAGGTCTGCCCCCGCGCCCGATCCGCCGCCCGTGACCAGAACCCGCCGTCCCGTGATGCTCATGCCCGGATCACCTCTGTCCCCTTTTGCGCCAGCCGCCGCATCTGATCGCGCCCGGCCAGATAGGGCAACGGCCATTCGGTGGCAGCATCGCCCATGGCGACGGCGGCGTGAAGGGTCCAATAGGGATTGGCCAGATGCGGCCGCGCGAGGCAGACAAGATCCGCCCGCCCTGCCAGCAGGATGGAATTGACGTGATCCGGTTCGGTAATGTTGCCCACCGCCATGGTGGCAATCCCCGCCTCGTTGCGGATGCGGTCGCTGAACGGTGTCTGGAACATGCGGCCATAAACCGGCTTGGCGTCTACGGACGTCTGCCCCGCCGACACGTCGATGATATCCGCCCCATTGGCCGCGAACAGGCGCGCAATCTCCACCGCTTCATCCGGCGTCACGCCTTCGTCGCCTACCCAATCGGTGGCCGAAATACGCACTGACAAGGGCTTCTCCTCGCCCCATGCCGCCCGCATCGCGCGCAACACCTCAAGCGGCCAGCGCATCCGGTTCTCAAGCGATCCACCATAAGCATCGGTCCGGATGTTCGATTTCGGGCTGATGAAGGACGACACCAGATAGCCATGCGCCGCGTGCAGTTCGATCATGTCAAACCCCGCCCGCTTGGCCATCTCGGTCGCCGCGACAAACTCCGCCGTCACTGCCTCCATATCCGCCCGCGTCATCTCGCGCGGGGTGGCGTTCTTGGCCGACCAGGGCAGCGCGGATGGCCCGATGATCTCCCAGTTCCCCGTGGGCAAGGGCGCGTCGCCCTCCTCCCATCCGACCTGCGTCGATGCTTTCCGCCCGGCATGGCCGATCTGGCAGCAGATCTTGGCCTCCGTCTCGGCATGGACAAAATCCACCACCCGCCGCCACGCGGACTCATGCTCTGGCGCATAGAGCCCAGGACAGCCCGGCGTGATCCGCCCCTGCGCCGAGGTGCAGGTCATTTCCGTATAGACCAGCCCCGCGCCCCCCTTGGCGCGTTCGCCGTAATGGACCAGATGCCAGTCGGTCGGGCAGCCCTCCACCGCCTTGTATTGCGCCATGGGTGACACGACGACACGGTTCTTCAGTGCCATATCGCGCAAGCGGAACGGCGCGAACATGGGCTTGCGCCCCTTCACCCCACCCGCCTGTTCCTGAAACCAGTCCTCGGTCCGGCCCAGCCATTCTGGGTCACGCAGGCGGAGGTTTTCGTGCCCGATCCGCTGACTGCGGGTCAGCAGGGAATAGGCGAATTGCTCGGGCGGCAGGTCCAGATAGCGTTCCACCTGCTCGAACCACTCCAGCGAATTGCGCGCCGCAGATTGCAGGCGCAGCACCTCTACCCGCCGCTCATCCTGATAGCGCTGGAAGGCTGCCTCCATCGTCGGCTCACTATGCAGGTATTCCGCCAGCGCGATTGCGGAATCAAATGCCAGCCGCGTGCCCGACCCGATGGAGAAATGCCCCGTCGCCGCCGCATCGCCCATCAGCACCACATTTTCATGGAACCACTTGCCACAGACCACGCGGGGGAAGTTCATCCACACCGCCGACCCGCGCAGATGCGCCGCGTTGGAAATCAGTTCATGCCCGCCCAGATGCCGCTCGAATATCCGCCGGCATGTTTCGACCGTGTCCTCCTTGGACATGTCCGCAAAACCCCAGCGGTCCCACGTCTCCTGCGCCATTTCGACGATGAAGGTCGCGGTCTTGTCGTCGAACTGGTAGGCATGGGCCCAGACCCAGCCATGCTCCGTCTTCTCAAAGATGAAGGTAAAGGCGTCGTCGAATTTCTGCTGCGTGCCCAGCCAGACGAACTTGCACAGCCGCATGTCGATATCGGGCTGGAACACGGGTTCATATTCCCGGCGCACCGCCGAATTGATGCCATCACAGGCGACGACGATATCGTATTCCTTGCGATATTCCTCGGCCGATTTGAACTCTGTCTCGAACTGCAGATCGACGCCCAACTCGCGCGCCCGCGCCTGCAACAGGATCAGCATCTGCTTGCGTCCGATCCCCGCAAAACCATGCCCGCCCGATACCGTGCGCACGCCGTCATGCACTACGGCGATATCATCCCAATAGGCGAAATGATCGCGGATCGATTGGGTGGACACCGGATCGTTCCGCCCCATCCGCCCCAGCGCATCATCCGACAGCACCACGCCCCAGCCAAAGGTATCATTGGCGCGGTTGCGCTCCAGCACGGTGATCTGATGCGCCAGATCGCGCAGCTTCATCGAAATCGCAAAGTAAAGGCCGGCAGGGCCGCCGCCCAGACAAAGTATCTTCATGGCCCACATCCCAGATGGCGCGGAATGCGCCTTGGGGAAAAGCTACACTGGATCAAAACAATTTCAAGCTTGAAATTTTCGGGCTTGAAATTTCTGCCGCGCTTGCGAAGATCACCCGCATGGACCTGATCATTGACCGCATGGGGGGCTGGGCCCGCCTCACCCTCAACCGCCCGGCGCAGAAGAATGCGCTGAACACCGCGCTCCTCGCAGCGGTGGCAGATGCGCTTGCAGGCTTTGCCGCCGATCCCGCGATCCGCGCCGTGCTCCTGACCGGGGCGGATGGCAACTTCGCCGCCGGGGCCGATATCGGCGAGATTGAACACAAGACCGCAGCCGAAGGGGCCGCCGATCCGCGCAAGGCGCATTGGGCCACCATCCGCGCCTTTCCCAAACCCCTTGTCGCGGCGGTAGATGGCTTTGCCCTTGGCGGCGGTTTCGAACTGGCGCTGATGGCCGATCTGATGGTGCTTGGCCCCACCGCGCGGGTAGGCTTGCCAGAAACCAACCTCGGCCTGATCCCCGGCGCGGGCGGCGGGCAGCGCCTGCTGGCGCTGGCAGGACGCGCGCGCGCCATGCGCATGGTCCTGACGGGCGAGGTGATCGACGCCGCCACCGCCTATGACTGGGGCATCGCCACCCATCTGGCGGACGGCCCCGCGCTGGCATTCGCCGAACCGCTCACCACACGCCTTGCCACCCGCGCCCCACTGGCGCTGATGGCGGCCAAAGCCGCGCTGATCGTGGGGTCGGAACAGGCGCTCGCCCTGTCACAGGAACGCGCCGCGTTCGAGGCGCTGCTGGATACCGACGACAAGGCCGAAGGCATCCGCGCCTTCCGCGCCCGAACGAAACCGGAGTTCAGGGGAAAATGACCATCGCCATCATCGGCCTTGGGGCGATGGGCCTTGGCATCGCGCAGGTCTACGCGCAGGCGGGCCACACCATCCGCGCCACCGATGCGAGCACGGACGCGCGCAGCACCGCCACCGCCCGACTTGCCGCAACCCTCGCCCCCCGCGTGGCCAAAGGCGCCATGACGCAGGCCGACTGTGACGCCATCCTGTCGCGCCTTCACATCGTCGACCGGATCGAAGACCTCGCCCCCGCCGATCTGGTGATCGAAGCCGTGGTCGAACGGCTGGCCGTGAAACAGGCCGTGTTCACCGTGCTGGAGCCGCTTTTGCCGCCCCATGCCGTGCTGGCGACCAACACATCATCCCTCTCGGTCGCCGCAATCGCGCGCGGCCTTTCCCACCCGGAACGCCTGCTGGGCCTGCATTTCTTCAACCCCGCCCCGGTGATGCGTCTGGTGGAATTGATCCCCCATGCCACCACCGCATCCGATGCCCTCGCCGCCGCCCGCGCCTTGACGGAAAGCGCCGGAAAGACCGTCATCCAATGCCCCGACCGCCCCGGTTTCATCGTCAACCGCTGCGCCAGGCCCTTTTATGGCGAAGCGCTGGCAATGCTGGAGGAAGGCCGCAACGCCGGTGAGATTGACGCGGCGATGATGGCCGAAGGCTATCGCCTTGGCCCCTTTGCGCTGATCGATCTGATCGGTGCCGACATCAACCTTGCCGCGACGGAGGGCCTCGCTGCCGCGATGGACCACCACCCGCGCTACCAAGTCTTTGACGCGCTCAAGGCGCAGGTGGCGCGCGGCGATCTGGGCCGCAAGACCGGGCGCGGCTTTATCTTTCCCGCCGATCCCCCACCGCCCCCGCAAGATGCCGCGGCCATCACCCTGCGGATCGAAGCCGCGCTGGTGAATGAGGCCGCATGGCTGCTGGCGGAAGGCGGCAGCACTGCGGATGGCATCGACACCGCCTTGAAACTGGGCCTCAACTTCCCCCGCGGCCCGTTCGAAGCACTGGCTCTTCACGGGCGCAGCCGGGTGCTGGCGACCCTCGCCGCATTGGAAAGCGCGGCCCCGCCGCATCTGAAAGGGCGCTACCTGCCTGCACCGGAGCTGACCGCATGACCGACGTTTTCCTCTGCGCCCATCGCCGCACCCCCATTGGCCGCCATGGCGGCGCACTGGCCATGGTCCGACCCGATGACATGGCCGCCCATGTGATCGACGGGCTCTTGGACCTGCATCCCGGTCTGACAGTGGATGAGGTGATCCTTGGCTGTGCCAATCAGGCGGGCGAGGATAACCGCAACGTCGCCCGCATGGCCGTCCTCCTCTCACGCCTGCCCGACAGCGTGCCGGGACTTACCGTGAACCGCCTCTGTGCCTCCGGCCTTGATGCGGTGATCGCAGGCGCGCGCGCCGTGCGCGACGGGGCGGATGTTGTGATCGCAGGCGGCGTGGAAAGCATGACCCGCGCGCCCTTCGTTCTGACCAAGGCAGAAACCGCCTTTTCCCGAAAAGCGGAGATTCATGACACCACCATTGGCTGGCGTTTCGTGAATGACCGGATCGCGCGCGCCTATGGCACAGACTCGATGCCCGAAACGGCCGAGAATGTGGCGGCAGAGCATGCCATCTCCCGCGTCGATCAGGATGCCTTCGCCCTGCGGTCGCAATCGCGCTACAGCGCCGATTGGCATGCGTGCGATCTCTTGCCCGTCACGATCACGGGGCGCAAAGGCGACACCGTGGTCGCGCAGGACGAACACCCGCGCGCCACGACGCTGGAAAAGCTGGCCGCCCTGCCCACCCCGTTCCGCGCGGGCGGCACGATCACGGCAGGCAATGCCGCAGGCATCAACGATGGCGCGGCTGCGCTGATCCTCGCCTCAGCCGCCGGGGTGAAGCGCCACGGCCTCACCCCCCTCGCCCGGATCGGCGCGGCGGCATCCGCAGGGGTTGCCCCGCGTGTCATGGGCATCGGCCCGGTGGCCGCCGTGGAACGCCTGACCGCGCGCACAGGCCGCGCGGCCGCCGACTACGACGTGATCGAAATCAACGAAGCCTTCGCCGCGCAGGTGCTGGCTTGCCTGCGCGGCTGGGGCATCGCGGACGATGATCCGCGCGTGAATGCCTTTGGTGGCGGCATCAGCATCGGCCACCCGCTTGGCATGTCCGGCGCACGCATCGCGGGGGCTGCAGCGCGCAGGCTGGCCGAAAGCGGCGGCAAAAGCGCTCTGGTCACGCTCTGCGTGGGCGTAGGACAAGGCGTCGCACTGGAATTGCTGGCCACCTGACCCGGCATGCCGAGGGGCGCTATCCCCCCGCCCGCCCCCCCGTCCTCAAGGTATCGCGCGGCGACAGACCATACTGCGCGCGGTAAAGCTCGGAAAACCGCCCGAAATGGGTAAAGCCCCAGCGCAGCGCAACATCCGTGACTGTCGTTCCCGGCGGTGCAGACAAAAGATCGGCATGCGCCCGCGCCAACCGTGCCGCGCGCCAAAAGGCCAGCGGCGTGGTCCCCCGCCAATCGCGAAAGGCCAGTTGCAGCCCGCGCGGCGAAACCCCCGCCGCCGCCGCCACATCCTCGATGGTGATGGGCTGATCCAGATGCGCCTCGATGAACCCTTCGGCCAGCCGCAGATGGCGCGGGCGAGGGGCCGCGCGCTGGCGCGCGATCTGGGGGTGATGGTCGTGCCGCGCCTCCAAGAGGCCCGACAGCACCGTGCTTTCGATCTGCCGCGCCATCAGCCCCGGCCCGATGGGCGGGTTGCCCGCATCCACCTCATCCACCAGCCACAGCACCAGCCGCCGTAGTGCCGCGCCCGGTCCAGAAGCCAAGTCCAGCGGCCCATCAAACGTCAGCGGTCGGTCCGATGGGCCGCCCAGCAGACCCGCCAAATGATCCTGCATCGCGCGGCGCGAGATCTGCACCAGAACCTGCCGCGTGCCTTCCTCCCATGTCATCCGCGTGGGCAGATGCGGGTTCAGGATCGCCGCGCGGTCCGGCGTGGACAGATAGGTGTCGCGCCCGTTGGTGATTTCCGCACCGCCCTCCAGCGGGATCTGAAGCAGATAGAACCCGCCCAACTCCCCCGGCGCGATCCGCGTGCGCGCGCCGTATTCGATGTAGTTCAGCGACAGCCGTTCCCCCGCCAGATGGTGGTGGCAGGCATCAAACAGGTTCCGCGCCCCCAGCGTTTCCAGCCGGTGCGGGCAGAACACCGCCGCCACCCGCTCGCGCGCCTCATCAAGGTCGCGGGTGCGAAACAGAGCATGATGACGCAGGAGCGGCAGGTTCATCAGCGGCGACCTTTGTGTCCTTGGCCTTGTTTTGTTGATTCAGCCTAGCATGACAGCCGCCAATCAGACCCGCCCCGCCTGTCGATTTTTTCGTTTTCCGGATAATCCCCGCGCCCGGCGGATAGACCCATCCCGCCAGCCCGTCACAATCCTTTCAAATTCAAAGGAAAAAGCGGAGGGCGCGGATGCGGGGATTATCGGGCAAGGTGGCCATCGTGCCGGGGGGCTGCACGAAAATCGGGCGCGCGGTGGTCGATGCCTTTGTTGCCGCAGGCACAAAGGTGATGGTGGCAGACATCGCACCGGGCGAGGGATTCGCGCCCGAGGTGGGGTTTCAATCCTGTGACCTGCGCGATGATGCCCAGATCACCGCGCTCGTGGCTGCCACGAAGGACCGGTTCGGTCGCATCGACTTTCTGGTGAACGTCGCCTGTTCCTATCTGGACAACGGCGCCGCCTCCACCCGCGCGGAATGGCTGGAAAGCCTGAACGTGAACGTGGTGGGATCGGTCATGCTGATGCAGGCGGCCGAGGCGGAGTTGGCCGCGACCCGTGGCGCGATCGTCAATTTCGGCTCCATCTCGTCACGCGTGGCGCAGACGGGGCGCTGGCTATACCCGGTGTCCAAGGCCGCGATCCTGCAACTCACGCGCAATCAGGCGATGGACCTTGCCCCAAAGGGCATCCGCGTGAACGCCGTCAGCCCCGGCTGGACCTGGTCGAACATCATGGACCAGTTGACGAACGGCAACCGCGCCAAAACCGATGCCGTCGCCGCCCCCTTCCACCTGCTGGGCCGCGTCGCCAACCCGGAAGAGGTCGCCTCGGCCGTGCTGTTCCTCTGCTCGGATGAGGCCAGCTTCATCACCGGCACCGATCTCTGCGTCGATGGCGGCTATACCGCCATGGGCCCGGAACAGGCGGTGCCTGCCATCCCGCTTTTGATGTCCTGACCTTTGGCGAGGGGTCGCGATAAGGCCCCCGCCCCAACCCACGGGGAACCACAATGAAAATCGCCATCATCGGGGCCGGTTTTGCCGGACTGACCACCGCGCGCCACCTGCGCGACTTCGGCCATGACGTGACCGTGTTCGAAAAGGTCCATGACGTGGGCGGCGTCTGGTCCACCACGCGGCTTTATCCCGGCGTATCGACGCAAAATGGCAAGGACACCTATCACCTGTCCGATTTCCCGATGCCGAAACACTATCCCGAATGGCCGTCAGGCCAGCAGGTGCAGGCCTATCTGAACGCCTATGCCGATCACTTTGGCCTGAACCCCCTGATCCGCCTGTCCACCCCCGTCACCCATGCGGCACAGGGCACAGACGGGCGCTGGACCGTCACCTTCCGGCCCGACGGGCAGGCGGAACAAACGGAGAGCTTCGATTTCCTGACCATCTGTAACGGCATCTTCTCTGCCCCCGCCATCCCCGATTTCGCCGGCGCCGAGGCGTTCAAATCCGCAGGCGGCACGATCTGCCATTCGTCGGAATTCCTTAATCTGGAACAGGCGCGGGGCAAGCATGTGGTGGTGATCGGCTACGGCAAATCCTCTTGCGATGTGGCGGTGGGGCTGGTCGATGCCGCTGCCTCCATGACCGTGGTCGCGCGGGAACTGATCTGGAAGATGCCCAAGAAACTGGGCGGCGTGCTGAATTACAAATACCTCTTCCTCACCCGGATGGGCGAGGCGCTGTTTCCCTATATCCGCCTGCAGGGGGTTGAGAAATTCCTGCACGGCGCAGGCCGCCCGGTGCGCAATTCCATGCTGGGATCGGTGCAGGCGGTGATCACCAAACAGCTGAAACTCAAACAGCGCGGCGCACTGCCACGCGGATCCTTTGAACGCATCGCGCGGTCCACCGTCAGCCTTGTCACCGACGGCTTCTTTGATCTGGTGGAGAAAGGCCGCATCACCATCAAGCGAGACACGGCGATTGACCAGTTGGTTATCGAAGGCGGCCGCCGCTTTGCCCTGCTGAAATCGGGCGAAAAGATCCCCGCCGATATCGTGATCTGCGGCACCGGATGGCGGCAAGAGGTGCCCTTCCTCGACACGGCACTTCAGGCGCGCATCATGGACGGGCGCGGCAATTTCCGCCTTTATCGCTGCATCCTGCCTACGGGCGTGCGCAACCTTGCCTTCAACGGCTATAATTCCTCCTTCTTCTCGCCCCTGTCGGCGGAAATGGGCGCGCTCTGGATCGCGGCCCATCTGGGCGGCGCGCTGGACCTGCCGTCCGAGCGTGCGCAGCTTGAGGCGACCGATGCCCGCCTGCGCTGGATGGAGGAACGGACCGAAGGCAAACATGCGCGCGGCACCAACATCATCCCCTTTTCCATGCATCAGGTGGATGAGTTGCTGGCAGACATGGGCCTGTCCATCGGCCCGATGCAGCGCTTCATGGAATGGCAGATGCCGGTCAAGCCGGGGGCCTATGCCCGCGTCGCACGCGACCTGCACCGCCGGCTGGACAGCGCCGAACGAAACCCCGCGCTGGCCTGAGCTGCGTCACGGCCGGCGGTGCGTGGCGGCAACGCGCGAGATTTCCTCGTAAATCCCGGACAGCAGGTTCAGTGTGCGCGTGGCCTCGGCCAGACGTTCGCTGAATCCCGGCACATTGGCCACCGCCTGCAACAACAGCCGCCGCCGCAATGCGCCATAATCCTCGGTCACGCGCAGGCCTTCTTCGGTCACCTCATAGGTCACACCCGACCGCCCCGCCCCCTTGCGCAGCACCAGCCCCGCCCCGATCAGCTTGCGCAGCGAATACTGGATGTTGGGCACATCATCCCGGTTCGTCAGCCGCGCCAGATCCTTGATCGTCTTGGGGCGGTCGTTCATTCGGATGATGTGCAACAGCGCGTTCTCCGGCCCCGTCGCCGCCAGATCGCAGACCGACGCCAGACATTCCGATTGCCACCGCCCGAATCCCTCAAACGTGCGCATCAGGGCGAATTCCAGCTCGGTCGTGTCCACCTCGACCGCGCTTTGCGCCAGATGCCAGTGCCAATCCAGCCCCCGCACCCGTGCATCATTTTGAACTGGAATGATTTTGTCTGCCATGAACCCCGCCCTTTTCCAGCGTGACTCTGGCCGCACGCGCCCGTTGACGCAAATGGAATTTACGATAGACTTTCAAACATAAAATACTTTTAAAACTCCAACAGGGACGGCTGACAATGACCCAACACCCGATGCTCTCGGGCGATCGTTTTCGCCTTGGCACTTTTTCCACCAACTGCTCCTCGGGCATGACGCCCACCAAGGCGCCCGAACGCTGGAACAACAGCTGGGACAACAACCTGAAACTGGCGAAAATGCTGGATGAGGCAGGGATCGATTTCATGCTGCCGATTGCCCGCTGGATCGGCTACGGCGGCGAGACGGATTTCCACGGCGGCGTGCTGGAAACCATGACCTGGGCCGCGGGCCTGCTGGCCGCCACAAAGAACATCGCCGTCTTCGCCACCATCCACACTGCCGCCAACCACCCCGTCGTGGTGGCCAAGCAGATGGCCACGATCGACCAGATCGGCCACGGCCGCGCGGGGCTGAACATCGTCGCGGGATGGAACAAGCCGGAATATGAGGCGCTGGGTCTGACCCTGCCCGATGACCATGAAACCCGTTACAGCTATGCGCAGGAATGGTTCGACCTGATCCGCAAGCTGTGGACATCGGACGATCATTTCGACTGGGACGGCAAGTACTTCAAAGCCGCCAAGGTGAAGGGCGACCCGAAACCGATGCGCGGCACGGTCCCCATCATCAACGCGGCAGGCAGCCCGCAAGGCCGCGAATTTGCCACCGACAATGCCAACTTCCTGTTCACCCCCGCCATCGACCTTGAACGCTCAAAGGTGGAAATCGCGGAACTGAAGGCGCAGGCCAAGGCCAAGGGGCGCGATGTGAACGTGCTGACCTTCAGCCATGTCATCTGCCGCCCGACCGAGGATGAAGCAAAGGCCTATGCCGATTACACCGCCGTGCAGAATGCCGATACCGATGCCGTCGACAATCTGGTGCGCCTGCAATTCGCCCATGCCCACAGCTTTCCCCACGATCTGCTGGCCCAGATCAAGCATCTTTTTGCGCTGGGGCATGGCGGTTTCCCCTTGATCGGCACGCCCGAACAGGTGGCCGACGGAATCGTGAAGCTGCATGCGACAGGATTTGCAGGAACCACGCTTTCCTTTGTCGATTATGTCGAAGAGTTCCCCTATTTCCGTGACCATGTGCTGCCCCGGCTGGAGGCGGCAGGGATCAGATAGGAGAACGGCAGATGGCCGAACCGGACGCCAAAGCGTTTCGCGATGCGATGCGCGCCTTTGTGGGCAATTGCAGCGTGATCACCGTGGGCGAGGGCGAAGAGGCGACGGGGTTGGTCGTCACCTCGGCCATCTCGCTTTCGGCCGAACCGCCCTTGCTGCTGGCCTGCGTGAACCGCTCGGCCTCCAGCCACCCCTTGTTCGCGCGCTACGGCCATTTCGGCTGGAACTCGCTGGGCGCGGCGCATCAGCCGGTGGCGGAACGTTTCTCCGGCTTTGCCGGGGTGCGTGGGGCCGCGCGCTATGAAGGGGCGGAATGGGAAACCGCCGTCACCGGGGCGCAACTCCTGAAAGGCGCACCGGCCGCCTTTGACTGCACGCTGGAGGAAATGATCGACCGCGCCACCCATTCCATCCTGATCGGCCGCGTTCGGGCGATCCGCACCACCCCGAACGCCGGGGCGTTGATGTATTGGAACGGCGCCTATCGCGCGCTAGAGGCTTAAGGCAGCAAGGGGGGGCAACCGCCCCCCTTGACCCCCCATTTTCCTTTTGCCCAAACCTTGCGCAGCGGTGCGGGCAGATTGGGTATTTGGGCCAAGATGAAGCGGCTAGAAAAGATCTAGGTGTCAGGCGAAACTGCGGATCGTGGCCACAGCCCCGTCCAACGCCTTGCCCTCTTCATCCTTCAGCGCAGCCTCCCGCAACCGGCGGCACCAGTCGGCGGCATCCGGGCGCGCGGCGATCTGCCCGGTGGCGGCAAGGACGCGGTCAAACTTGGATTGCCCGCGCGCATGCGTATCGGAATAGCCCTTGATCAGGCGGCGACAGCGGATGAGTTCCACCGCCAGATCGTAATTGCGCGTCGTCTCGGCCAGGGCCGTTTGCAGCCAGCGCGCCATATGCGCCTGTTCCTGCGCGTGGCGCAGCGTGCGGCGACGCCATCCGCGCAAGCCCCCCACGATATGCAACGTCAGAAAGGCGCGCAGGCTGTCGGTCCGCAGGCGGCGGCCCTTGTTAAACCACCGATCCAGCCGCGCCATCCATTTCGGATCGGCCTCCACCTTCGCACCCAGACGCGCCGGGAACAGCCCGACGATTTCCTCAGCCCGGGGGTGAAAGAATTCGGTCAGGTGCAGAAGGTTTGCCTCCTTCACCCGCATCTCCTTGCGGATACGGTCAAAGCGGCGGCCGCGGGTTTTCAGATCGGCCACGCGGATGATGTCGTCATAGGCCATGGCGTTGGCGATGTACTTCGCCGCCTCGCGCGACAGGGCCCAGCCCTGCGCCGCGCTGTCCTGCGCCAGAACTGTGGCAAGCCGGTCCAGGTATTCTCCCCCATAGGCGATGTCCTGAAAATCCACCACCTTGCGCAGGCCTGGAAGGGCCATCTCGGCCACCGGCGTGGGCAGGGCCGCGACGCGGGCGGCAAGTGTGTCCCAGGCTGCCGTCAGCCGGGCGGGGCCTGTCACCTGTGCCGCTACCGCCTTGGGCTTTGGCGCGGCCACCTCGGCCACCGGGTTTGCCGCCACGACCAGCGCCGCGCCAAAAGCGCGCAGCGACCCCTCCACTCCCTTGCCGCTGGCACGGATCGCCGCCTCGAACGCCGCGCGGTCAAAGGGCAGCGCCCCCGACCCCGCCAGCGCCCCGAAAAGCGAGGCGGAAATCACCGACCCGTTCGCAATCGCCAGCGCGTCGAAATCCGCCGCGATGAAGCGCTGCGCCGCGATCTCTGCCGCTGCCATCACCTCATCCGATGCCGCGATACCATCCCCCGGCACCATCTTTTCCGACACCGCCAGCGCGCGGTGGGTGCTGGCGATCAGCGTCGTCCGGTCCGGCGTCACGAACCCCCGGATGATCGACCGCCCGGCCTCCATCATTTCCGCGGCAATCATGATGTCCACATCGCCCGCCGCCGGCATCAGCGAAAAGACCGGCATCGGATCACCCGCCCGATGCGGGGCCATCTCGATGTAATAGACCGTGGCCCCGGTCCGTTGCGCCACCCCCGCCACGGATGTGGCCTGCGCGGCATAGCCGTTGGACCGCGCCAGATCTTCGATCCAGGTGGTCAGAACCCCACCGCCCTGCCCACCCACGGCCAGGATCGCCAGCTTGATGATCCCCGACAGGCGCGGATCGGCGGATTTGGCGGGCAAGGCACCCGACACCATGTCATGCACCGTCATGCCGCCCCCCCGAAATCCAGCCGCCGCGCGGCGCGGCGGGCCTGCAACCAGCCGATCACGCGCGTGCGGAAAGCCGCCAGCCGTGTTTCCCATTTCGACGGGTTATGGATCACATCCGCGCGGTAGAAGGAGGGGCAAAGGACAGCGGCATCCGCCACCTCACCACAGTTCCCGCAGCCCACACAGCTTTGGTCGATGCTGGCCACCGGATCGTCGCGCAGCGGATCGTCCAGCTTCTTGACGGACAATGACGGGCAGCCCGACAGGCGGATACAGGCATGATCGCCCGTGCAGACATCCTCATCCACGCCAAAACGCGGCGCCTCCACCCGGCGGCCTTCCTTGATCGCCTTGGCCGCAAGCGGTTTTTCCCGGCGCTGCTTGTTCAGCATGCATTCGCTGGAGGCGACAATGACCTTCGGCCCCGGCGCATCTGTCGTCAGCGCCTCGCGCAGCACGTCGCGCATATGGCCCACATCATAGGTGCGGTCCACCTGACGGACCCAGTCGATCCCGATGCCCTTCAGCGCCTTGGTGATCGGGTGCTTGGTGGCCTTGGTCGGGTTGTCGGCGCGCGACGACATGATGTCCTGCCCGCCGGTGGCGGCGGAATAGTAATTGTCCACGATCACCGCCACGCCGTCGGATTTGTTGAAGGCCATGTTGGTGAAACTGGACGACAGCCCGTTATGCCAGAAGCCCCCATCCCCGATGATCGCCACAGGCCGCCGCTCCCCCCCGCCATCAAAGGCGGCATTCGCGGCGGGGCCAAGGCCATAGCCCATGGTCGCGCCGCCAATCTCGAACGGCGGCAGCGCGGCAAACAGATGGCAGCCGATATCGGCGCTGATCTGCAACTTGCCGGTTTCCTTCTGCACCAGCTTCATCGCGGCAAAGATCGGCCGTTCCGGGCAACCGGTGCAGAATCCCGGCGGGCGGATCGGCACGGTTTTCGTCAGATCGGGGATCTGCGGCTTGTCCTCATTCGGGGCGCGCACCAGCGCGGGCAGCATCTGGGGCGCGGCCTCCTTGAGAAAGGCCGTGATCCCGTCCAGCAGCACTTGGCCCGTATATTCCCCCGCCATCGGCAGGATGCCCTTGCCGCGCAGCTTTACCGACGATCCCGCGCGATAAAGATAGGTCGTTAACTGTTGTTCGATGAATTCCGGCTGGCCTTCCTCGATCACCAGCACCTGATCCTTGCCCTCGCAGAACTGCAGAAATTCGCCTGCCAGCAGGGGATAGGTCACGTTCAGCACATAAAGCGGCACCTCGGTATTGCCGTGCAGGTCCGCCAGACCCAACCGCTGCAAGGCGCGGATGACGCCGTTATACATGCCGCCTTGCAACACCAGCCCCACCGGGGCGGTGCTGGGACCGAACACCTCATTCAACGCGCGCTCGCGGATGAACCGTTCTGCATTGGGCCAGCGATTTTTGATCTTGTCCTGCTCATGGGCAAAGGACATGGGCGGCAGCACGACACGGGCAAAATCGGATTGCGGGTTCGACAGCGCATCCTTCACGCTCAGCGTCGGGCGCTGGTTGTCGCGCGTCTGGAAAGACCCGGTCACATGGCAGGACCGTATCCGCACCATCAGCATGACGGGCGTATTCGATGCCTCGGACAGTTCAAACCCGTCCTTCACCGCCTTGGTGATGCAAGGGAGGTTCGGGCGCGGGTCCAGCAGCCAGAATTGCGATTTCATCGCAAAGGCATGGCTGCGTTCCTGCATGATCGAGGAACCCTCGCCATAATCCTCGCCCACGATGACCAGCGCGCCGCCGTTCACCCCCGATGATGACAGGTTCGCCAGCGCGTCAGAGGCCACGTTCACCCCGACCGATCCTTTGAACGTCACCGCCCCCCGGATCGGGTAATGCACAGATGCCGCCAGCATCGCCGCCGCCGCCGCCTCATTGGCATTGGCCTCGAACCGGATGCCCAACTCGCCCAGCAATTCTTCGGCATCGGCCAAGACGTCCATCAGATGCGAAATCGGCGCACCCTGATAGCCGCCGACATAGCCCACCCCGTTTTCCAACAGCGCCTTGGTGATGGCCAGAATCCCCTCGCCGGTGAAGGTTTCCCCCTCGCCCAGCCGCAGATGTTCCACTTCCGCCTTGAAGGACCGTTCAGCCATGTCAGATCTCGTGCTTGCGGATATTGGTCAGCATCTTCTGCAACGTGCCCACAAATGCCCGCCGCTCATCATCGGGAATACCGCGGAACATGCGGGCATGTGCCTCGGCCATCCGGGGCCAAAGCGCCTCGAACGCCGTGCGCCCACCTTCTGTGATGAAAATACGCGTCGCGCGGCTGTCGCTGGCATCCGCCTCGCGCCGGATCAGGCCCTCTGCCGCCAACTGGTCCAGCGCGCGGGACAGGGTGGATTGCTCCACCACCGAATAGACCGCCAGTTCCCGGATCAGCGGCCCCTCGATCACCGACAGCACCGCCAAGGCCCGCATCTTGGGCGTTGTCAGGCCCTGCCCCGCCATCTCATCGCGCAAACTGGCGTTGTACCGCCCCATGATGCGGTTCATCAGATAGGGCGCGTAATTCGTCAGCCCGATCTCCCCCAGCCGGGGCAAAGATGACGGTGGCTTTTCCGGGGGCGATTGATCCGTCATGCGCCCAACCTTTTCGCCGCAAGGAAGCCCGACCCGCCACCAAGTCCGGGGCCCGGATGGGTAGACGCGCCGATATGGATCAACCCGCGCACAAGGCCCGTGCCATTGGTGGAATGGGCATAAGGGCGGAAGATGAAGAACTGGTCGATGCTGCACAGCCCGCCATAAGGGTCACCCCCCACAAGGTTGACGTTCATCGCCTCCAGATCGGCGGGCGAATAGGCCCGCCGCGCCAGCTTGACCCTATCGAAATCCTTGATGTGGCGGCGCAGGATGCCCTCGATCCGGTCGGCAAAGCCTTCTCTCACCGCCTCGGACCACGCGCCGTCGGTGGCAATCGCGCCCGCTGCATCACCCTTTACCACCCTTGGCGCGTCGGGGATTTGCAGCCACAGCACCGCCTTGCCCTCTGGCACCCGCGACGGGTCCAGCCGGTGCGGTTGACCCACGCAGATTGTGGGAACCGCAGGCAGCATCCCCCGCTCTGCCTCATTGGCGGATTTGGACACCGAGTCGATCCCGTCCGCCAAATGGATCAGCGCCACATCATCCAGCCCCGGCGACAGCCATTCAGGATGCCGGTCCAGCGCGTAATGCAGCTGGAAATTCCCGCGCCCATGGCGGAACACCTTGGCCGCCACCTGATCCTCGGGCAAGTTCACATCCCGCAACAGCCGCCCCTGCAACTGCCCCGGCGCGACAGATGCCAGCACGGACCGGCAGGCAATCTCTTCCCCGCCCACCAGCGCCACGCCGCGCACATGACTGTCCTTCACGATGATCCGGTCCACATCCGCGCCGCAGCGAATCTCGCCGCCCTTCTCTTCGATCAAGGCGCGGAACGCGGCCACCGCCGCCCCCGACCCGCCCTTCACGATCGGCGCGCCCGCCGCCTCCAGCGCGAAGGCAATCACCTTGCCCATCTGGCCGGAATAGGTGCTTTCCGGCGTCAGCCCGCAATGCAGCACCCAGGGTGCATAAAGCGCCTGCACATCGGGCGAGGTATAGGTCGTCTCCAGCCACCCCCGCGCCGGCACCAGCGCGCGCCCGAACCACGCGGCCAACCCGCGCAGGCCCCGCTTTCGCACCTGCCCCCACAGCAGCTTGGCCGTGGGCCAAGACCACAAGGCCCCACCCAGCAGCGCGAACAGGAAGGGCGCATCTACCTCCACCCCGCCCACATCGCGGCCATGGGCATCACCATCCCCCGCCGCCCGCGCGTTGAACGCCGCAATATTCGCCGCGCGGTCGGTGGTAAGCACCAGCGCCGATCCATCCGGCCGCAATACGGCGGTCGGATGCGGTGTATGGCAATAGTCGAACCCGTGCCGCGCCAGATGGGGGCCAAGCGCGGCCCCCGCCGGTGATGTCATGAACAGCACCCATGTCGCCGCCATCACGTCATGCTTGAAGCCCGGCAGCGTGATCTCTTCGGTCCGCAGGCACCCGCCCGGCACCGACTCCCGCTCCAAGAGCAGCACGCGCTCGCCCTTCAGGGCCAGCATGGCCCCGGCGACAAGCGCGTTGATCCCGCTTCCGATGATGACGTGATCAGGCCGCATGGATCAGCCCTTGGGAACCAGCGCCAGCGCCCGGATCGGCGACCCCGTGCCTTGCTTGATCTTCAACGGCGCGGCGATCAGGATCGCCCCCTTGGCAGGCAGCTTGTCCAGATTGGCGAGACTGGCCAGACCGAAACAGTTGTTCTTGTGCAAAAGGTTATGCGCCGGGAAGGGCGGGTTCATGCCGCCCGCCTGCCCCGCATCGGTGCCGATGCACTGGCTGCCCCAACCCACGATGCCCTTGGACAGCAGGTATTCGATCACTTCGGCGGTCGGCCCCGGCGTGTGCGGCCCGGTGGCATCGGCGTTCAGGAAGGCCGCCTCGTCATGCGCGCGCTTGTCCCAGTCCGACCGCAGGACAACCCACTCGCCCGCATTGATCGGCCCGTTGCGCGATTCCCAATCCTGCACATGCTGGATGGTCAGCAGGAAATCCGGGTTCGACGCACATTCCTTGCTGAAATCCAGCACGTTCACCGGAGCCACCAGCCGCTGCACATCCAGCGTATCGGTATAGCCGTCCGGATAATCCTTGCCGGTGATCCAGTGGTGCGGCGCATCGAAATGCGTGCCGGAATGTTCACCCAGTTCCAGCCAGTTCCACGCCCAGAACGGCCCGTCCTTGTCATATTCGCTGATGCGGTGAATCTTGATCGGCGGGGTGTCCTTGGCGAAATCTGGCGGCAGTTTCAGCAGGGGCGTTTCCGGCCCCAGCACCCCGGAACAATCCACCACTTCGATCCCGCCGGATGCCAGCATTCCCGCCATGGCCTGAAGCACGCTTGCAGAGGTCATCACCATCTCCCTGTTGGCCGGTCCATCCCGGCATAAGCTGCGCCGGTTGTCCCGGCATTCATGGAATCATGCTAGACAGATTTAAATGCATTTGCAAATATCCCTGCGTCACTCTGTCGGGGAAGACATGACCGCAGGTTCCAACGCCACATTCGATGCCGTCCTGATCGGGGCGGGCCACAACACGCTGGCCGCCGCGCTGCATCTGGCGGCCAAGGGCTGGCGCGTGGGCCTGTTCGAACAAGCCGCCACCGTGGGTGGAGCGGTCAAGACGGGCGAATACACGCTGCCCGGATTCCGGCATGACTGGGCGGCGATGAACCTGTCGCTCTTTGCGGGAAGCCCTTTTTTCAAGGCCTACGGCGCCGAACTTACCCGCCACGGCTGCGCTTTCGTGCCGGTGAACCGCCCCTTCGCCTCCAGTTTCCCCGATGGCACATGGGCGGGTGTGTCCACCGACATGGCCGATACATTGACCAGCCTACGGGCCCTGTCGCCCCGCGATGCCGACACATGGTCCACCCTCGCCGCCCGATTCGGGGATGAAGCACCGCATCTCTTCGGCCTGCTCGGGGCCGAAATGAAATTCCGTGCGCTTGCATATTTCATGTTCAAAACACTCCGCGCCAAGGGTCTGGCCGGAACGCTGGACATGGCCCGCTTCCTCATCGCCTCGCCCCGCGCCTGGCTGGAAGAGACGTTTGAACATCCCCATATCCGCGCCCTGCTGGGCGCCTGGGGGATGCATCTCGATTTCGCCCCCGATGTCGCGGGCGGCGCGATGTTCCCCTATCTCGAAGGCATGGCAGGCCAGGCCTTCGGCATGGTGATCGGCCAAGGCGGGGCCGATACCGTGACCCGCGCGCTGGTAGCCGCCATTCAGGCGCGCGGCGGCGTGGTGGAAACCGGCGCCTCCGTCGCGCGGATCATCCATTCCGGCAACCGCGCCACGGGCATCGAACTGGCAGACGGCCGCCAGATCACCGCCACCCGCGCGGTGATCGCGGGCATTGCCCCCCGCGCCCTGCCCCGCCTGACAGGTGGCACCACCCCCGCCTTTGACCGCGCGATGACGGGCTTCCGCCACGCGCCCGGCACCATGATGATCCACCTCGCGATGGACGGCCTGCCCGACTGGCGCGCAGGGGCGGCGCTGCAATCGCATGCCTATGTCCACATTGCGCCCAGCCTTGACCAAATGGCCCGCACCTACCAACAGGCGCAGGCAGGCCTTCTGCCCGATGAACCCATCCTCGTCGTGGGCCAGCCCACCGTGTTCGATCCCTCCCGCGCGCCGGATGGAAAACACATCCTCTGGGTACAGGTGCGCATGGCCCCCGGCACGATCACCGGCGATGCCAAAGGCCAGATCACGTCAACCGACTGGGCGCAGGCCGCAGAGCCCTTCGCCGACCGCGCATTGGCGATCCTTGAGGCGCACGCTCCTGGCACGCGCGCCAAGATCATCGGTCAGCGCATCGTCACGCCGCTGGATCTGGAATCCGACAACCCCAACCTGATCGGCGGCGATCAGGTCTGCGGCAGCCATCACCTGTCACAGCATTTCCTTTTCCGCCCTGCGCGCGGCCATGCCGACGGGTCCACCCCCATCGACAGGCTGCACCTGACTGGGGCCGCCGTCTGGCCCGGCGCGGGTACCGGGGCGGGGTCGGGCTTTCTTCTCGCCCGCAAACTCGCCGGAACCTGATAGCGTCCAACCACAACCACAACCACAAAACCAAAAACCACCAACAGGGAAAATGACCATGAACCTCAACCGCCGGAGCCTTCTGAAGCTCTCTGCCGCCACCATGGCCGCAGGCACCATCGGTCTGCCGACCTTTGCGCAGGCCATCGACGAGCTGGTGATCGCCTATAACGTCAACCTGCCCTCATGGGACCCGACCGTCGGCCCCAGCGCGGTGAACCCCACCATTCAGGGCCTCTATCAATCGGTCTTTGACCAATACATCCTGCAACAGCCCGACCTGTCCCCCGCCCCCGGCCTGCTGACCGAATGGGGCTGGAGCGATGACAAGAAACAGGTCTGGATGACCGTGCGTGAAGGCGTCACCTGGCATGACGGATCGCCCTTTACCGCCGATGACGTGGCATGGAACCTCGCCCGCGTCGCCAACCCCGAAACCGGCAGCCCGATCCAGTTCGTCTGGGGCACGCTGACCAACCACCGGGTCGAAGGCAACCGCGTCATCGCGGATGTCGCGCAGTTCGACCCCACGATCTTCAAATGGATGTACTTCCTGACCGGCTACGTCCTGCCCAAGGCCTATTACGAAAAGGTCGGGGCCGAGGGTTTTGAGGCCGCGCCGATCGGCACTGGCCCGTACATGGTGGAGAAATTCGAACGCAACGCCTTTGTCCGCCTGAAGGCCAATGCCAATTACTGGGGCGGCAAGCCCGATTTCGACACCGTGACGATCAAGTTCGTCCCCGATGCCGCCGCCCGCGTGGCCGAGGTGGAATCCGGCAACTCCCACGTCACGCTGGAAATGCCGTATGAGGAATATGACCGCCTGAAAGGCGGCCCGCTGGCCGGCGTGGCCGCGCCCATTTCCGATATCGGGATGATCTTCCTGAACGATATCGAGGTGATGACCGATCCGAACGTGCGGATGGCTGCCGCCCATGCCATCGACAAGCAGGCCATCATCGACCGTCTTCTGTCGGGCTACGGCGTCAAGATCGACACGCTGCAAACCCCGGAATACGATGCCTTCGACGCCTCCATCGCTGTGCCCTATGACGAAGCGAAGGCCATCGAATTGCTGGCCGCCTCGGGCTTTGGCCCCGACAACCCGGTGAAGTTCAAGATCCAGACGACCAAGGGCTTCAAGCCCAAGGATTACGAAATGATCCAAGCCATCGTCGGCCTCTGGCGCAAGGTCGGGATCGAGGCGGAGATCGAGGTCTATGAAATCGCCAAGCATTACGAACTCCGCGCCGCCGACCAGCTTGCCCCCGCCGCCTTCTACAACTGGGGCAATTCGGTGGGCGATCCGACCACCTCGACCGGCTTCGCGATGTTCGGCCCCTCGCCCCATTCGGTGTGGGATGGCGAGGATCTGATCGGCATGATCGGCCCCCTGTGGGGCGAAGCGGACGAGGCCAAGCGCATCGATGGCTGGAAAGCGGTGGACAAATACATCGCTGACAACGCGCTGGTGATCCCGCTGCTGCAATATGTGCAACCCATCCTGCACGCGCCGGGTGTGGTGGTCACGCCCCATGCCTCGGGCTCATTGCTGCCGCATCTGATGAAGCGCGCCTGATCCGGCAAACCGGGGGGGCAACCGCCCCCCCGGACCCCCCTTTCGCGCCTGATGGGCGTGGCGCGGGGGTGATGCGTCGATTTGGGTATTTGGGCCAAGATGAAATGGGCAAGGGCAGTGCCTTGATCGGTTCTGTCACGGGGTGGGAATGGCGTTCTTGAGATTCGTTGCGATCCGGCTATTGACCACCGCCATCACCTTGGCGGGGGTGGCGGTGATCGTGTTCTTCGTGATCCGGGTGGTGCCGGGCAATCCGATTGCCATGATGCTTCCCCCCGGCGCGACGGAAGAAGACATCGCCCGCCTCTCGGCCCTTTACGGGCTGGATCAGCCCATCCTCACGCAATTCGGCATCTGGCTTGGCGGGGTGCTGCAAGGCGATTTCGGCACCTCCATCACCACGCGCCAGCCGGTGCTGGACCTCGTGCTGGGCCGCCTGCCCGCCACGCTGGAACTGTCGATCATGGCGCTGGTCATGGCCGTGATCCTGGGCGGTGCGGCGGCACTGACCGGCACACGCTTTCGCGGCGGCCGGCGTGAGGGCGCGATTGACGTGGCCAATGGCATGGCCCTGTCAGTGCCCGATTTCCTGTGGGGGCTCGTGCTGATCCTGCTGTTTGGCGTGCTTTGGCCGGTCTTTCACATCTCGGGGCGCGTTTCGCCATCATTGGACCTGCCCTTCACCACTGATTTCTACCTGTTCGAAAGCCTGCTCCGCCTGCGGTTCGACCTCTGGGCCGATCTGGTGGCGCATATGTTCATGCCCGCTCTGGCGCTGGCGATTCCGCTGGCCGCGATCATCGGGCAGCTTTTGAAGCAGAGCCTGAAGGAAACCATGAACCTTGATTATGTGACGCTGGCCCGCACCAAAGGCTATGGCGAGACGCGGGTCATCCTGCGCGAGGCGCTGCGTAATGCCATCCTGCCCACGCTGACGCTGGTGGGCGTGCAATTCACCTTTCTGATCGGCGGCACAGTGATCATCGAGCGGCTGTTTTCCTATGAGGGCCTTGGCAATATGGCCATCGACGCTGTGATCAACCGCGACCTGCCGCTGATCCAAGGGATCGTGATCCTGTTCGCGGTGATCTTCACCGTCGTGAACCTGATCGTCGATCTGCTCTATGCCGTCCTGAACCCCCGGCTGCGCCATGCTTGACGCCAAAGGCATGGACGGGCGGTCCCTGATCCGCCGCCGCGCGGGGTTGCGGCTGTGGCTGTCGGCCGGTTGGCTGGCCCTGCTGGCGCTGGCCGCCCTGCTGGCCCCTTGGATCGCGCCGCATGACCCGCTGGCACAGGACCTGTTTCTTGGTCGCCTGCCGCCCTTCTGGATGACAGGGGCCGAGCCGGGCTATTGGCTGGGGACGGATTCGCTGGGCCGTGATGTGCTGTCGCGCATCCTGCATGGCGCGCGGCTGGCACTGATCGTGGCGCTGATGGCCGGCAGCATCACCTGCTTGGTCGGGGCAACGCTGGGCCTGCTCGCAGGCTTTCTGCGCGGCTGGGTGGATATGGTCATCTCGCGCCTGATCGACATCTGGATGGCCTTTCCGCCCGTCCTGTTTTCCATCCTCCTGATCGCCGTCCTCGGCCCCGGCCTGACCTCCATCATCATCGCCATCGTCGTGATCGACTGGACCCGCTTCGCCCGCGTGGTGCGGGCCGAGGCGATGGCACAGGGCGCGATGGATTACGTGGCCTCTGCCCGCGTCGCGGGGCGGGGGCGGCTGGGCACGATGGTGCGCGAAATCCTTCCCAATGTCCTGCCCACCATCGTGGTTCTCCTCACCCTTGAAATGGGCATCGCGGTGATCGTCGAGGCAATCCTGTCCTTCGTGAACCTCTCCATCTCTACCGATGATCCCACTTGGGGCGGCATGATCGCCGAAGGCCGCACCTCCATCCATCAGGCGTGGTGGGTGCTGGTCTTCCCGCTGATCGCGCTGTTCCTCACCGTCCTGTCCTTTTCGCAACTGGGCGAAGGGCTGAAGGACCGCTTCGATCCGGTGCTGAGATGAGCTATCTTTCCATCCGCAACCTGTCTGTCCGGCTGAAAAACGGCCCGCCCCTCTTGCGCCGCGTGTCGCTGGATGTCGCGGCGGGTGAAGTGCGCGGGCTGGTCGGCGAATCCGGCGCCGGCAAATCGATGATCGGCAAGGCCGTGCTGGGCATCCTGCCGCCATCGGTGGAAATCATCGGGGGCCAGATCGTACTGGATGGCACCGACCTGCTGACCCTGCCCTTGGCCGAGCGCCGCCGCCGCATCGGGGCCACCTGCGCGCTGATCCCGCAGGACCCGCTCACTGCGCTGAACCCGTCCCATCGCATCGGGCCGCAGATCACCGATCGGCTGGTCGATATCCTTGGCTGGACGCGCGCGGATGCCGACGCGCGCGCCCGCGCCCTGCTGGAAGAGGTGCAGATTCCGAACCCCGACCGTGTGCTGCGGTCCTATCCGCATGAGCTTTCGGGCGGGATGCGCCAGCGCATCCTGATCGCCAGCGCCTTTGCCGCCGAACCCAAACTGATCGTGGCCGATGAACCCACCACCGCGCTGGATGTGACGGTGCAAAAACAGATCTTGAAGCTGATCGCCGGGATGCAGGCCCGCCATGGCACCGCGCTCTTGTTCGTGACGCATGATCTTGGCGTCGTATCCAAGGTCTGTCAGCACCTCTCCGTGCTCTATGCCGGGATGGTGGTGGAGGACAGCGCGGTCACCGATTTCTTTGCCGCCCCGCGCCATGCCTATTCCGCCGCCCTGCTGGCCGCGACGCCGAAATACACCGATCCCGCCGCCGGGCTGCACCCTGTCCCCGACGCGGTGATCGACGCCGTCCGCGCCGAAGTGGCGACTTTCGATAAAGGCGGGGCCGCGTGATGGACCTTTACCAGATCGAAAACCTGTCGCTGTCGCTGGCTGACATGACCGCCAAACCCCTGTTCGGGGCCGCGCCGCGCATCGAAATCCTCAAAGGTCTGTCCTTCACCATCCCCAAAGGCGCGGTCGTGGGCATCGTGGGCGGCTCTGGGTCGGGCAAATCCACGCTGGGCCGTGCGCTGGTGCGGCTTCTGGAACCGTCCGGCGGGGCCATCCGCTTTGGCGGTACCGATATCACCCATCTGTCAGAGCCCGCCCTGCGTCCGATGCGGCGGCGGTTTCAGATGATCTTTCAGGATCCGATGTCCTCACTCAACCCGCGCCATCGGGTGGGCACCATCATCGCCGAACCCCTGCGCCTGCACGGGATGGACGGCGTTCGCGCCCGCGTGGCCCGCGCGCTGGATCATGTCGGCCTGCCGCAATCCTTCGCCACACGCTTCCCGCATGAACTGTCCGGCGGGCAGCGCCAGCGTGTCGGCATCGCCCGCGCCATCGCGCTGGAACCCGATTTCATCCTCGCCGATGAAATCGTCTCCGGCCTCGACGTCTCCTCTCAGGCGCAGGTTCTGAACCTGCTGGAGCGGCTGGTGGCCGATCTCGGCCTGACATTGGCCTTCATCAGCCATGACCTGTCAGTCATCCGCCGCCTGTGCCAACGCACCATCGTGCTGCATCAAGGCCGGATCGTCGAGGATCGCCCCACCGCCGACCTTTTCGCCTCCCCGCAGGCCGCCTATACCCGCGACCTGCTGGACGCGATCCCGCTGCCCGATCCGGCGCAGGTCTGGGCCTAACTTGCCGGGGCCTGAGGGCCACCGACAGGCCGCCGCTCCGGCACCTCGGCAGGCCCCATCAGGCTTTCCAGCTTGGCCTTCACATCCTCGGGCCAGACCATCGAGGTGTGGCTGTCCAGCCAGCTTGCCGCAAGCACCTGCTCGACCGACCAGCGATGTTCCTCGCCACAATGCACCGTATGCGCCAATCTGAGCGAGGATTTGCCCACCTTCAGCACCGTCAGCCGAAAGGTCAGCTTGTCGCCAAAGAAAGACGGTTTGGAAAAATCGCAGGACAGATGCACCGTCGGCGTCCCCCAGCGTTCCTTCCAGATGATCTCATGCCAGGGCCAGCCGATATGCGTCCAGAACTCCTCGACCACCCCGTTCAGGATGTTCATATAGGCCGGGTAATAGGCCGTGCCGGAAATGTCGCAATCGCCAAAGCGCAGCATCCTGTCGGTCGTGAAGCAAACGGTCATCCTGTCCTCCCCTTTCCCGCCAAAAGGCCGCAACCGGGCGGCCTTGGTCAAGGGTGAAGTCCCGCCCGCTGCGCCAGCCCCGCCGCGCGCACCACATCGGCCACCTGCAACAACTGCTTGGACAGCGGCGATGTGCGCCGCCACACCATCCCGATCCGCCGCGACGGCTGCGCCCCGTTGAACCGCGCGATGGATACATGCGCCGACCGCGTCTCCACCGCCACCGCCATTTCCGGGATCAGCGTCACCCCGATCCCCGCCCCCACCATCTGCACCAAGGTGGACAGGCTGCTCCCATCCAGCAACTCACGCGGCGCGGCCTGCCCGGCATAGCAGAACGACAGCGCCTGATCGCGAAAACAATGCCCCTCTTCCAGCAAAAGCAGTCGCATCTCGCGCAGCTTTTCTGGGTTCGGCACCGGCTTGCCCGCCTCGGCCCCGGGGCGGACCAGCACGAAATCCTCGGCAAACAGATCAACCTCGGTCAGCGACGGTTCCGATACCGGCAGCGCCACGATGGCCGTATCCAGCCGCCCCTCTTCCAATTCGCGGATCAGCTTGGGCGTCACCGTCTCGCGCAGGTTGATGTCCAGCCCCGGATTGGCCTCGGTCAGCCGCGCGATGATGGCGGGCAGCAGATAGGGCGCAATCGTCGGGATCACCCCGATCCGCAGCCGCCCCGAAAGATTGCCCCGCGCCACCCGCGCCATATCCGCCAATTCCTCCACCCCGCGCAAAATCTCGCGCGCGCGCAGCAGCGTTTCCTCGCCAAACCCGGTCAGCCGCACCTGCCGCGCGCCTCGCTCGAACAGGTCCGATCCCAGCACCGCCTCCATCTCGCGGATCTGCATCGACAGGGCCGGTTGAGAAATGGAACAGGCCTCTGCCGCACGGCCGAAATGGCCGTGCTGGGCCAAAGCCTCAAAGTAGCGCAACTGTTTCAGCGTCAGATTTATCATAACCTCAACTTATCACGCCAATCAGAAAATCCAACTTAAACTAATCGACATGGGGTGTTAGAACGATTCCATTCCGGCAGGCCGCCGCCCGACTCATGGGTGGCGCGCGCCCGCCCCGCACAACCCTAGGAGAGCGACATGGACGGAAACGACGTTGGCAAATGCCCGGTGATTCATGGCGGTCAGACGACCACCGGCAAATCGGTCATGGATTGGTGGCCCAAGGCGCTGAACCTCGACATCCTGCATCAGCATGACACAAAGTCCAATCCGCTCAAGGGCTTCAACTACCGGGAAGAGGTCAAGAAGCTCGACTTCGCCGCGATCAAGGCCGATGTCCACGCCCTGATGACCGACAGTCAGGATTGGTGGCCCGCCGATTGGGGCCATTACGGCGGTCTGATGATCCGCATGGCATGGCATTCCGCCGGCACCTACCGCATCAGTGATGGCCGGGGTGGCGCAGGCACCGGCAACCACCGTTTTGCCCCCCTGAACTCCTGGCCCGATAACGCCAACCTCGACAAGGCCCGCCGTCTGCTCTGGCCGGTGAAAAAGAAGTATGGCAACCGCATCTCTTGGGCCGATCTGATGATCCTTGCCGGGACCATCGCCTATGAAAACATGGGCCTGAAAACCTATGGCTTCGCCTTTGGGCGTGAGGACATCTGGGCACCGGAAAAAGACATCTACTGGGGTTCGGAAACCGAATGGCTTGCGCCCTCGGAAAACCGCTATGCCGACCTGTCCGATCCCTCGACGCTGGAAAACCCGCTCGCCGCCGTGCACATGGGCCTGATCTATGTGAACCCCGAAGGCGTGAACGGCCAGCCCGACCCGATGAAAACCGCGGCGCAGATCCGTGAAACCTTTGCCCGCATGGCGATGAATGACGAAGAAACCGTCGCCCTCACCGCTGGTGGCCACACCGTGGGCAAGGCGCATGGCAACGGCCGCGCCGAAAACCTCGGCCCCTCGCCCGAAGGCGCGGATATCGCCGAACAGGGCATGGGCTGGATGAACCACACCACCCGCAGCGTGGGCCGCGACACCGTCACCTCCGGCATCGAAGGCGCATGGACCACCAACCCGACGCAGTGGGACAACGGCTATTTCCAACTGCTGCTGAACCACGATTGGAAACTGGTCAAATCCCCCGCCGGTGCCTGGCAATACGAACCCATCGGCATCCGCGAAGAGGACAAGCCGGTTGACGTCGAGGATCCGTCGATCCGCCACATGCCGATGATGACCGATGCCGACATGGCGATGAAGGTCGACCCGGCCTATCGCGCGATTTCGGAAAAGTTCTTCGCCAACCCGGATTACTTCTCGGAAACCTTCGCCCGCGCGTGGTTCAAGCTCACCCATCGCGACCTCGGCCCCCGCATCCGCTACATCGGCCCCGATGTCCCGTCCGAAGACCTGATCTGGCAAGATCCGGTTCCCGCGGGCAACACCGGCTATGACGTGGCGGCGGTCAAGGCCAAGATCGCGGCCTCCGGCCTGTCGGTCACCGACATGGTCACCACCGCTTGGGACAGCGCCCGCACCTTCCGCCAGTCCGATCTGCGCGGCGGTGCCAATGGCGCACGCATCCGCCTTGCCCCGCAAAAGGATTGGGAAGGCAACGAACCCGCCCGCCTGTCGCGTGTGTTGTCGGTGCTGGAACCCATCGCCGCCGCGACGGGCGCATCGCTGGCCGATGTGATCGTGCTGGCGGGCAATGTCGGCATCGAACATGCCGCCAAGGCCGCAGGCATTGACGTGACCGTTCCCTTCCACCCCGGTCGCGGCGACGCCACGCAAGAGATGACGGATGTTCACGCCTTTGCGGTTCTGGAACCGGTCGCCGATGGCTTCCGCAACTGGATCAAGAAGGACTATGCCGCCCAGCCCGAAGAACTGCTGCTGGACCGCGCGCAACTGATGGGGCTGACCGCCCCGGAAATGACCGCGCTGCTGGGCGGCATGCGGGTGATCGGCACCAATTTCGGCGGCGGCGCCCATGGCGTGTTCACCGACCGTCCCGGTGCGCTGACGAATGATTTCTTCGTCACCCTCACCGACATGAGCTTCAAATGGGTGCCCACCGGCCGGAACAGCTACAACATCGTGGATCGCGCATCGGGCGCGGTGAAATTCACCGCCACCCGCGCCGATCTGGTGTTCGGCTCCAACTCCGTGCTGCGCGCCTATGCCGAGGTCTATGCCCAGGACGACAACCGCGAAAAGTTCGTCCACGACTTCATCGCCGCCTGGACCAAGGTGATGAACGCCGACCGCTACGACCTTTCCGCCTGATCCGGCATCAAAGCTGAAAACGACGAACGCCCCGGTGCAAACCGGGGCGTTTTTCATTTGCCCCCTTCAGGCGCGCGTTATCGGCCAAGCGGCCCGGTCAGCATCGCATCGGCAGACAGCTTCGGTCCCGCCCCCTTTTCAAACACCGCCACCCAATGCGACGGGTTGTCCGGGTTCTGCTTGGCCACAAACGTGTAGCCGGTCTTGTGCCAGGCGAGGATGCGGTTGGTCACATTGTCCAGCACGTAATCCCCCTTGTCCGTCCGCAGAACCAGCACGGCATGGGGATCATCGCGGCGGTCCAGCACCACCGTCAGCAGCAACCGATCCGGCGAAATCCCCGCATGGATCAGCGCGCGCTTCTTGAACAGCGCGTAGTCCTCGCAATCGCCGCCCCCCGCGCCGGGCAGCGCCCACAATTCCTGCACGCCATACTGATCCTTGTCGGTCACCGGCCTGATCGCGGCATTGGCGTCCTTGTTCACCTGCTCCACCTTGGCCAGCGCGCGCGGCGTCAGTTGCGCATTGCTGGTCTTACCCGCGCAGGCCCAGGGATAGGCCCGGCACAGCCCCTCTGCCCCTTCCGGTGTCGGTGCTGCCATCTTCGCGGGCAGATAGGCGCCGTGGGCAGAGTCAACCGCAAAGGCGGCCGGGCTGAACATCGCCCACAGGGCAAGCGCAGACATAAAGGATCGCAGCGGGCGCATGGCAGTGGTCCCCCAAAGGCATTTCTGGACGTGGGTCTGTCGGCAGATGTCGACGCGGCAGCGCGCCCGGTGCGCGCATCCTGTCCCCCCGCGCATCGTTCACGGAACATGTCACAATCTATGTTGGTATGTCTTATTGTTTCACAAACAGCGGCAAATAACCGCCCGCGATGCGACGCATCTCCGCCCATGCAGACAAACGCCCCCCTCGCCCTCACTGCCGCAGGTGACCGCCCCCCGTCGCTATTCCCCCGCCATATCCGGCCGCCACAGCAGAACCTGCCCACGCCCCGCCCGCTTGGCCGCGTAAAGTGCTGCATCGGCATGGGCCAGCATCTGCGCCACATCTGCCCCCGGCACCTGCGCCGACAGGATCAGGCCGGCGCTTGCCCCGATCCGGCAAACCGCATCGCCATAGGGAATCGGCTCCGACAGCCGCGCGATGATCCGCGCAATCCGCCCCAGCGCGGGTTCCACCCGATCCATCCCCGGCATCAGCAGGACGAACTCATCCCCGCCGATCCGCGCCACGGTATCGCCCCGGCGGCTTTCCTCAGAAAGGATGCGCGCCACCACCAGCAGCACATGATCCCCCGCCGCATGGCCCAGCGCATCATTCACCTGCTTGAACAGGTCCAGATCCAGATGCACCAGTGCAAATTCCGGCTCTGTCACCACTTCCACCGCCAGATCCAGACCGCGCCGGTTGCGCAGCCCGGTCAGCGCATCGGTCAGCGCCTGTTCCTCGGCCACCACCTTGTCACCGTGCAATCGCGCGTTCAGCGCGCGCAACTCCTCCAGCACGGCGGTCTTTGCTTCGTACAAATACAGCAATTCCACCGTCAGATCGGTCGGCGCGAAATCCGCCTCGGTCAGCGCATAGCGCCGCACCGCCTCGACCACGCCAATCCCGAAGGACAGGTTCACCAGCGCCCCCTGCCCCGGCCCCATCGGCACCGCCAGCCCGCGAAAGGCCAGATCGGGCCGTCCCCGCACTTCCAGCTGCACCTTGCCGCCACCCGCCTCCAGCAGCGCCGCAACGGATCCAACCGAACCCCCGTGCCGCAGATCGAACAGATCGCCAAACGCGGCCCCAACCAACCCGCCCGCTGTCGGTTCAGTCGCCCCGACAAGCCGCACCAGCGTGTTTCCTGCCGAAAGGATGCGCCCGGCCCCGTCCAACGCCAGATGCATCGGCATCAGCCGCGCCAACGCCTCTGCCGCCAGTTCGAACCCCGCCGCCATCACATCGCCCCCAGCGTGAAGGCCCGCCCTTCGGCATGATCGGCATCCAGCAGCCGGATCGTCAGCACTGCCGCGCCATCCCCCGCCTCTGCCCCCGCCTCCAGCAGCGCCAGCGCGCCATAGTCATCCGCCATCGCCCGCAGCAGGCCCAATGCCACCGCCCCGGCCCCGGCAAAACCCGGCGCGATGGTCAGGCGAAACTCATCGCCCCCCACCGCCTCCAGCCGCATTGCAGGCAGCGCCAGATCGGGCAGCGCCAGCCGCGCCCGCGCCGGCAAATCCTCAAGCGATTGCAGAAAATCCCGAAAATCCATTCCGCCAAAGCGCAGCAGCCGCCGCACCGCCGCGCGCGATGGATGCGACACCAGATAGGTGCCCAAATCTTCCAGCAAATCATCGCGGCCACGATCCAGCCGGTCAGACGCCGCCTGCAACAGCCGCGCTGTCACATCGGGCGGGTAATCCAGCAGCGGCTCAAACCCACGCGGCGCGATGCCAGCCGCCCGCGCCGCATCCAGCCAAGCCGGCATTCCCCAGCCATCCCGCAGAAAACACTGGATCGCCTTGTTGATCAGCCCGTTCATCGCCCCTTCGGCCCCTGCTCGCCCTTGCGGACAGCAGGATCGCCGAATCGCGTCAACAATTCCTTACGGCAGCAGCACGATCCCCCCGGCCACGCCCAGCGCGTTCAGCGGCGCAGGCGCCAGCGCCACCGGCGCATCCTGCAATTCGCCGATCAGCGCCTCACCCTCGGTCCGGTCCGGCAACATGCCCGCCATCGCCGCGGCCGACCGGCGCTGCACCTCGCCGCCACGCATCCCGAGACCTTCATAGCGGATGAACCCCGACGGCTCGCGCAGCAGGACCAGCGCCTCTTCGCCCGGCGCATCGGTCCACAGATCGGCCACCACGAACACGCAGCCGGGCCGTTCCGTCCCCGGCAGCGGGCTGCGGCACGCATCAATCCAGCTTTGCAACTCCATCGCCGGGATCGCCGCCAGCAGCATATCGCGCGTGGCCGTGGCCCCGGCAGGCTGCACCGGCATCACCGCGCGCAGATCGGCCAGCAACGTTTCGGCCTCTTGCGCGATCACCACCGGATCGCCGCTTTCCGCCCGCTCCTGCGTGCGTGCCGCCATCCGCGCCGCCAGCACCTCTTGCCCCGGCTCCAGCGCCAGCGTCTCCAACCGTTCCAGCGCCAGCGCCCCCGCCCGCCCCCAACGCTCCAGCGCCGCAAGGTCCAGATCGGCCGCCGTCACCTGCCCCGCCTCCAGCCGCGCCAGTTGCGACCGCGCCGAAATCGCCTCGGCATTCAGCACGGGCGTCAACCACAGCGCCGCCGCCACCATCATCGCAAGCGCCATTCCCAGATTGGCCTGCCGCACCAGACCGCGCCACCCCGCCCCGGCCAGCAAGGCGCGCAGATACAGCACCGCATATCCCGCCGCCATCACCGCCAGCACCACCCCGAACAGCCGCCCGGGCGTCCATCCATGCTGCACCACCCGCTGCATCAGCGCCCAACCCGCAAGCGCCACCGGCACCGGCAGCAGCAGCGCCAAACCCTGCGCCGCGCGGGGGATCACCGCCCCCTCTGCCGCCTGCGCCTCGTCCCGCTCCACCACCGCGCTGACCAACGCCACCGCGCAGGCCACCAGAAACAGCAAGGTGACCGCCGCCGAAATCCCCTCCGGCAACCGCGACAGTCCCTGCATCGGCAGCGCGACCAGAAACACCGCCATCACACCCAGCAGCGGCAGCGCCAGCAGCCGCAACAGCCGCAGGATCAGATCGGGCGACAGCAGATCGGCATTCTCCACCGCCACCGCGATGCCCACGCCCAGCGCCACCCCGGTCACCATCCCCGGCAAAGGCCCGCCCTCCGCCATCAGCCAGTCGATCACGCCCAGCCCCACAAGGCCCAGCAGCGCATCCGACAGCCAGATCAGCCCCCAGATCAGCCCGGCAAAGATCCAGGCCATCACGACCCGCACCACCAAAAGCCAGCTTTCCGAAAACAGCGCCGCATAGTCGCGCCAGCCCGGCCCGGCCGCCGCGATCAGAAAGGGCAACGCCAGAAAGCAAAGCGCAAAGGCCGCGGTAAAGGACAGGTCGGCGAAATGAAACTGCGCCACCATGTCATAACGCAGCGATGCCAGCAGCAACAGCCCCGCCACACCCGCCGCCAGCGGCGCAGCAGACAGCGCCGCCCGGCCCAGCCGCAATGGCCCCGCCATGGCCAGCAGCCCGCCAAAGAAGACCACCGCATATGCCGTCAGAAAGAAATGCAGCCGTTCGGGCAGGCCACCACGCAGCGCAACTTCATCCAGCAGCCAGAGCGAAAGCCCCGCCAGCGCCCCGGTCAGCGCCAATAGGCCGCGCCGCTGCATCAGACCACTCATTCGCTCAAGTCCCCACTCGGCGGCCTGGCTCACGCAGGCCTTCCCGCGCGCAGGCTATCCTGCGCGGGCCCGCCGGAAAAGGGCTAACTCGGGCAGCTTGCACCGCCCGGGGACGCGCCTCAGAAATCGGTGGGCGCGCCACCCTCTTGCTTGCGGCGGGCGACAAAGCGGCGCAATTCCTCTTGCGCCGTACCGTCCATCGCGGGGGCCTCAAACTCCTCAAGAATCTGCTTATAGATCCGGTGCGCCCGCTCCGGCGTCCAGACCGATCCATCCTGCTGCCAGGCCTCATAGTTGCGCCAGTCGCTCACGAAGGGCGCATAAAAGGCGGTGGAATAGCGTTCCTGCGTGTGCTGGCAGCCGAAATAATGCCCGCCCGCACCCACTTCCTTGATCGCGTCAAAGGCAAGGTCATCCTCGCCCGTCGCAAAGGTCGCCTCTTCGAAATAGCGCTGGATCATCTGCAACACTTCGCAATCCATCACGAACTTCTCGGGGGATGCGATCAACCCGCCCTCCAGCCAGCCCGCCGCGTGATAGACCATGTTGGTCCCCGACTGCACCGCAGCCCACAGGCTGTTGGATGTCTCCCACATCGCCTGCCCGTCCGGCACGTTCGCCGCGCAAACACCGGATGACCGCATCGGCAGCTTGTAGAACCGCACCAACTGCCCCGTCATCTGCGTCGCACGCATGTATTCCGGCGTGCCAAATGCAGGCGCACCCGACTTCATGTCGACATTTGATGTAAAGGTGCCAATCGCCACCGGGCAACCGGGCGCGATATATTGCAAAAGGGCAATCGCGGCCAAAGCCTCGGCCAGCGACAGCGCCACCGCCCCCGCCATGGTGACAGGTGCCATTGCCCCCGCCAGCGTGAACGGCGTCACGATCACGGGCTGCCCGCGCTTGGCCAGCCGCATCGCCCCGTCCAGCATCGGGAAGTCATGCTTGAGCGGCGAGACCGAGTTGATGTTGGTATACATCCGCGGCTTGGCCTGGAATTCCTCTTCCGTCAGCCCCCCCGCGATGCGGGTCATCTCCATCACATCTTCCACACGCTCCGCACCCAGCGAATAGGCGTGCACCACCTTGTCGGTCAGCGTCAGCTTTTCATACAGGCAGTCCAGATGCCGCACCGACGGGTGAATGTCGATCGGCTCCACCGGGTAACCACCGGCGATATGGATGCAGTTGAAATACTGCGTCAGCTTCATGAATTCCTTGAAGGTCTCGAAATCCCCGGACCGCTTGCCGCGCTCCAGATCCCAGGCATTGGGCGGGGATGAGACGTTGACGAACACCATATGCTTGCCGCCGATGATGATCTCACGCTCCGGGTTCCGCGGCGTGATGGTGAATTCGGATGGCGCATGCGACAGCATCTCCATCACGAAATCCTCGTCGAACTTTACGTTGGTGCCGTCCACCTTGCAGCCCGCGCGCTTCAGATGCGCCACCGCCTCGGGGTTCAGGAACTCGATCCCGATTTCCTTCAGAATGCGCATCGCCGCCTTGTGGACGCGCTGCACGCCATCGGCATCCAGCGGCTCCACCGGGGCATCTGGATTGACCGGGATACGCCAGGGCATCTGGTCGATGACCGCCGTGCCGGCCCGCTGCTTGTTCCCCGCCCGTCCCCCGGCGCGGCGCTTGCGTGGCTCTTCGTTCATGGCATCCTCCGTCGGGCGACCGTCCCGCTTTGGGTCACCATGGCGAAGCGGGGCGGCAAAGGACACTCCACCCACGACGCGCATATGTCGTTTTTCGCAACTGCCCGCGCGCCCGCTCACCGGGCAGGGGGCATCCCGCCCCCCGCACCCCCCTCAGCGCGTCAAATAAAAGGCAACCCCCGGCCTGTCGCCAAAGCGGCCCCTGCCCATTCACCTTGGCCCAAATACCCAATCAACGCCCGCCACACACACCACGGCGGCAGGACAGGCGCTTACCCCGCCAGCCCGTCGATCCAGGCACCCAGATGCCCGATATCGGGCAGCACCGCATCGGCATGGGGGGCAAGGTCTGCCGCGCCCGCCACCCCGGTCAACACCGCCACCGCCCGCATCCCCGCCGCGCGCCCGGCCTCAAGGTCGTGGCGGCTGTCGCCCACCATCACCACGCGCGCCGGATCAAGACCCAACTGCCGCGCAAAGGCCGCGCACATCCCCGGCCCGGGCTTCGCGCCGTGGCCGCTGTCATAGCCCGCGACGTAGTCGAACAGCCCGCCGATCCCATGCGCCGCCAGATGGGCATGGGCAGTGCCTTCCACATCATTGGTGGCCAACCCGATCTTCAACCCCCGCTCGCGCAGCGCGCCCAGCACGGCAGGCAAGTCCACGGCGGGCAACATCGGCGCGCCCTCGGCCATCTGGTTCATCCGGTCCTCCAGATCGCGCGCATTCGATCCGGGCACCGTCGCCGCCAGCGCGGCCGAAATCTCGCCCGAGGTGCCTGCGATCACCACGCTGTCGGGCGCAAAACGCCCTGCCACCGGATCAAACCCGATCGCCGCACCCAGCACCTGCGCCGAAATCCCCGTCTCGGCCGCCAGCATATTCACCAACCGCACCGCCCACGCGCCCCAGCTGGCGCGGAAATCGAACAGGGTGCCGTCCTTGTCAAAGATCACACCGTCAATCATGCCCTGCACCCCTTGCCCTGTCTGTCCATTGCGCTGCGCCATCTTTGGTCTGCCGTTTTGCCTTTGGCAATCCGGTCCGCCCTCATCACGTCCAATGCATCATCTGCCCGCCCGGCAGCGCCGCCCGCGCCTGCATCGGCAGGCCGTACGCGATCCCCGCCGCGTCGCAAAAGGCCACCACCCAGGCATCATCCATCAGCACGAAATCCAGCACTGCCGCCAGAAACTCCGGCTGCCCCGCTGCTTCGGCCACACTCGCCGCCGTGGCCCCGGTCGCACCCAGAAACTGCCCGAACAGATCATCCTGCCCCGCCAGCCAGCCCAGCGCCTGCAAGGCCACCGTTTCCGCCGCCTCTGCCTTCATTCCGCATCCCCCTGCAAAAAAGATCAACTTGCGCCCGTTCTGGAAAGGTTCCGTTAACACCTTGGTAAGGGTTTGCGAACCAAACTGCCGGAACCGTAGCAGGGACAAACCAACAAGACACGCCATGGCAGGCAGGATACTGATCGTAGATGACGTGGCGACGAACCGCATCGTGCTCAAGGTACGGCTGGGGGCGATGTTTCATGAAACCTTCCTCGCCTCCGATGGCGCGGGCGCCCTGCGCCTTGTGCGCGACTGCAAGCCCGACCTGCTGCTGCTCGATCTGGAACTGCCCGATATGGACGGCATCGCCGTCCTTCAGGCGTTGCGCGCCGATCCCGCCAGCCGGGACCTGCCGGTGATCGTCCACACCGCCACAACCCATGCCGAGGCCCGCCTCGCCGCCCTGCGCGCAGGCGCAGATGACGTGATCCCCAAACCCGCAGATGAACAGCTGCTGCTGGCCCGCGTCCGCAGCCTGCTGCGCCGCCGCGACCCGGCCGAGGTGGCACAGACCCCCCTCCTCGCCCTGCACGATCAGGCCGCACCCTTTGATTGGCCGGGGCTTGTCGCGCTCACCGCATTCCGCCCCGAAGCTGGGCCCCGCCTGCGCCGCGCGCTGGCCCCGCTTCTGCCCCACCGGCTGATCCTGTTTGGCCGCGCCGCCGCCCTGGGTGGCGATGCTACAGACCCGCCGCCGCCGAACACCCCCGATGCCCAATCCGATTCTGGCCCCAATGCTGGCCCAGACGCCTATCTGATCGATGCCACGGGCAGCAGCGCCGCCGCCTTCAGCCTGCTGTCAGAACTGCGCTCCGATCCCGACAGCCGCCATGCGGGCATCGCGCTGCTGACAGACAGCCCTGTCAGCGCCGCCATGGCCTATGATCTGGGGGCCGACGAATCCATTTCCGCCGCAGCATCGGATGCCGAAATCGCCCTGCGCCTTGCCGCCATGGTCACCCGCAGCCGCGCCGCCGCCAGCCGCCGCGCCAGCCTGCGCGACAATATCCGCCTTGCGATGACCGACCCGCTCACCGGCCTTTACAACCGCCGCTTTGCCCTGCGCCGCATGGGGGAAATGTCTGTCGCCGCCGTCGACAGCGGCACAGGCCCCGCCGTGCTGATCGTCGACATCGACCGTTTCAAGCAGGTGAATGATCGCTTCGGCCATGCCGCAGGCGATGCAGTGCTGGTCGAGGTTGCGTCACGCCTGTCGGCGGGACTGGCCGAGTCCGATCTGATCGCCCGCATCGGCGGCGAAGAATTCCTGATCGCCCTGCCCAACCGCAGCCTCGCCCAGGCGCAGGACAAGGCCCATGCCCTGTGCTCTGCCATCAACGGCACACCGGTCACCTTGCCCGATGGCGCGCGGGTGTCGCTGACCATTTCCATCGGCCTGTCCGTATCGCGCCCCGGCACCCTGCCGGATGAGGCAATCGATCTGGCCGACCGCGCCCTTCTGGCGGCCAAGATTCAAGGCCGCAACCGCGTGATCGTCGGCCGATCGGCCGCCTGATCCCGGGATTGCCGCAGAACCGCTATTCGTCCCCGCCCGGCCGGCCCGGCCCATCATTGCCGCCACCCCGGCGCAGCCGCCGCTCCAGCCGGTCGGCAAAGGCCGCGCGTTCCTCGGGTGGCATCGCCGCCAGCCGGTCCAGCAGCAAATCCCGCCCCAATTCGATCCGCCGCGCCATGCGCCCATCCTGATTGTCCATCACCACGGCCAGCGCCGCCGGATCAAAGGGCTCGGTCCGCAGCACTGTCAGAAACGTCTCAAGATCGTCGCGCATCGCGCGGCGCACATCGCGCATCTCGGGTGCGCGCTCCACGAACTCCCGCCGCAGCGCGTCACGGTCGCGCGGCGACAGCGCCTCGGTAAAGGGGCCGAAATCCAAATCCCGCACCATCCGCGCGCGCGGATCTCCGTCGCGCAACAAGGCCCCGGCCACCAGCCCAACCACGGCCAGATTCAGCGCCACCGAAATCCCCAGCGCGATCCGCACCCCCTTGCCCGAAGACACAGGCGGCGCAGGGGGAACCGGCGGCACATGGGGCTGGGGCGGCTGCGGGATGGCATCCATATCTTTCGTCTCACTCATCGCTCAATTCCCAGCCAACAGCGCATCCACGCTGGATACCAGCTCCACCGTCTCCAGTGGCGTGCCCAGCACGGCATCGCCCAGCACCGAAAGACCCTCGGGCTGGACAAAGCCGATGAACAGCCCCGCCATCGCCGCCGTCCCCATACCGGCCAAAGCCCCGGCCCCGCCAAACAGCGCCGCCAGCCGCGACCACAGCCCCGGACCACGTACCGCTACTGGCGCAACCGCAACGACCGCGCGCGGCTGCACCTCCATCGCATCGGCCAGCACCCGCGCCATCAACGCCTCGGACGGCGGCAGCTGGGTGCTGCGCGCCTCGGCGAACAGATCGTCAAGCCCGGTGCTGCCCTGCATTGCGCCCGTCTCTGCCTTCTCAATCCTCGTCGTCATAGCCCAACTCCTCGCGCCGCCCCGCCAGAATGGCGGTCAGCGCCCGTTTCGCGCGGGCGGTCAGACTTTCGACCGCCTCAACGCCAATGTCCATCACCACGGCAATCTCAGGGTTCGTGAACCCCTCGATATGGCGCAGCACCACCGCCTGCCGCTGCCGATCCGGCAGCGCATCCAACGCGGCCTGCAACGCGGCCATCCGGTCGGCCTCGATCATTCCGGCCACCGCGCCCCGGTCGCCATCCGGCACCTCGGGCGCATCGTCCAAGGCGCTGGCCGGGCGGCGCTTGCGCGCGCGCAGTCGGTCCGTGCACAGGTTGGTCACCACCCGATACAGCCAGGTCGCCACCTGCGCCTCGCCCGCCCGCCAGCCGGGGGCCGCACGCCACAGCCGCAGCATGGCCTCTTGCGTCACATCCTCGGCCTCGGCCCCGTCGCCCAGCAGACGCGCAGCATAGCCCAGCGCGCGCGGCACCAGCCGCTGCGTCAAAGCCCGCGCCGCCGCCGGATCGCCGGCGGCATAGCGGGCCAGAAGCGCCGCGTCGGTATCCTTCGCCAGTTCTTCGGCCTGCATGTCGCGGGGCATGTCCATTCTTCGTCCGGCTTACCGCTTTCACCCTTGTCCTGCAAACCCCGCGCGCCGGGCAACCGGCGCGCGGGACCCCCCGAAAGGGTTAGTTAAAGAACCAGCGGCTTCCATGACCCTCGCCATGGCCTTCGCCCCGACCATGCTTGCCACCCTTGCCGCGACCGTCGCGCATTTCGGCCATCTTGGACCGCGCGGCCTCGATCTCGGCTTCGGTCAGGGCACCATCGCCATCGGCATCGGCCATCTCGAACATCCGCTCCGGCGCGGCGGGCGTGGCGAATTCCGCCGCCGTCAGCATCCCGTCGCCATCCGCATCATGGCGTTCAACCATGCGCGTGGCCATCTGGTCTGCCCGCTCCTGCATCCGCGCCATATGCATGGCCGACAGTTCGGCGGTGGACAGCTTGCCATCCTTGTCGGTGTCCATCTCGGTCACACGGGCCGCGCGAAAGGCGTCCATCTCGGCAGTGGTGATCTTGCCATCCTTGTCGGCGTCCACCGCCGCGAAATCGAGACCCGCCATCGCGCCACGGCCCATCGGTCCGTCGCCCATCGGCCCATCCCCCATGCCTTGCGCCATGGCAGCGGTCGACAGCATCACGCCAGACACGGCCACAAGGGCCAGCATCGACAGGGCATTGCGTTTCTTGGTCATCTTGCTCTTCTCCTCGATCGGGTCTGCAGGCCATCCCCGCCACCCTTCTGACCGTCAAACGCCGCCCACCCGTGGTTCCGTCGCTGCCCGCCACCGCTTTTCTGCCCCACCCCACGATGTGCGGATTTCCGCACGGCGAAATGCTGTGGCGATCTGTCCCCTCCCCTTCGCTGCATCCGCACGCTAGGAGTTCGGGCTTGACCGCAGCCTCCCCGACTGGATCGACCGATGCCCGACGGACAGTTTCCGCAAGACAGCCTGCGTGACGATCTGCTCGAAGACCGCCCCCTCGGCCCCGCCATGCGCCGGGGCTGGCGTTTGCGCTGCCCCAATTGCGGCGCAGGCCCGCTGCTGCGTGGCTATCTCAAGGTGCGCGAAAGCTGCCCCGTCTGCGGCGAGGCGCTGCATCACCAGCGCGCCGATGACGGCCCGGCCTATCTGACCATCCTGATCGTGGGCCACCTGATGGCCCCCATGATCCTTTGGGTCTTCACCACCTACCGCCCCGATCCGCTGGTGCTGGCCTCGGTGTTTTCCGTGGGCACCGTGGCGCTTTCGCTCTACCTTCTGCCAAGGCTCAAGGGGGCCTTGGTGGGGGTGCAATGGGCGAAACGGATGCACGGCTTCGGGGGCAGGCCTTGACCGAAGGGCGCGAGGCGGATGCGATCCGCCCCGCCGCGACCACCGTCCTCTTGCGCCGCACCGCCGATGGCCCACAGGTCCTGATGGGCCAGCGCGGCGCTGGCGCGGTCTTCATGCCATCGAAATACGTCTTTCCGGGGGGCGGGGTGGACCCCGCCGATCACCGCCCGCTCACGCCGGGCCTGCTGGGTGACGCCTGCCTTGCCCGCCTGACCCAGTACTTGCCCGACCCCGCGCCTTCACCCGCCGCGCTGGCCACCGCCGCCCTGCGCGAACTGGTCGAGGAAACGGGCCTGACCCTTGCGCCGTCCGCGACCCCCGCCCTGCGCTTCATCTTCCGCGCCATCACGCCGCCCGGCCGCTCCCGCCGATTTGACGCGCGCTTCTTCCTGATCGACGCCAGCCATATCGCAGGCGACCCCGACGATTTCTCTGCCGCCTCGGATGAGCTGTCGCATCTGCACTGGATCGGCACAAATGCCGCCCGCGCGCTCGACCTGCCCTTCATCACCGAGGTGGTGTTGGCCGAGGTCACCGCGCTGGCCATGGGCCACCCCGATGAAGGCACCCCCTTCTTCGACAATTCCGGCCCGATCCCCACCTTCCGCCGCCTGCTATAGGGCGGGGGAGCCCTCCAGCACCGCACCGGGCCCCTCGCGGCGCAACCGCCATTCCGCGGGCGGCGCGCCCCGCGCGCGTTCGCGCGCCAGATGCCAGACCGGCCCGCTTTCCTCCAGCAGCGTCGATCCCGATGGCAGGGGCCGCATCCGCCAGCGGCTTTCCGCCCCCGCGGCGCCCCCGTCCCCCGGCGTCAGCATCAGCCCCAGCGGCACAATTCCCCGCCCCGCGTGATGCGCCGCCTCTGCCCCCGCCTCGGCGGCAAGGTTCAGCCGCCGCACGGGCGTCAGCCCCGGCACGGCGGCCATCTCGGCCACCACCAGCGGCACCGCGCCCGACCGCAGCGCCTCTTCCATCGCCCAGAGAATATCCTCGGGCCGCCGTGCCCGCGCGCAGATCAGCCGCCCCGGATCGGCAAAGCGCGCCACACCGTCGGGATAAAGCCGCTCTGCCTGCCAGCCGGGGCAGATCCACAGCACCGGCCCCGCACATTCCGCCATCACCTGCACCGCCAGCGCCACCCGCGCCGGGCCGCAAAATTCATGCACCCGCCCGCGCGCCAGCGCGACACCCGCCGCCGCCCCGCCGGGCATCGGCTGCATCCCGCGCGAATGCGGGCCAGTGCTGTTCAAGATCGGCAGACTCATGGATCACATCCTGCCATGTTCCTTATTTGTTCTCAACCCATCCCCTTGCCCCCAGCCACCACCCCGCTAGGCTTCGCCGGAATCAAAAAGGACCATGCGATGAAACAGATCCGCCTCGGCGTAAGCGACCTGATGGTGTCCGAGCTTTGCCTCGGCACCATGACATGGGGCACCCAGAACACCGAATCCGACGGCCATGCCCAGATGGACATGGCACTGGATCACGGCTGCACCTTCTGGGACACGGCCGAGATGTATCCCGTGAACCCGATCACCGCCGAAACGGTGGGCCGGACGGAAGAGATCATGGGAACCTGGCTCGCCTCGCGCGGTGGGCGCGACCGTCTGGTGATCGCCACCAAGATCACCGGCGAAGGGCAAAAGGCCGTGCGCGACGGCGCCCCCATCACCGGGGCCACCTTCCGCGCGGCGGTGGATGCCTCGCTCAAACGCCTGCAAACCGATGTGATCGATCTTTACCAACTGCACTGGCCCAATCGCGGCAGCTATCACTTTCGCCAGATCTGGGGGTACGACCCCCGCCCGCTGGACAAGGCCGAGGTCACCGATCACATGATCGAAGTGCTGTCCACCGCCGCCGATCTGATCCGCGACGGCAAGATCCGCCACATCGCCCTGTCGAACGAATCCGTCTGGGGCACCGCGCGCTGGCTGCATCTGGCCGAGGTGCACGGCCTGCCCCGCATGATCAGCGTGCAGAATGAATACTCCCTCCTCTGCCGCCAGTTCGACAGCGACTGGGCCGAATTGTCCGTTGCCGAAAACCTGCCGCTGCTGGCCTTCTCGCCCCTCGCCACCGGCCTGCTCACCGGGAAATACGCGGGCGACGTGATCCCCGAAGGATCGCGCCGCAGCCTGAACCCGCTGCTGGGCGGCCGCATCACGCCGCGCGTCTTTCCTGCCGTCGCGGCCTATCTGGGCATCGCCGCGCGGCATGGGCTGGACCCGGCGCAGATGGCGCTCGCCTTCTGCCTGCAACGCCCCTTCCCCTGCATCCCGATCTTTGGGGCCACCACGCTGGACCAGCTGCGCATTGCCTTTGGCGCGACCTCTGTCACCCTGTCCGAAGAGGTGCTGGCCGACATCGCCCTCGCGCATCGCGACCATCCCCAACCCTATTGAGGCGCTCTGCCCCGGCACCCGGGGCTTTGCCCCGGACCCCAGGGTATTTGGGCCAAGATGAAGCCATTGTCTCAAAAACAAGCAGACTCATCCTTGGCCCACAGACCCGGCCGGCGCATCCCGCGCCGCCGATCGTGATGCGGCGGCGCAGGCGCGGGCTTGCATCGCGGCACCGCTTCTGTCCATCTGGCGCAACCCCCCACAGGATGACCGATGCGCCGCGCCTTTCTGACCCTTGCCCTTGCCCTACCCCTGCTGGCCGCCTGCCAGCTGTCGCTGCCCGGCCGCGATCGGCCCATGGCCGAGGCAAACCCGATTACCGGCGGGACCATCACCACCACCCCGCTGGACGCGGTACCCACTGCCTCCGCAACACCCACCGCACCGGCCGCCGCCGTACCGCCAACCCCTGAGGCCGATCCGGCGCAATCGGCATCCGAGATCGCTGCCCCGGCTGAGGCCGCGCCCGCGATATCCGAGACCCTGAAATCCGCCAGCCAGATCGCCTGTGAAGACGATGGCGGCACCTGGGCGCGCGCTGGCGCGGGCGGCGGGATGTCCTGCGTGCGACAGACTCGCGACGGCGGCAAGCAATGCGACAGCAAGACAGAGTGTCAGGGCGAATGTCTGGCCCGGTCGCGCACCTGCGCGCCGATCCAGCCGCTGTTCGGCTGCAACGCCGTGCTGATGGATAACGGGGCCGAGGTATCGCTGTGCATCGACTGATCCTTCCCCTGCTTCTGCTGCTGACCGCCTGCACCGCGCCACCCGCGCAGATCGACGGGTTCCGCAGCAAAGGGCCCATCTATTCCAACGCCGTGCTGGATCTGACCACGATCACCGGGCAATGGACGCAGGTCGCCGCTTTTGCGGGCGACGGGCGCACATGCCGCCCGGGTGGGGCCGAATTCACGCGCAGCGCGGCAGGCCTAGCCGTGTCGGCCCGCCTCTGCCTGAACGGATCAGAGGTTAGCTATCGCGGCCCGCTGGCGGTTTCCGGCCCCGGACGGCTGACCCCCGCCGCTAAGGCCCCTGCACCGCTGAACCGGGAATGGTGGGTGCTTTGGGCCGATGTCGATCTGCGCACGCTGGTCATCGGCACGCCGGATGGCAGCTTTGGCTTCATCCTGAACCGGGGCGGCCCCTTGCCGCCCGACCGGCTGGCCGCCGCGCGCGATATCCTTGACTGGAACGGCTATGATGTGGCCCGCCTGGCCACCTTTCGCTGACCCGGCCGCCGCGCGTTAACCTTAACGGCGCGTAAACACCCCGCCCGCCGCGTGCATACCGGTTGCTGCACAGCCCGCTGCACTGGGCGCTGCACTGGGCGCTGCACCGGGCGCTGCCGAAGCCGCTAAGCCAGATCGCCACTCCGCCACAGCGTTAACCCTAACGATCGCTTACCGCAGAATGCGCGCCCGCAGCCCGCGCAGATGCCCCGGCACATCGCGGGCGCTGAAGGCCGCTTCCTTCACCAGCCAGTCGAAATGCTGGCTGATCTGTTCCACCCGCGCCGTATCGCGGAACGCCAGATAATGCCGCCCCAGATAGACCACCGCCAGCAGCGGGCCAAAGATCGTGACCGGCGCGGAAAACACCCGTCGCGCATCGAACAGATACAGCCGCAGGGACGGATAAAGCTGTTCCGTCAACAGGATAAGCCGGTCCATCTGTTCCGCCCGGATGCGCGCGGGCAGGCCTTCATAATAGCCCGCACCATCGGCAAAGGCCGCCAGTTCATGCAGCGGCAAGGCGATTTCATAATCCGACCGCGCGTTGCGCATCCATTGCAGCCGGTCCTCGAACGCGCCCAGCGCCTGTTCGGCGGTGCGGCCCAGCTGCGGGCGGTATTCCCATTCCACCATCGCCCGCGTTTTCAACATGTCGGGCAAGGTCGCCGGAACATGGCGGATCTTGTATCCCGCCGCCTCGCGGTGCCAGCCAAAGATCGCCTCATCCATCAGCGCGCGGGGCGCTTCTGTCACCGTCAGGCTTGTCGCCAGAAGATCGGCAATCGGCTCCGGCCTGCCCGTCAGCCCCAGCAGCCAATCGGCAGAAATGCCCAGAACCTGCGCGCAATCCGCCGCAAGCTGGGCATTGGGCAGCCGCGTGCCGGGGGCCAAAAGCTGCGACAGGGTGGAACGGTCCACCCCCGCCGCCCGCGCCAGCGCCGCCCGCGTCATGCCGCGATCCGCCATCGCCTCGGCCAACCGGGCGCGGAACAGATCAGCCCGGTCGCGCTTGTCCATTTTAAGGGCCAATGGTGATTTTCCTCACCAAAAGTGATAATATGTTGCCTATCCTCTGAATTCCTCTGCCAGAACGCAAGTGATATCGGTGAATCCAATCAGAACAAAGACTTGGGAAACACCCGACCTTGCGCAGCGACGCCCCAGCCATCGAATGGCCGACCCTTCTTCTGCTTGCCGCCACCTATGGGGCATGGACGCTTGGCACCACAGTCGCCTTTGGCCTCTCACCTCTCCTTGGCATCCTCCTGACGGGCATCGCCATCGCGCAATTCTCCTCTCTCCAGCATGAAATCCTGCACGGCCACCCCTTCCCGTCACGCCGGGCGAATGAGGCGCTGGCCTTTCCCGCCCTGACCCTGACAGTCCCCTATGGCCGCTTCCGTGACACGCATCTCGCCCATCACCATGATCCGGTCTTAACCGATCCCTATGACGATCCCGAGTCGAACTATCTTGATCCGGTCGTCTGGGCGCGGATGCCCACATGGCTCAAGCTGCTGTATCGTTTGAACAATACGCTGTTTGGGCGGGTTGTGGTGGGATCGATCCTGGGCAATCTGCGCTGGCTGGTCACGGAATTGGCCGGGCTGCGCAGGGGTGATGCAGGCCTGCGGCGCGACTGGGCACTCCATATGGGTGGCTTGGCGCTGGTGGTGGCCTGGCTCTGGGTCGCGGCCATGCCATGGTGGGCCTATCTGCTGGCCGCCTGGATCGGGCACGGCCTGCTCAAGATCCGCACCTTCCTCGAACACCGCGCGCATGAATCCGCCCGCGCCCGCACCGTGGTGGTCGAAGATCGCGGCCCGCTGGCGCTGCTGTTTCTGAACAACAACCTGCACGTCGTCCACCACATGCACCCCAACGTGCCATGGTATCGCCTGCCTGCCGTCTATGCTGCCAACCGCGATCACTATCTGCGGCGCAATGATGGCTATGTCTACCGCTCCTACCTCGATATCTTCCGCGCCTACCTGTTTCGCGCCAAGGACCCGGTCCCCCATCCGCTGATGCCCGATGGCCCCGACCGCGCCGCCTGATCTCGCCGCGCCGGGGCAAAACCGGCAAATCTTGCGCGACGGATCGGTGGGGTTGCCCTTGGCTCTGGCCCTCGCCCCGCACCCGCGCTAAACAGCGCGCGCATCGGGACGAAAGGCGCGCAAATGGCACGGATTCTGATCACCTCGGCCATCCCCTACATCAACGGGATCAAGCATCTGGGCAACCTCGTGGGCAGCCAACTGCCCGCCGACCTGTTCGCCCGCTACATGCGCGCCCGCGGACATGAGGTGATGTTCATCTGCGCCACCGATGAACACGGCACCCCCGCCGAACTTGCCGCCGCCAAGGCCGGCAAAGCGGTGGAGGTCTACTGCGCCGAGATGCATCAGGTCCAGAAAGACCTGGCCGCAGGCTTCCGCTTGTCCTTCGATCACTTCGGCCGCTCCTCCAGCCAGCGCAACCACCGCCTGACCCAGCATTTTGCCGGCAAACTGGCCGAGAATGGCCTGATCGAGGAAGTGTCGGAAAAGCAGGTCTTTTCCATCGACGACAACCGCTTCCTGCCCGACCGCTACATCACCGGCACCTGCCCGAATTGCGGCTATGAGGCCGCGCGCGGCGACCAGTGCGAAAACTGCACCAAACAGCTTGATCCGACCGATCTGATCAATCCCCGCTCGTCCATCTCCGGCTCCACCAATCTGGAGGTGCGCGAAACCAAACACCTCTTCCTGCGCCAGCGCTCGCTGCGCGACAAGCTGGAGGCCTGGATCGATTCCAAAACCGATTGGCCGATCCTGACCACCTCAATCGCCAAGAAATGGCTCAACGACGGTGACGGCTTGCAGGATCGCGGCATCACCCGCGATCTGTACTGGGGCATCCCGGTGAAAAAGGGCGATCAGCCCTGGCCGGGGATGGAAGGCAAGGTCTTCTACGTCTGGTTCGACGCCCCCATCGAATACATCGCAGGCACCGCCGAATGGGCCGATGCCAATGGCCTTGACGATGCCGCATGGGAACGCTGGTGGCGCACCGACAAGGGCGCGCAGGACGTGACCTATTACCAGTTCATGGGCAAAGACAACGTCCCCTTCCACACCCTGTCCTTCCCCGCCACGATCCTCGGGTCGGGAGAGCCGTGGAAGCTTGTCGATTACCTGAAGTCCTTCAATTACCTCAACTATGACGGCGGCCAGTTCTCCACGAGCCAAGGGCGCGGCGTCTTCATGGATCAGGCGCTGTCGATCCTGCCCGCCGATTACTGGCGCTGGTGGCTGCTCTCACACGCCCCCGAAAGCTCCGACAGCGAATTCACCTGGGAAAACTTCCAGGCCTCGGTGAACAAGGATCTGGCTGATGTGCTGGGCAACTTCGTCTCCCGCGTCACCAAATTCGCCAAGTCCAAACTGGGCGAGACCGTCCCCGCAGGCGGTGATTTCGGGCCCGACGAAACCGCGCTGATCGCCGATCTGGGCGCCCGCATCCGCGACTATGAAACCCTGATGGGGCAGATGGAGGTGCGCAAAGCCGCAGCAGAACTCCGCGCCATCTGGGTCATCGGCAACGAATACCTCCAAGCCGCCGCACCTTGGTCCGCCGTGAAAACCGATCCCGCCCGGGCCGAGGCGATCGTGCGCCTGTCGCTGAACCTCATCCGCGTCTATGCCATCCTGTCGCAGCCCTTCATCCCCGATGCCGCCGCCGCCATGATGGCAGCGATGGGGTCGGACGATTGGACATGGCCCGAAGACACCGCCGCCGCCATGCGCGCGCTGCCTGCGGGGCATGATTTCAGCGTGCCGGAAAACCTGTTCCGCAAGATCACGGATGAGGAACGCGCCGACTGGCAAACGCGCTTCTCCGGCGTCCGCGCCTGACCCTTTCTTCTCTGCGAAAATATCCTCGGGGGGAGGGTCGCGGCACGCGGCCCGTGGGGGGCGGAAAGCCCCCCTCCCCCATAGCCAAAGGAACCACGCGATGACGCTCTCGACCACCCATTTCGGCCGCACTGGCCGCGCTGTCACCCGCATCGGCTTTGGCGCCTGGGCCATCGGCGGCAGCTGGGGCGACGTGTCCGAGGCGGATGCCAAGGCCACGCTCCACGCTGCCCTAGATGCAGGCATGACCTTCATCGACACCGCTGACGTTTATGGCGATGGCCGTTCGGAACGGATCATCCGCGACGTGCTGTCGGACCGCGGCGGCGACCGCCCCTATGTCGCCACCAAGGCCGGCCGCCGCCTGTCGCCCCATGTCGCGGCAGGCTACACGATCCAGAACATCGAAGCCTTCATCGACCGCAGCCTGACCAATCTCGGCATCGACTGCCTCGATCTCGTGCAACTCCACTGCCCGCCTTGGGACGTCTACTACACCCCCGCCCTCTTCGACGGGCTGGAAGATCTGAAGGCCAAGGGCAAGATCGCCAATTGGGGCGTCTCTGTCGAAAAGGTCGAAGAGGCGCTGAAGGCCATCGAATATCCCGGCTGCACCTCGGTTCAGATCATCTACAACATCTTCCGCCAGCGACCCGCGACCCTGTTCTTCCTCGAGGCAAAGGCGCGCGGCGTGGCCACCATCATCCGCGTGCCCCTCGCCTCGGGCATGTTGACGGGCAAGATGACCAAGGACAGCACCTTCGCCGCTGACGATCACCGCGCCTTCAACCGCCATGGCGAGGCGTTTGACATGGGCGAAACCTTCTCCGGCGTTCCCTATGATGTGGCGCTGGCCGCGGTGGACGAACTGCGCGCCCTCGTTCCCCAGGGCGCAAGCATGGCGCAATTCGCCCTGCGCTGGATCCTGATGGAAGATGCCGCAACCGTCGTCATCCCCGGCGCGCGCACGGCGGCGCAAAGCACCGCCAATGCCGGGGCCGATGCACTGGCCCCGCTGCCCGCTGCCACGATGGACGCCTGCCGCGACATCTATCAGCGCCTTATCGCACCCCACGTCCACCAGCGCTGGTGATGACCGTTGCAGGGGGGCTTCACCCCCCTCGTCGCTTGCGCTCCTCACCCCTGAGGATATTTGAACAGAGAAGATAGGGGCAGGGTTTTGCCTTATCTTCTCTGCGGAAATATCCTCGGGAGAGGTCCGGAGAGGGCAGACAGCCCTTTCCGGGGCCGGGGCCGCAGACGGACCTCTGCCGGTTATCGACCCGGCCCGATCACTCCTCGCCGGGCAGTACGCGCACCGCGCCCTTGTCGGCCGATGCCGCAAACAGCGCATAGGCCCGCAGCGCCTGGCTCACCTTGCGCGACCGGGGCTTGGCGGGTTTCCAGCCCAGCTTGTCCTGCTCGGCGCGGCGGGCGGCCAGTTCGGCCTCGCTGATGCGCAGGTTGATGGTGCGGTTGGGAATGTGGATGTCGATCATGTCGCCCTCGCGCACCAGCCCGATTGCGCCACCCGACGCGGCCTCGGGGCTGGCATGGCCGATCGACAGGCCCGATGTCCCGCCCGAAAAACGGCCATCCGTCAGCAGCGCGCAAACCTTGCCCAGCCCTTTGGATTTCAGATAGCTCGTCGGATAGAGCATCTCCTGCATCCCTGGCCCGCCCTTCGGCCCTTCATAGCGGATCACCACCACATCGCCTGCCTTGACCTCGTTGTTCAGGATCGCGGCAACGGCGGCGTTCTGGGATTCATAGACCTTGGCCGGCCCGGAGAAGACGAAGATCGACTCGTCCACGCCCGCCGTCTTCACGATGCAGCCGTCCAGCGCGATATTGCCTTTCAGCACCGCCAGACCGCCCTCTTTGGTAAAGGCATGCTCGACCGACCGGATCACACCCTTTTCACGGTCAAGGTCCAGCTCGACATAGCGCTTGTCCTGGCTGAACGCGGTGGCGGACCGCACATTCCCCGGCGCCGCCTTGAAGAACTTGCGCACGCTTTCATTGGTGGTGCGGCTGATATCCCAATGATCCAGCGCCGCGCCCATGGTGGGCGAATGCACCGTCACGCAATCCCGGTTCAAGAGGCCCGCCACATCCAGTTGGCCGAGGATCGCCATGATCCCCCCCGCGCGGTGGACATCTTCCATATGCACATCCTGTTTGGCCGGGGCCACCTTGGACAGGCAGGGGATGCGGCGGCTCAGCCGGTCGATATCGTCCTGGTCAAAATCGATCCCGCCCTCATGCGCGGCGGCAAGGATATGCAGGATGGTGTTGGTCGACCCGCCCATCGCGATGTCCAGCGCCATCGCATTCTCGAACGCCGCCTTGTTGGCCACATTGCGCGGCAGGATGCTGGCATCGTCCTGTTCGTAATAGCGCTTGGCCAGATCGACGATCAGATGCCCCGCCTCCACGAACAGCCGCTTGCGGTCGCCATGGGTGGCAAGGGTGGATCCGTTGCCGGGCAACGACAGGCCCAGCGCCTCGGTCAGGCAGTTCATCGAATTGGCGGTGAACATGCCGCTGCACGATCCGCAGGTCGGGCAGGCGGCTTTCTCGATCTCCTCCACCTCGGCATCGGTATAGGATTCGTCCGCCGCCACGACCATGGCATCCACCAGATCGAGTGCGATTTCCTTGCCCTTGATGATGGCCTTCCCGGCCTCCATCGGCCCGCCCGAAACAAAGACCACCGGAATGTTCAGGCGCATCGCGGCCATCAGCATGCCGGGGGTGATCTTGTCGCAGTTGGAAATGCAGACCATCGCATCGGCGCAATGGGCATTGACCATGTATTCCACGCTATCGGCGATGATCTCGCGCGATGGCAGCGAATACAGCATCCCGTCATGGCCCATGGCGATGCCGTCATCCACCGCGATGGTGTTGAACTCTTTCGCCACGCCACCCGCCGCCTCGACCTCGCGCGCGACAAGCTGGCCCAGATCCTTCAGATGCACATGGCCCGGCACGAACTGGGTAAAGCTGTTGACGATGGCGATGATCGGCTTGCCGAAATCGCCATCCTTCATCCCCGTCGCGCGCCAGAGGCCACGGGCCCCGGCCATGTTGCGGCCATGGGTGGTCGTGCGGGAACGATAGACGGGCATAGCGGCTCCTCCGGCTGACATGTCAACGCGACATGGCATTCACGCCTTTGCGGGTCAAGGGAAGGACCCGTCAAATAAGGCCGCGACCTGCAAGATTCCGCATCAAGGCCGCTGTGCCAAAGGTCCATTCCGGCGCTTCGGTCGCCAGCCGCACCGTATTGGTCAGCGCCCCAAGCTCTGGCGCGGCGATGGTCACCACATCGCCAAGGTGATGGGTAAAGCCCTGCCCCGGTGCGCCCCGATCCTGCACAGGCGCGAACATCGTGCCGCAATACAGGACGAACCCGTCCGGATATTGATGATGCCGCCCCCGCGCCTGCCCCACCAGATCGGCCGGATCGCGGCTGATCTCGGCCATGGAGGACCGGCCTTCCAGCACGAACCCGTCTTCGCCCTGCACATGCAGCGACAACTCGATCCGCCGCACATCATCCAGCGAGAAACCATCATCAAAGATACGGATGAACGGCCCAAGGCTTGCCGCCGCATTATTGTCCTTAGCCTTGCCAAGCAGCAGCGCCGACCGCCCCTCGACATCGCGCAGGTTCACGTCATTGCCCAGCGTCGCGCCCACGATCCGGCCCGTGGAATCCACCGCCAGCACCACCTCGGGCTCGGGGTTGTTCCAATGGCTGACGGGGTGCAGCCCCACGCTCGCGCCCCAGCCCACCGCCGCCATCGGCTGCGCCTTGGTGAACACCTCGGCATCCGGGCCGATCCCGACCTCAAGGTATTGCGACCACAGCCCTTCATGCTGCAACAGCCGCTTGACCTCGGCCGCCTCATCAGATCCCGGCACCAGATCGCGCAGGCTGTCACCGATCACCCGCGCCACGCGGCCCCGGATCGCATCCGCCCGGCCCGGATCTCCGCCTGCGCGTTCCTCGATCACCCGTTCGATCATCGACCGCGCGAAGGTTACGCCACAGGCCTTGATCGCCTGCAGATCAACCGGCGCGATCAGCCGCGTGATCCCGCCCGTCCCTTCCACCGAAGCCTGGGCCAGCGCCTCCAGCGATCCGATGCTTTCGCCGGCGATTCCTGCCACAAAGGCCCCGATATCGGGCTGTTCCAACACATCGCGCATCGTTGGCGCCTCGCGCGTGGTGATATCCACCACCTCGCCGCCCCGCACCACAACCACCGATGGGCCAATCCCGCGCCGCCAAACGCGGCCGACGAAGAGGCCCTCTTCCGGCAGATTCAGCATACATTCCCCCCAAGACTCTCCGGTCCTCGGCGACATGTTTGCGTAAACAATGCGCCAAGGGCAAGCCGTGCTGATGCAAGATCAGGTGCGACTTTCGGTCAATCCGGCTGCCGCCTGGTCACGCCCTGCGGCGCCGCCTCTCAGGCCGGCTTGCGCGGCCGCGCCACATCATTGGCGCCCTCTTCCTCGGGGCCCAGACCATAGCTCATCCGCTTCATCTGCGCGATGACCCGCTCCATCTCCTCCTCCGGCAGCACGGGCGGTTCGCCCAGCGCCAGCGCCTGCACATACATGCGCGCCAGCGTCTCTACCTCCACCGCCATCCACAACGCGCCCTCCAGCGTGGTGCCAAGGCTGATCTGCCCATGCTGGCCCAGAAGGCAGGCCATCCGCCCCTCCAGCGCCTCGATCGCCGCATCCGACAGCGCCTGCGTGCCAAAGGTCGCATAGCGCGCACAGCGCAGCGTGTTGCCCCCCATCACGCCCACCATGTAATGAAAAGCCGGGATCGTGCGGTGGTGGCAGGCAACCGATGTGGCAAAGGCCGAATGGCAATGCAGCACCACATTCACATCCGGTCGCGCCTTCAGAATGTCGCGATGGAACCGCCACTCCGACGATGGCCGCCGCCCTGCATAGGTGCCGTCCCACCCCATCTCCACCAGATCGTCCGGCTCCATCCCGTCATAGGGCAGCGACGACGGCGTGATCAGGAACCCGTCGCCAAACCGCACCGACAGGTTGCCCGCCGTGCCCTGATTGATCCCCGTCTCGTTCATCTTGCGGCAGGTCCGCACCATCTGTTGGCGCAGGGTCAGTTCGGCATCGGTCATGTCATGGCTTCCTTGGCAAGCGCGCGCCAGCGCGCGACGTAATCTGTTAGGTCGGGCAGCCCGGGCAGGGGCTGCGGTTCGGTCAGGTGCAGGGGCGGCATCACCTCACCCTGCGCACACAGGGCTGCGGCCCCAACGGCAATGCCATAGCTTTCCGCATGGGTCCGCGTTTCGCGCCCCGGCCGCAACGCAGCCACCAGCGCGGCAAAGGCCGGATCGCGCAGGAAACTGCCATCCAGAATCCACGGTCGCTCCGCGTCCAGCCGATTGCCGCATTCCAGCGTCAGAAGCGCTACGTACAGCACCGCAAGCGCCAGCCGCTCTGCCGCGCCCTCGGGCGGTGGCCCGACGATCCGCCCTTTGCCCGCAGTGCCGGGAAACTGCCCTTCACTCGGCCCAAAAGCGGGCAGCGCCATCGTTCCCCGCACGATCAGCCGCGCCAGCACTGCCGGATCGGCCCGCGCGCCCTCGGGTTGCGTCCCGGCCAGCACCGCATAATCCCGCCCGCCCATCGTCAGCGCGCCCCCCACCGGTGCACCGCCGACATCGGCGTTCAGCGTCATGCCAAAGCGCGGGTCCAGACGTTCGGGCGCGATCCGGTCGGCGATGGCGACGATCCATGTCCCCGTCGAAATGACGCAGATGCCGTCCAGCCCCGCCGCGCGATAGCGGTGGAAATTGGCCGATGAATCATGCACCCCCGCATGGACCCGCATCTGCGGCACCCCACGCGCCACCAGCGCCGCACGCACCGGACCCAGATCATCCGATGCCCGCGCAAAGGGCGGCATCAGCCGCCCCCAGCCCCGCGCCGCCACAATGGGCGACCACCGCGCCCGCGCCACGTTCCACAGATGCGACTGCGCACCCAGGATCGTCACCTCGCTCACCGCCACCCCGCTCAACCGCCACGCCCAGTATTGCGGGATGCCAAGGCACCACCGCGCGCGGGTAAATTCGGCAGGCCTGTCGCGCGCGGCCCAGAACATCTGCCGCGCCGCATGGCTGGCCCCCATCATCATGGCCGATCCCCGGTCAAGGAAATCCCCGGTCAAAGGGGCATATTCCGCGTCCAGCCCTTCGGGCAGGGACTGCTCATAATCCATCATCGGCAGCACGGCCCCGTCGCCGCCCGCATCGGGATCATCCCCCACCAGCACCGCACCCGACCCGTGGCCAGACGCCACGAACCGCGCCAGCGGATGCCGTCGCCCCAGCGCCGCCAGCCCATCGATCACCCAAAGGTTCAGCGCCTTTAGGTCATGGTGTTGCCAGGGCGGCCCCGGTAAGACCGGGTTCGGCGTCGTCAATGTCTCAAGGACGTGCCCCTCGGCATCACAGGCCGACAACTTCACGTTGGATTTGCCAACATCCAGAACCGCGATGCTGCCCGGCCCCGTCATGCGCTATCCGTTCACCAGCCGGAAATCCGCGTTCTTGCTCTCGGCCATCACGAACCGCCCGTTCGGCAGGTCATTGCCATCCAGCTTCCAGGCAATCTCTTCAGGCGTCAGGTCATAATGCCGCCACCGTGCCGTCAGCCGCGCACGCAGTACAGGCTCCGGCACATCGACCAGCACCGCCACATCGAACAACGGCCGCAGCCGCGACCATGGCTCTTGCCCCAGCAGCAGATAATTCCCCTCGACAATGATGACTGGCACGTCGGCGGAAATCATCCGCGCCCCCGCCCGCGCAATCTCGATATCGCGGTCAAAGACCGGAACGGCGACGAAATCCTCATCCCGCGCCCGGATGCGGCGCAGCGTGTGATAAAGCCCGCCCACATCAAACGTCTCCGGCGCGCCCTTCCTTGGCCGCAGCCCCGCCGGCACCAGATGCAGGTCGTCGTAATGGAACCCGTCCATCGGCAGCACTGCCGCCATTGCCGCCTGCCCTGCATTCAGCCGGTCCACCAACCCTTCGGCCACGGTGGACTTGCCCGATCCCGGCGCCCCGGCCAGTGCCGCGATCACGCGCCCGCCCCCCGCTGCCTTTTTCACCAACAGCGCCGCCAGCGCGTCCATGTCGATAAAGGATGCCGTCACCTTGCCCCCCGGATCAGCCGATCCCACCCGCCGCCATACCGCAGCAAGCGCGCGCCCTTGTCCATTCCCCCGAGCAAGATTTTCAGCACAAGATTTTCCGCACCGGGCCGCAGCTCACCCCGGATCCCGGGCAGCGCCCGTGCCCCCGCACCGCACCCCGCAATGCAAAAGGGGTGGGCCTGCGCCCACCCCCCCCGCCTGCAGCGCGGTCGTGATCTCAGTAGTCCAGACGCTGGCTCAGGATCGTGTTGGTGGCCGCGTCGACATACATCTCGACCCGCTTGCCTTCCGGGGTGATGACCTTCATCTCCACCACCGTTCCATCCTCGCGGTCGATCTCCAGCACTTGGTAGCCACGCGTTTCCCAATCGGCCACCACTTCGGTCAGCACCGGCAGGAGCACACCGTTCTGCGAGCCATAGCCCGCCCCGTTGCCGCCCTTGTCGTCATAGCCGACATCGTCGCTGCCATGGCCGCTGGTATCGCCGCCATTGCCATCGCTGGTGCTGTCGCCATTGCTGTCGCTGCTGCTGCCGCTGCTGTTGCCACCGTTGTCATCGCCACCCCGGTCGTCGCTGCTGCTGCTGCTGCCGCCCCGGTCGTCGCTGCCCCGGTCATCGCTGCCCGCAAAGGTCGGCGTCGGCACCGATGCCAGCGACAGCGCCCCCACCACGGCCGCAACCATGGCGATGCCCATCGAAATGTGTCCAGCACGGTTCAGGTCTTTGGCGTCCATTGGTTCATCCTCTCGTTTTTCAATTGCCCCAACTCTCGGGATGGACCAGCTTTGACATGAGTCGTCTGACAGCCTCCTGACCGGACCTGTCAGCCAATTGTCAGCTTCCATCCGGTACATCGCGTGCATGACCCGCTATTCCTTCCTCCTCCTCCTCGCGATCCTGAGCGTCGCCACGCCCGTCTTCGCCAAGGACGGCAGCGATGATGGTGGCGGCAACAGCGGTAGTGACAGTGGTGGTGACAGTGGTGGTGATGACAATGGCGGCGACAGCAACGGCGACGACAGCGCCGATGACGACGACAACGACGACGATGACAGCGACCGCGCCCGCGCGGGCGTGTCCTCCGGGGCGATCCTGCCCCTCGCGGCCATCTTGGGCGGGGTCGAAAACCGCTTCGGTGCGCGCATGATCAACGCCGAACTTCACCGCAAGAGCGGCCGCCTGATCTATGAACTGGAACTGATCACGCCCGCAGGGCGGGTTCTGGGCGTGTCGGTCGATGCTGCCACGGCGCGTGTCATCCGGATCAATGACTGATGCGCGCCCTTGTCGTCGAAGATGATAGCCGCATCGCGGATATGGTCTCCACCGCCCTCACCGCCGCCGGCTTCCGCGCCGAAACCGTGACCGATGGCGAAACCGCATGGTTTCAGGGCGGGACGGAAGATTACGATCTGGTCATCCTCGATCTGGGCCTGCCCCGGCTGGATGGCCTGACCCTGCTGAAACGCTGGCGGGCCGAGGGGCGGGGTTTCCCCATCCTCATCCTCTCCGCCCGTGGCACATGGTCCGAACGCGTCGAAGGGATCGAGGCCGGGGCCGACGACTACCTTCCCAAACCCTTCATGGTCGAGGAAATGACCGCCCGCGCCCGCGCCCTGATCCGCCGCGCCGCCGGGCAGGCGCAGCCGCTGCACCACATCGGCGGCCTTGCCATCGACCTTAACCGCATGACCGTGCAGCGCGACGGCCTGCCCGTCGCCCTGACCCCGCTGGAATTCCGGCTCCTGTCCTATCTGCTTCTGAACCGCGACCGCACGGTTCCCCCGACCGAACTGCTTGACCATCTCTACGGCACAGAAGACGGGCGCGAGGCGAACGCGGTCGAGGCTGTCATCACCCGGATGCGCCGCAAACTTGGGTCCGCCGCCATCGAAACCCGGCGCGGCTTTGGCTACAGGCTGGGCGGCGATCCATGACACGCGGCTCCCTGCGCCTGCGTCTGGCGCTGGCGGGGGGCCTGGCCCTCATCGTCACGCTGATCGCGGCGCAATTCGGCCTGTCGATCCTGTTCAACCGCCATGCCGAACGCGCCATCGCCACCGATCTGGCGGATCTGTCGGATTACCTCGTCGTCACGCTCGACCCTGCCCCCGATGGCAGCCTGACGCTGGCCACCCCGCCCCCTGACCCGGCATTCAACCGCCCCTATTCCGGCCGCTACTGGGCGGTGTCCGTGGGCGATCAGACATGGTCCTCGCGATCACTGTGGGATTTCACGCTCACCCTGCCCCCTGCCCCGCCGCCCGGCGCGGGCGTTCTGCTTACCCTGCCCGGCCCGCAGGACACCGCGCTTCTTGCGCTGGACCGCACCGTCATCCGCCCCACCCCGGCGGGTGAAAAGCAGGTCCGCATCACCACCGCGCTGGACCGCGCGCGGATAGATGCCGCCCGCGCCGCCTTTGGTGCCGATATGCTGCCTTGGCTTGCTGTCCTTGGACTGACAATCCTCGCCGCCGGGGCCGTCCAAATCCGCGTGGGCCTTGCCCCGCTGGCCACACTGGGCCAGCGCCTGCAATCCCTCACCTCCGGCGCGCAAGACAGGATCGGCGACAGCGTGCCGCAGGAACTGGCCCCGCTCGCGCGCCAGATCGACCACCTCCTCGATGCCCGCGCGACCGAGATTGACCGCTCCCGCCGCCGCGCCGCCGATCTGGCGCATGGCCTGAAAACCCCGCTGCAGGCCCTGCTGGGCGACGCCGCACGCCTGCGCGACACCGACCGCCAGACCGAGGCGGCGGGGATCGAAGCCGTGGTCCGTTCCATCCGCCTGCAAGTCGACCGCGAACTCACCCGCGCCACTCTGGCAGGCGGCACCCCCGGCACCACCGCCGATGCCGCCCGCGCCCTGCGCGGTGTGGTGGCCGTGCTGCAACGCACCCCACGCGGTGCAGCGCTTGTCTGGCAGATCAACGCCGCCGAAGGCCTCTCCGCCCGCATCGACAGCGCCGACCTGACCGAGGCGCTGGGCGCGCTTCTGGAAAACGCCGTGGCCCACGCAAAGGCGCGCATCACGCTCACCGCCCGGCGCGACGGGGCCGAGATCGTGATGACGCTTCAGGATGACGGGCCGGGAATGCCACCGGATCAGATCGCCCGCCTGCGCCAACGCGGCCAGCGGCTTGATACGGCAGGTCCGGGCAACGATGGCAATGGTCTGGGTCTGGCCATCGCGGATGAAATCCTGACCCGCGCCAAGGGGGAACTGGCCTTTGACAGCAAAGGCAGCGGACTGCGCGTCACCCTGCGCCTGCCCGCCGCCACCTGACGCAAACCGCAGGTGGCATCAGCCCGTTTTCCGCCAGCTCTGCAAAATACGTCTGCGAAAAGCACCCGCCGCCCGTTCCGTTCCGGACCGCGCCTCAGCAGATGTCAGTGGATCGGTTCACCCAGGCGGCACTGCAACAGCGCCACGAACTTTTCCCGAAACTCCGGTTGGCCTGACAGAATCGTCATCACCTCATTCGCGCCCCAACCGCCGACATCGACCCGTCCGGTCTGGGCCCATTGCCCGATGAGTGTCTGAAGCTCCGTCAAATCCCGGTCGTACATCTGTGTAAAATCCGTCTTTATTTTCTAAATGTTAATATATGTTAACAGCACCAAAGACAATGGACACAGCCCTCCCGAAAAGGGCCGAGACCTTGGTCGCCCTCACCTTGGACCATTGGCCTCACCGCCCCACGAACTCAAAGGCAAAGCGCAGCGCTGCCCCTTCGGGCGGGGGCGGAAAGGGCGCGGCGCGGCGGATATGGTCCAGCGCCACACGGTCCAGCGCCTCAGATCCCGACGATGATACCACCGCCACCCGCCGCAGCCCGCCATCGGCCCCGATCTCGAACCCCACGACGACCACCCCCCGCTCGGGCGCCTTTTGCCGCCGCAGCCGCGCGATCTGGCGCATCACCTGATCGCCATACCGCGCCGCCGCCTGTCCGCCCGCAACTCGACGCTCCTGCGCAGGCCGCGCCGCCTGATCCGATCCCGCCGCCTGCGCAGGCGCAGCCGCGCTCGGCGCGCGTTGCTTGGCTTCAGCCTGCGCCTCCGTCTCCGGCGCGGCGGGCCGCGCAGCCTCGGCCGGTTGGACCTCATCTCTCGCACGCTCAGGCTGCGAACGATCGGGCCGCGCCACCGGGCGCGGGCTCTGCGCCATGGTCAACGGCGGCGCTTCCGGAGGAGGCGGGGCCGCCGCCATCACAGGCGGTGCTTCCGCCTGCGGCAGGTCCATCGCAGGCGGCAAATCCGGGCGCGGCATGGCCACCGGTTCCGGCATCGCAGGCAGGTCAGGCGTGGCCTCGGTCAGCGGGGCCTCCGGCTGCACAGGCGCGGCCATCGCCACTGCGGGCGGTTCCGATGGCAATACCGCCGACAGCGGCACCACCCCCACCGACAGGTCCATCGCCACCGCCTCTACCGGCCCCGCGCCCGCCGTACCGGGCGCAGCTCGCAAGGCCGCCACTGCCGCACCGGCAAACAGTGCCGCCGCGACCCCTGCCGCCGCCGCCCACCCCGCCAGATCGCGCCCCCGGTTGAACTGGCCGCTCATCCCCCTGCGGCCTCCTTGGCCACCAGCGCCACCTTCATCCACCCCGCATCGCGCAGCGCATCCAGCACGGCCATCACCTCGGCATAAGGCAGCGCGGCATCGCCCCGGATCAGCACCGCCCGCCCGCGATCCCCGTCGCTTGCCGCCTCCAGCGCTGCCGCCAACCCCTCGCGCGCCACGGCCACATCGCCCAGAGACCACGCCCCCTCTGCCGTCACCGTCAGCCAGAGGGGGTCCGCAACCCGCTCCGCCGGCGCGGCGGAACTGGTGGGCAGCGTTACCGGCACATCCACTGTCGACAGGGGGGCCGCCACCATGAACACGATCAGCAGCACCAGCATCACATCGATGAACGGCGTGACGTTGATTTCCGCCGCAACGTCATCCTCATCGCCATCGCGCGGAAACCCCCCGCTCATGCCGCCGCCCTCCGGTCCAGATCGCGGCCCAGCAGCACCTCCAGCGCCACCGCCACATCCGCCATCGCTTGCCGCAGGCCCGCAATGCGCCGTTGCACCGCGTTATAGACCACCACCGCCGGGATCGCCGCCACCAGCCCGAACCCCGTCACCAGCAACGCCTCGGCAATCCCCGGTGCCACAACGGCAAGGTTCGTCGTCCCCTCTGCGCTGATCGCCAGAAAGGATGACATGATCCCCCACACCGTCCCGAACAGCCCGATGAAGGGCGCCGTCGCCGCCACCGTGGCCAGCACCCCCGTCCCGCGCCGCAGCCGCGCCGCATCGCGGCCTGCGATCCGCTCCACCCGCGCGCGCACCCGTTCCTTCACGCCCGCGGGCCCCGCCTGCGCCAGCACGGGCAAGGCCAACGCATATTCCTCCACCGCCGCCGCCGCCATCGCCGCCCCCGCGCAGCGCCGCCCCGCCAGCATCCGCGCCGCCTCGTCCAGCGTGCCCGCCCCGCCCAGCGACAGCAGGCTCTGGCGCAGCCGGTGCCCCGCCAGCCACAATTCCCCGGCCTTGAAGACCAGCACCGTCACCACTGCAAACAAGCCCAGCGCCAGCACAAGGCTCACCCCCTGCACCACCCAATGCGCGGCAAGGATCATCTCCACCACCGGCACGGGCGCGTGCAGCGGGGGCGCAATGCCCGCAAGGGGGGTCAGGGGGGCGGCATCGCCCCCCTCTTGCGCCAAGGCAACCCCCGGCACCAAGGCCAGCCCCACCAGCCCCCGCATCAGAACGCGATCCGCTTGGCAACCGACAGTTTCGCCGTCCGCCCCGCCGCATTGTCCAGGCTCAGGTTGTTGCGATAGGCCCGGTCAAACACATTCTCGACCGACAGGTTCACATCCAGCCCCGCCAATGGCCCCTCCTCGGGTGACCAGGTCAGGAACACATCATGCGTGTCATATGACGCGCCCGTCGTGGTGGCGGATGACGTGCGGATCTTGTCAAAGTAACTCGCCCGCCAGCCCACCGTCAGCCCCTGATCGGGCAGCTTGGCCCCCAAGGTCAGCACCACATTCTCCGCCGGCGTGTCCGGCAATGTCAGCCCCGTCGCCGCGTTCTTCGATTTCACGTGGGAATAGGCCAGTTGCGCGAACCACCGCTCCGCATCATAGGCGGCCTCCACCTCGGCCCCCCACAACTCCGCCGCCGCGATGTTGGAAAAATACGGCACCGCAGGCCCGCCCGCCACGCGCGGTGTGGTGGCGATCATGTTTGTCAGATCGTTGTGAAACGCTGTCACCTTCATCTGCAAACTGTCGCCCTCGGCCAACAGCCCCTCTCGCTGCCAGGTAAAGCCCAGCTCCACCGTATCCGCCTCTTCCTTCAGCAGGTTCAGGCTGGGTGTCCGCGCCGGCAAGGCCCCCGCCGCCTCGCTGGAATACAACTCATCCAGCGTCGGCATCCGCTCTGTCCGCGCCAGCGACCCAAAGATGGCAAAGCTGTCGCTCAGCTCATACATCGCCGCGATCTTGGGCGACACGGCGGTGTCCTCTTGTGCCAACGCCCCCGCTGCCACCGCCGCCGCACCCGGCGTCTGCTCGCCCATATCGACGCGCAGGCCCGGAATGATCGTCAGCCGCTCGCCATAGGTGAACTCGCCCTGCGCATAAAGGCCGACCCGCCGATCCGACCCCTCGGGGTGGAACCCCAAAGCCCCCAGCGACGATGTCGCGCTGCGCTCCTGCTCTGACACCTGCACCCCGACGGTCAGGTAATTCTCCCACGCTCCCGCGCTCAGATCGGCGGTGTTCTCCAGCTTCAGCGTGGTGGTCGCATAGCCATAAGAACTGTCGCACAGAACCTGAAACGTCCCCGGCGCGCAGGACGCGCCCAGCGAGAAATTCTCCTTCTCCACGCTCGTATCGGTAAAGGACAGCTGCGCCGTCACATCCAGCAACGGGTTGTCGCGGAACTCATGCCGCCAGGCCAGTGTCAGCGTGTCATCCACCGCATGCATGTCATGCAGGCCAAACGCCCCCACCGTCGCGCCCCCGGTCTGCGCCACCGGCGTGCCGTCCAGATCGCTGTCCGTCCGCGACAGGCTCAGTGTCAGGCTCTGCTCGTCATCTGCCCCCAGATACCACTTGCCCTTCACCAGCCCCGACCAGCCGTCATAAGCCGTCCCCGCCAGCCGGTTGCCTGCCCCGTCCACCTTGTCATTCCCGGTGGTGACGTTGAACCCGGCCAGATATTCGGCACTGCCCGCCCGCGTGGCGGAAATGATGCCCAGCTTCACCCCATCGCCATTGCTGTCATAGGTGCTGGAAAAGCGCAGCGCCTGCGTCTCGCCCTCCTCCAGAAAATCGCCGGCCTCCTTGGTGGTGAAATTCACCGCCCCGCCAATCGCCCCCGACCCGTACAGCGTCGAAGATGCAGGCCCTTTCAGCACCTCCACCCGCTTGTACAGGTCCAGATCGCCCAGAAACGACCCCATCCGATAGCTTTCATAAAACTTCGGCGCGCCATCCACCGTCACGATGATGCGCGCCTCGGATGCGGTCTGCTCGCTGTTGCCGATGCCCCGGATGTTGAACGCCTGCCCCAAGGGCCGGGCCGATGCCCCCGCGCCTTGCACGCCCGGCACCGCCTTGAACAGATCGCCGATGGTGGCAGGCTGATCGCGTTCCAGTTCTTCAGCCTCGATCGTGCTTACCGCTTGCGGGGTGTCGATGGCCACCTTCGCCGTCCCGGTGCCAAGGATGATGCGGCCCAGAACCTGAAAAAACCCCTCATTCTCCTGCGCGGCGGCAGGCCCGGCGCAGATCAGGATCAAAGGCACGGAACACAGAAGCTGCGCCCTCTGGGCACGGGTGCGGATCGGCATGGATAACCCCTTTTGTCTTTGTTTTTCTGAAGGGCTGGCCGGGCGGATCGCGTGGCTGGCGGCAGGTCGGTCCGCCGTGGCGGATATTCCGACTTGATCTGTCAGGAAATGGCTTCTAGAAAGCCTGACTGTAACTGTCAAGTATCCGCGAAACCTGCCCGATCCTTGATCCACGCGCACCAGCCCCGGCCCCGCCGACCGCCAGACGCGCCCTTTCCTGTCTGGAGCATCCCATGGCTGACGGCCAATCCCCCCTGCTGACCCCCGCCGACCTGCGCGCCCTGCGCGCGGCAAACCCTAAGGCCCGCGCCCGCGATCTCGCCCATGCCCATGGCGTGACCGAGGCCACGCTCGTCGCCGCCCATGTCGGCCACGGGGCCGTGGCCATCGACGCCACACCCGACCGTCTTTTCCCGCTGATCCGCGATCTGGGGGATGTCATGGCGCTGACGCGCAACGAATCCTGCGTCCATGAACGGCGCGGCGTCTATTCCGATTACCGCTCCGGCCCCCATGCCGCGATGGTGCTCGACCCCGAGATTGACCTGCGCATCTTCCCCGACCACTGGACCCACGCCTTCGCCGTAGTGGATCAGGCCGAAGATGGCCCGAAACGCAGCCTGCAAATCTTTGATGCGGCAGGGGACGCCGTCCACAAGGTGCATCTTAAACCCGAATCGAACGCCGATGCCTTCGACAGCCTCACCGCCACGCTCGGCCTGCCCGACCAGCCGCAATCGCTGATCCTCGCGCCCCGCATCCCGACCGAAAGCCCCCGGGGCAATCCTGCCCGCGCCGATGATCTGCGCCGCGACTGGGACGCGATGACCGACACGCATCAGTTCAACACCCTCACCCGCAGGCTGAAGATGAACCGTCTGGGTGCCTACCAACTCGCCGGCCAACCCCGCGCCGAACGTATCGCGCCGGACAGCATCACCCGCGCTTTGCACGGCGCCGCCGATGCCGCCATCCCGCTGATGATCTTCGTGGGCAATCAGGGCTGCATCCAGATCCACGGCGGCACCATCGCCAAGGTCGTCCCCATGGGGCCATGGATCAACGTCATGGACCCGCGCTTTAACCTGCACCTGCGCAGCGATCACATTGCGCAGGTCTGGCGCGTCTGGAAACCCACCCGCACGGGCGATGCCAACAGCATCGAGGCGTTTGACAGGGACGGTGGCCTGATCCTGCAAATCTTCGGCTATCGCAAGGATGCCGCCCCTACCGCATGGAACGCCTTCATCGCCACGCTGCCCGCTGTCGAAGGGGTGCCCGCATGACCTTCCGCCTCTCTCTCACCCTCGCGCTTGCGCTTGCCACCCCGGCCTTCGCCGATCCCGCCCAACGCGTCCTTACCCTCGGTGGCTCTGTCACCGAAATCGCCGTCGCCCTCGGCGCACAGGACAGGCTGATCGGGCGCGACAGCACTTCCACCTTCCCGCCCTCAGTCATCGCTCTTCCCGATGTCGGCTATTTCCGCGCCCTCTCGCCCGAAGGCGTGCTCGCCCTGAACCCCGACTTGATCCTGTCGGAATCCGGCGCAGGCCCGCAGGAAGCGCTGGATGTGCTGAACGCGGCAGGCATCCCCTTCACCATGTCCGGCCCCGACACCTCCCCCGATGGCCTGATCGCCAAGATCACCACCATCGCCAACGCGCTCGACCTGCCCGACGAAGGCAAGGCCCTCGCCGCCGACGTGGCGCAAGGCCTCCAACAGGCCCGCGCCCGCGCCGCCACTGTGGAATCCCCGAAACGTGTCCTGTTCATCCTGTCGCTGCAAGGCGGCCGCGTCATGGCAGGCGGCGAAGGCTCATCCGCCGAAAGCATCATCGAACTGGCAGGCGGCATCAACGCAGGCATGGGGTTCGATGGCTACAAGCAGATCACGGATGAGGCGGTCCTGACCGCCGCCCCCGACGTGATCCTGATGATGGACCGTGAAGGCGACCTCGCCATCAACAACGACATGGTGCTGGCCCATCCCGCCCTGTCGCAAACCCCCGCCGCCAAGACGGGCGCAATCCTGCGCATGGATGGCCTCCTGCTGCTCGGCTTTGGCCCACGCACCCCGCAGGCCGCCGCAGATCTACACGCGCTCCTCTACCCCGGTCAGGGCTAGGCGATGGTTGCCCTCCCCCTCCCGCTTCGCGCCCGCAGCCGCCCGCAACCGCGGGCGGTGACGCTCACCCTCGTGGCGCTCCTCCTCGCCGTCTCGCTGCTGTCGCTCGGCACCGGGGCGGCGGGCCTCTCGCCCACCCGCCTGATCGCCGCCTTCACCGGGGGCGAGGCGCTGACACGGGCCGAAACTCTCATCCTTTACGACATCCGCCTTCCCCGCCTCGCCATGGGCCTGATGGTCGGCGCGGCACTGGCTGTTGCAGGCGCGCTGATGCAGGGCCTGTTCCGCAACCCCCTCGCCGATCCCGGCATCGTCGGCGTCGGCGCAGGCGCGGGCCTTGGCGCGGTCAGCGCCATCGTGCTGGGCGGCTTGTTGCCCCCCGCCCTCGCCGCGCTCACCGGCGCGCATCTCATCCCCTTCGCGGCCTTCCTTGGCGGCTGGATCGCCACGCTCATCCTCACCCGCGTTGCCGCCTCAGGCGGGCAAACCGCCATCGCCACGCTGCTGCTGGCGGGTATCGCGCTCGGTGCCATCGCAGGCGCGGCCACGGGCATCCTCACCTTCCTCGCCGATGATCAGCAGTTGCGCGACCTCACCTTCTGGTCCATGGGCTCGCTCGCCGGGGCCAGCTGGGCCAAGATCGCCACCGCCCTGCCGCTGATCCTGCCCGTCCTGCTCCTCTCCCCCCTCCTCGCCCGCGCGCTCAACGCATTGGCACTCGGAGAACCGCAAGCCGCCCACCTCGGCATCCATGTCGAACGCACCAAACGGCTGACCATCCTCGCCACCGCCGCCGCCGCGGGCGCGGCCACGGCCATCGCGGGCGGCATCGGCTTTGTCGGCATCGTCGTGCCCCACCTTCTGCGCCTTGCCACCGGACCCGACCACCGCGCCCTGCTGCCCCACGCCGCCCTTCTGGGCGGAACCCTCCTGATCGGGGCCGACATGATCGCCCGCACCCTCACCGCCCCGGCCGAGCTTCCCATCGGCATCGTCACCGCCACACTTGGCGCGCCCGTGTTTCTGTGGATCCTGCTGCGCCGCCGGGGCCTTGCCGGGATCTGACCCATGCTCACCGCCACCAACCTCACCCTCGCCCGCGATGGCCGCACGATCCTGACGGGCATCACCCTCACCGCCCGCCCCGGACAGGTCACCGCCATCATCGGTCCCAACGGATCGGGCAAGACCACGCTCTTGGCCGCGCTGACGGGCGACCTGCCCGCGCTCACGGGCCACATCACCCTGAACGGGGATGACATTGCCCGCCTCTATCCCCGTGCCCTCGCCGCCCGCCGCGCCGTGCTGGCGCAGGAAACGCAGGTCGCCTTTCCCTTCACCGTAGCGGAAATCCTGCAACTCGGCATCGAGGCCGGGCCCGGTCCGGCTGACCCCGCCCTGATCCACCGCCTGCTGGCCGAGGTTGATCTCTCCGGGTTCGCCCACCGCCCCATCCATGCCCTGTCGGGCGGCGAACGCCAGCGCATCCACTTCGCCCGCGCCCTTGCCCAGGCCCGCCGCCCGCGCGGCGATCAGGGGCCGATGTGGCTGTTCCTCGATGAACCGGTCTCCAGCCTCGATATCGCGCATCAGCTTCTGGTCATGCGCCGCGCCCGCCGCTTCGCGACCGAGGGCGGCGGTGTGGTCACCGTCCTGCACGACCTCAACCTCACCGCCATGACCGCCGATCACGTGATCCTACTCACGGACGGCCGCCTCATTGCCGCAGGCCCCCCGTCCGAGGTGCTGACCGACACGCTGCTGTCGCAGGCCTATCACTGCGCCATCCGCACCAATCAGACACCGCTGAACGGCCCCTACCTGCTGCCGCAAATGGCCGGGGCGTGACACAAGCCGCAGGCCCTAGCCCG